>JANOTB010000161.1:0-8017 GCA_031416115.1 Gemmatimonadota bacterium
CTGGTCGCTGGGTGGATTCACGCCGTTCTATGAGATCGTATTCGCGATCGTTCCTGGCGCGAAGTTCTTCCGCGCACCGAGCACGTTCTTCTATTTGGCGATGTTCGCGATTTCGGTGTTCGCGGCGCGCGGTACTGAGCGGCTGCTCGCGAAGGGGTTCTCGCGGCGGTACCTGTACGCGTGGATCGGGTTTGGTACGGTGATGTTGCTGCTGGCTGTCACCGGCGGACTGCGCGCGGTCTTCCTCGGAGTCGTGCCCGAGCGGAGCATGCAGGAGTTCAGCGACGCCACGGCACGCGGCGCGATGAGTCTTGGTGCGGTGCGATCGCTCTTCGTCGTGCTTGCACTCGTTGGTGTGGCCGTATTGTTGGAGCGGAAACGCGTTGCGACCACCGTTGCGGCGGCGGCGTTGACCGCGCTGATGGTGATCGATCTCTGGAGTGTTGAGCGCCACTATTGGACCTTCTCGGCGCCCGCGTCGGAGTTGTATGCCTCGGACGCGATCATCGACTACATCAACGCGCAGCCTGAGCCCGGACGCGCCTTCGCCACTCTGGTCGCGGCGCCCCCGGCCGGCCGAGATCCATTTCTCGGCGGCGATGCCTACATGGTGCACGGCATCCGGCTCGTCACGGGCTACCACGGGAACGAAATCGGCCGCTATGATCTGCTCTCCGACGCGACGCGTCGTGGCATGCCGAACCTCGCGAACCCCGTGTTCTGGAAGGTCGCGAACGTGCGTTGGATGATCTACAACGACTCAATGCCGATCCTTCCTGGGCTCGAGCGCGTCTTGGGACCAGTCATGAACGCGGCGGGAACGCCCGTCTGGCTGTTTAAGGTCCCGGGAGACAACCCGGCCGCGTGGGTCACGCCGGCGATCATGAAGCAACCGGACGACGTAGTGGAGACGGCACTTCACGACTCCCGCTTCCCAGCCGCGAGCGTCGCCCTCTTCGCGCCGGACGCGCCGGTCGAGGGGCAGAACCTCACCAGCGCCCCCGAGCCATTGGCGATCAAGGCAGCAGTCCCCACGTACGACCCCGGCCACATCGTGATCGAACTCGACGCGCCCGCACCTGCGGGCTCCGCCCTCATGGTGTCCGAGAACTACTACCCGGGCTGGAACGCCACCATCGATGGCAAGCCGGCCGCAGTTCACCGCGCGAACCTCTCGCTCATGGGAGTCCCCCTGCCGGCCGGGGCACGGAAGATCGAACTCACCTTCACGAGCGCGAGCTTCGAGCGCGGCAAACTGATCACACTCGCCGCGATCGGGTTGTCCCTGCTCGCGATCGGGGCAGGGGCGCTCGTTCAAAGGCGTCAGTATGCCTGAGCGGGCGCTCGTCATCACGCCGACGTACAACGAGCGGCCCAACGTCGCCACGCTCGTCGAACGCGTGCTCGCGCAGGATCCGCAGATCGAGATCCTGTTCGTGGACGACAACTCGCCCGACGGCACCGGTGACCTGATCGCCGAACTCGCCGCGACCAACTCCCGTGTCCACCTGCTGCGGCGTCCCGGCAAGCTCGGACTCGGTACCGCCTACCGCGACGGGTTCCACTGGGCGCTCCAGCGGGACTACGAGCTGATCTTCGAGATGGACGCCGACTTCAGTCACGACCCGGCGCACCTTCCGGAGTTCATCAAGGCCGCCGAGGGCGCCGATTTCGTCCTAGGCTCGCGCTACCTGAACGGAAAGGTGACGGTCATGAACTGGCCCATCACCCGCCTCATCCTGAGCTACGGCGCCAACATCTACGCACGCTGGGTCACGGGAATGCAGCTCTGGGACGCCACGGGCGGCTTCAAGTGCTTTCACCGACGCGTGCTGGCTGCGATCGACCTCGACGACGTGCGCTCCAACGGGTACGCCTTCCAGATCGAGATGTCGTACCGGGCCATGCGAAAGGGATTCAAGCCGGTCGAGATCCCGATCGTGTTCGCCGACCGGACCGAGGGCGAGAGCAAGATGAGCGGCCACATCGTCCGGGAGGCGGTGCTCATGGTCTGGCGGCTCCGCTGGTGGGCGCTCATCGGGCGCGTATGAGGTTCTGGAAGATGTCGGGGTCGGGCAATGACTTCGTCTTCGTGGACGCCCGCGGCGACGATCTCATGGCCCAGCGGATGGTAGAAGCCGAGTTCGTGCGGCGTGTCTGCGCTCCGCACACCGGTGTGGGAGCGGATGGAGTCGCGATCATCCAAACCGCTACCGAGCAAGACTTTAAGCTCACCTACCTCAACCTCGACGGTAGCGTTGGCGAGCTCTGTGGCAATGCCTCTCTCTGTGCCACACGCCTCGCCGTCGAACTGGGTATCGCCAGTGCCTCCGGCCTCACATTCGCGACCGACGCCGGCACCATGCGAGGGCGGATTCGAGACGGGCAGCCCGAGGTGGACCTGCAGCCGCCCACCGGTCTCAGACCTGACGCCGGAATCTCCAAGCTGTTCGGAGAGCTCAACTTGGGCTTCGTGAACACAGGGGTTCCGCACCTCGTCGTGCGAGCCGACGACGCCAATCTCGTTGAGCTCGGCAGCCGCGGGCCGGAGCTCCGGTATCACGAGAGCCTTGAGGCTGGCGCCAACGTCAACTGGATCTCTCCAACGCCCGACGGCGCCTGGCGCATGCGGACCTACGAGCGCGGCGTCGAGGCCGAAACGCTGGCGTGCGGGACCGGGGCGGTGGCGTGCGCGGTCATGCTGAGCGCCTGGGGTGAGGCCGGCGCGGTGACTCGGCTCTCGACACGATCGGGACAGCTCCTCACGGTGACGCTCCGTGAGTCACCCGAGGGAACTCGACCGTCGCTGGCTGGAGATGCCCGGATAGTATTCGAAGGATCGCTCCGCGAAGTCTGATCGACCGGAGCTGACAGCGGGGAGATGGTCCAAGAATGAGGCCAGGGGGCTGTATACGGCGATTCCCACAGCACTTCTTGATATGTAGTTTACATAATACATATTATAGGTAGGCACGGTTGCGGCGAGCAAACCATCAACGCCATCCAGATTGGGCGCCAGCACGGCGACACTTTCCTTCCCAAATACACGAAAGGCCTGGCAATATCAGCCAGGCCCTTCATGTAAAGTGTTACTTGAGGTCCGTCCCCGTCGACGACTACGGCTTCGCGTTCGCCTCGCCAAGACGAACCTTCGCCTCACCGGCGAACGGCGAGTCTTCGCGGACCGAAATCTCCTTATAGAGCTTGGAGGCGCCGGCGGCGTCACTTGCGGCCATCAGGCTCCGCGCCTGCTCCATGCGGTACATGTCGCTGTCGACCGTGAATGCCGACGCCGCAGCAGCCTTGGCGAACGCGACCGCCGCCTCGGCCGGCTTGCCCGAGTTCTCGAGGCCAGACCCGATCAACCCTTGGATCCCCGCGCGGAGTGCCTTGGGGGCGCTGCCGGCCACTGCTTCGAGCTGCGCGATCCCCTCGGCATTCTTGCCCTGCTCGAACAGCACCTGCGCGTTCAGCATGGCGGCCTGCGTGCCGGCGGTCGTTCCCTTGTACCGGGTGGTGATCTTCTCGAGCTCGGCCTGCGCAAGGAACTTGTTGCCAGAGAGGAAGGTGGCTTCGGCCGGAATGAAGGCGGCGGCCGCCTTCTCTTCCCTGATCTGCCCCGAGCGACTCCAGAGCCAGAACCCGCCCGCGCCCATGGCGATCACGATCGCGCCGGTGATGATCTGCTTCTGGTACAGCAACCACGTCTCGCCGAGTGTCTCGGGTTCGATCGTCGGCATCGGACGTGCCGCTTCTCCGGTCTTGGTCATGCGTGCGTTTCGGGTATAGGGACTGACGCGCGCCGGCGGCTTGCGCGGTTCGCGAGTGCGGAAAGCTAGTCGCGCGCCTTCTCCATAAGAAGGCGCACCATGCCCCCGGGCGGACTCGAACCGCCGACCTGCGGTTTAGGAAACCGTCGCTCTATCCACCTGAGCTACGGGGGCGTTGGTTCACGGCCGAGACCGGAACGCATCAAACTAACAGAATGACGACGGGGGCCCACCCCGAAGAGTGAGCCCCCGCGTCGCCCTGCCCTACGACGGGTCAGGGAGTGCGCGGCTTCGCAGTCCTGGTTTCCGAACCTCCGGAAGTTCCGGCGCTGCTGGATCCGCCAGATCCGCCGGATCCGCCAGACCCGGAGCTCGACGAGGCCCCCGCCGATCCGGAGTTCTGCGAAGTGCCGGCGTCGCCCGAGCGCGGCGACGCGCTGCGCGTGCTACCGCCGGCGCTCCCGGCGCTG
The DNA here is from genome assembly GCA_031416115.1 of Gemmatimonadota bacterium. GTDB lineage: Bacteria > Gemmatimonadota > Gemmatimonadetes > Gemmatimonadales > Gemmatimonadaceae > Pseudogemmatithrix. Next base: position 4,241 of record JANOTB010000161.1, read on the forward strand.
CCAGACGTGTAGCCCGAGCCACTCACCGCGCGTCCTCCACCGCGATTTCCGGGAATATCGGACGAAGCGCCCGCCGGCCGCACGACCACCGGGATACCTTGTCCCGGTCCGTACCCGCCGTTGTAACCGCCGTTGTATGGGCCGCCGAAGCCCCCGAACCCGAAGTCGCCGTAACCGTACCGGCCACCACCGATGCCGCACAAGAACATCCGAAACCGCATACAGTTTTCCATCATCGCGAGATCATAATAGCTGAGCATCGGGAACCCATTCGACCAGTAGAACGGATTCGAGTTCAACGACGACGTATTCACCGTCCCGCCAGTGGAGCGCGTCGCAGCCGCCGCACCTTCAGCGTCGATGACGAAGCTGCGCGGGTACGACGCAGCGACCACGAGGTCGATAAGCGGTGCGGCGACCCCCATCGACTCAAGCTCCGCGAGATCACCTGCGGAGACGAGGGACATCGCATTGCGCGCGTACTCCGCCTCTTGCACCTGCGGGGCCAGTGCCGCGCGGATGTCCGCCGGGAACGACGCATACGAGTCCACCGCGCGATAGAGTCGGACCCGCGCATTCGCGACCATCGCGATGCCCGTACCCCTCACTTGCAGCCAGAATCCCGTGGGGGTGATCACGAACGCCTCGGCGATCATCTGCTGGGGTGAGTCGCCACACTGCAACTGCGCGTCGACGAGGATCCGCTCGCCGTCGGCGCTCAGGCGGGCCTGCTCCCATCCGCTGCAACCCTCTGCCGAGACGGGCGTGCGCTCACCGTTCAGTCGCAACGTGGACTCCGTCGCCCTGTCCTGCGGGTCGAAGCTCACGATCCGCAGGTCCCGAGCTCCCTCCGGGATCACGCAGACGCGGCCCTGCGCCTGAATGCCGTCAGCCGCTTCCCAACATCCTACCCAAGCAAGCCCACGAGCGTTCGACGCTCGGGCGTTCTGCGCGTAGACCGGCGCGAGGAATGCCGACCCGCCAAGTGCCGCTGCAGCGATCAAAAGAGTGCGCATTGTACGGTCCCCGTCAGAGCCGAAGTGTAAGGCCGATCAAGGTGCTGACCCCCGAGAGGTTCACCTTGTAACCGGAAAAATCGCCGTTCGGTCGGTCGCCATCGCCCCTCGCGTGATTGTATCGCAGTTCGCCAGTCAGGTTCACACGCTGATTGAGGCTCCACTGCGCACCGGCGCCTGCCTGCACTACGCCAGTCCAGCCGGTCGTGCTGAGGCGCTCACTGAACACATTGAGCGTCTGCAGGTCGATGAAGTCGCCCACCTGGTCGAACCTGTACTTCATGACGCCGCCGCCCAAGGAGACGAACGGCACGAAGCGCGCCGGGATCCAGGCGACCGATCCGACACGTCGGCCGCGGTCCGCGAGGAAGTAGCGCACACTCGCGGTGATGGGAACGCGCGCGAGCTGCGTGGTCTGCTCGATCGGCTGGTCGTTGTTGTCGAGCCACTCTCGGTACTCGGACCGTGTCCTGCTTCCCGAGCGATCGACACCGAGCACGACTTCGTAGCGCGGTGCGACGGCAATAGTGAGATCGACCCCGAAGTCGCCCGACGCAAAGTCGGAGCGGCCCAACGTGAGCTCGCGTCGGGCGAGTGAGAACACCCCACCACTGGCCGACGGCTGCGCGTAGCCTCCATGCACTGTGAGCGTGGCGGCTGGCGGTCTGAACAGGAAGCCAGCACCCGACCCAGCCTGCGCCGCTGCGGGTGTCGCCACGACGTGGTGCACCACCGCTGCCGCGAGAACAACCCATCGTAAAGATCGACCACTGTTCACGACCGGACCTCCGTGGGGGATGCCAACTGATACCTGACGTTCCCGCCGAACGTTCCGGCCGGGAGCTCGCCGCTCAGAAGCTCACCAATGTCTGCACGCTACAACCTTTGAGCCGTTCGCGCCATGGAAGAAAACTAAGATCGATCACAGCGCCCATCCCAGCCACGCTGGCCCCACAGCGTTCGACGAGTCGGAGCGCCGCGGCGGCCGTCCCGCCGGTGGCGAGCACGTCGTCGATTATCAGAGCGCGGTCCCCTACCCCGAGCGCATCCTGGTGCACCTCGAGCGCGTCCGATCCGTACTCGAGATCGTATCGTTCTGACACACGAGAATGGGGGAGCTTCCCGGGCTTTCGAAGCGGTACAAAGCCGACCCTCAGCGCCTGGGCCACGGGTGCGCCGATGATGAAACCGCGGCTCTCGATCCCGAGCACATGCGTGACTCCGGCATCTCTGAAGGCGGCCGCCAACGCGTCCGTTGTGCGACGAAAGAGCGGCGCGTCAAGCAAGACCGGCGTGATGTCCTTGAATGCGATCCCGGGCTTCGGGAAGTCCGGCACCTCTCGGATCGTACGCGCCAAGTCGGCGGCAAGCGTGGGGTCGATCGCGCAGCCTCGCATATTCAGGCCTCGAAGCCGTGGGTTCCGATCAGCGGGACGAAGCGCATGGCGTCGAGCTTCGCGCGCTCGAATCCAGTCTCCGTACGGCGAATCCTCATGAGCACCTGTTCGTCGCGGCCGCCCACCGGCACGAGCAACTGTCCGCCCACCGCGAGCTGCTCGAGGAGCGGAGCGGGCACATCCGGCGAGGCGGCGCTTACGAGGATCGCGTCGTAGGGGCCATGCTCGGGCCAGCCCAAGGTGCCATCAGCGACCCGCTGACTGACCTGCTCGATCCCGCACGCGGCCAGCGAGCGTTTGGCCTCTTCGGCGAGTTCCGGGATGCGCTCGACCGTGAACACCGTCCCCGCCAGCCGCGTGAGCAACGCCGTCTGGAAACCCGAGCCTGTGCCGATCTCAAGCACCCGCTCGCGCCCCGTGAGCGCCAGCAACTGCAGATACTTCGCATGCACCCAGGGCTGGCTGATGGTCTGCCCGTGACCGATCGGCAGCGGCGAGTCCTCATAGGCCCGGTGGTGGAGTCCCGACGGGACGAAGAGATGCCGCGGCACGTCGTCGAACGCCTTCAGCACGCTCACGTCGTCGATCCCCTTCTCCGCGAGTTCTTCGATGAGACGGCGACGCGCCCCACCGAACTGCCGGATCACAGGGGCAACCACCAGCGCGCCGAGTCGTCGAGGCGGTCCCGTGCGGTGAGGTCGAGGTGCAGTGGCGTGACCGAGACGTAGCCGTCATTGACCGCGCGGAAATCGGAGTCCTCGCTGCCGCTCCACGCCACCGAACCGCCGCCGATCCAGAGGATCTCGCGTCCCCACGGGTCCTTCATCCTGGTCAACGAATCGGAGAAGACGCGACGCCCGAGTCGCGTGAGCTTCACACCCTTCACCTCCGCCGCCGGCACCGCGGGGATGTTCACATTGAACAGCGTGTCAGCTGGGAAGTCCGGAAGCTTCGTGAGGTGATCGAGCAGCCTCGTCAGCGTCGACACATGGTCCTCGAGCAGACTGTCGTCGGACCGGAGCACGCGTCCGGCGAACGACACCGCGATGCTCGGCACACCGAGCGCGAGTCCCTCCATGGCCGCGGCGACGGTGCCGGAGTAGAGCACATCCTCACCCATGTTAGGACCGTGGTTGATCCCGCTCAGCACGAAGTCCGGTCGGTCGGGCAGCAACGCCGAGATCGCGACCATCACACAGTCGGTCGGCGTACCGTCCACCTGCCAGCGCTGGTCGCCGAGCTGTACTGGCCGCAGGGGGTGATGCAGTGTCAGCGAATGGCTCGTCGCGCTCTGCTCGCGGTCGGGGGCCACGACCCACACGTCCCCGAGCGGGCGGGCGGCGCGCTCCAGGCATTCGAGACCG
>JANOTB010000162.1:0-2695 GCA_031416115.1 Gemmatimonadota bacterium
TGGTGCATCGAGCCGCCTCTTTCGGGGACTCGACGGACGCCAACGTCTCACCTTCCCTCCCGAGTCCGATCATGCGCCGCGCGCTCACCGTCCTTGCCTCGCTCGCCTTTGCCGCGGGCTGTACCCAGACGCCAGCCGCGAGCGCCGGCGCCGAGTCCCTCGAGCGGGTCACGCAGATCCTCGTGGCACCGCCCTTCGCGCCGGTGCACGACCAGGTCGCGAGCGGTCCGCCAAAGGTGGTCCAGGTGCGCATGGTGATCGAGGAGAAGCAGATCACCGTCGGCCCTGGTGGTGAGAAGATCTGGGCGATGACGTTCAACAGCTCGGTCCCCGGTCCGCTCATCGTCGTGCATCAGGACGACTACGTCGAGCTGACGCTGGTCAACCCGGCGACGAACACGCTGATGCACAACATCGACTTCCACGCGGCCACGGGCGCGCTCGGCGGCGGAGAACTGACACTCGTCGCGCCTGGGCAGCAGGTGGTGCTGCGCTTCAAGGCGACCAAGGCGGGGGTCTTCGTCTATCACTGCGCGCCGGGTGGGACAATGATCCCTTGGCACGTCGTGTCCGGCATGAACGGCGCCATCATGGTGCTGCCGCGCGCCGGACTCAAGGACGCGGCGGGACGGCCGGTCACCTACGACAAGGCCTACTACGTCGGCGAGCAGGACTACTACTTGCCCCGCGACGCCTCCGGGAAGTTCAAGCAGTACGCCAATCCCGGTGCCGGCATGCTCGACATGCTCGCGACGATGAAGACGCTGACCCCGACGCACATCGTGTTCAACGGCGCGGTCGGCGCGCTCACCGGTGACAACGCCCTCACCGCCAAGGTCGGCGAGCGCGTGCTCTTCATCCACTCGCAGGCGAACCGCGATTCCCGCCCGCACCTGATCGGCGGCCACGGCGATCTGGTCTGGAACGGCGGCTCGTTCACCGACGTCCCTGCCACCAACCTCGAGACCTGGTTCGTCGCGGGCGGGTCGGCCGTCGCGGCGCTATACGAGTTCAAGCAGCCCGGCCTGCATGTGTACCTCAATCACAACCTGATCGAAGCGGTGCTCCTCGGCGCTGCCGCGCATGTCAAGGTCGAGGGGACCTGGAACAACGATCTCATGCAGCAGATGGCCAAGCCGGGACCGATCGCGCCGTAACTCGGGGCGTCCACGAGCCGCCTCACTCCGCCAGCGTCACCAACTCCGCCTCAGCCCGCCCATCGCGGATCGTGAGCACCGCGACACTCGGCACCAGGTCGAACCGCCGCGGCCCCGCCGCCCCGGGATTCACCACGAGCTTCTCGCCCACCCGCTCGATCAACTGCCGGTGCGTGTGCCCATACACGCAGACGTCGGCATCGTAGGCCGCGGCGACTTTCGCCGAATCCGGCCGGCCGAGCTCATGCCCATGGCTGACATGAATGCGCACGCCGCCGATCTCGATGTCCAACTGCTTCACGAGCCGGGTATCGTCCGGTGCATCGCAGTTGCCGAATACCGCCATCGTCGGCGCGATCAGGTTCAGCTCGTCGAGGATCTCATCACCACACACATCACCGGCATGCAGGATCATCGACACACCCGCGAGCGCGCGATGCACGTCAGCGCGCAGCTGCCCATGCGTGTCTGCGATCAGCCCGATCCGGATCGGCCCTGCCATCAGGCCTCCGGCTCGCCCCAGCGCGGCGCGAGCGTATTCGGCACGCCGAGGTGATCGAGCGCGCGCGCGACGATGAAGTCCACCAGCTCGTCGATCCGCTGAGGCCGGTGGTAGAAGCCAGGCGCCGCCGGCATCACCGTCGCGCCAGCCAGCGTGACCGTCCGCATGTTGTCGAGATGGATCAGCGAGAGCGGCGTCTCGCGCGTCACGAGGAGCAGCGGTCGCCGCTCCTTGAGCGCCACATCGGCCGCGCGCTCCACGAGCGAGCGCGACGTCCCCGCCGCGATGCTCGCCAGCGTGCCCATGGAGCAGGGGCAGATCACCATCCCGCCAGCGAGCGACGAGCCCGACGCTGGCGCCGCTCCGCGATCCGTATCGTCGAAGACGGTCACTAGCCGATCGAACCGAGTCGCGCCGACCGCCGTCCGCAACTGCGACATGTCGGCAACGTCAGACTCGGTCTGCAACAACCGGAATCCGTGCGACGACACGATCAGCGACACCGTCCGCCCCGCCACGAGCAGTTGCTCGAGCAGCCGAATACCGTACGGCGCACCGCTCGCCCCCGTGATCGCCATGACGATCGGCGCCGTCTCGTCCGTGGGCCGCGTCACGCGAGCACCCGGTCAGCGAGCATGCAGCCGAAGAACGCCATGGAGATCACGCCATTCATGGTGAAGAAGGCCGCGTCGAGCCTGCTCAGATCATCGGAGCGCACGAGCGAGTGTTCATACGAGAGCAGCGCCGCGACGATGCCCACGCCGATCCATGCGATCGCGCCCGCGCCGATCGCCCACACGGTCACCGAAAGCGCAGACACCGTCACCAAGTGAAGAGCACGCGCGACCACGATCGCGCGCGGCACGCCGAGCGCCGCGGGGATCGAATGCAGCGCCTGCGAGCGGTCGAACTCCACGTCCGGCAACGCGTAGAGTATGTCGAACCCGCCCGACCAGCTCATCACCGCCACCGTGAGCGCAACAAGCAGCCACCAGGGTTCGCTCCACGCGCCGGTCACCGCGAGGTACCCCCCCAC
>JANOTB010000163.1:0-8664 GCA_031416115.1 Gemmatimonadota bacterium
CCGATGGTCCGACGGCTCGTCGAACGGCACTACCTGGATCCGGAGCTCGAACCGACGCCCGAGCGGTTTCGCTTCTGGCTTCGTGAGCTACGCACACCAGCGCTGCTTGCCGAATGTGTCGTGCGCGCTCAGGCGGCACCCGCCGAGATCGCCGCGGTTCTTGCCGAACTGTCCGCACGACGCAAGGCGACCGCGGTCGCCTTGCAGGGAGGTTCGGAACAGGAGATCGGGCGCGCCCTCGCGGACGAGGAGACTCGAGAACGCGCCGCGGACGAGGCGTATTGGCGTCCACTCATCCAGGAACTCGAACGCCTCCGCCACGCGATCCGCTCGCCTAAGCATCCCTGACCCTTACCGCAACAACACCACCAACGTCGCCAAACTCGCCAACGTCTGCGCAATGATCTGCACCGTCGACGCCACCCGCTGCACATTCTGCGCGTTATCCTCCTCCACCGGCACCACCACCGTCGCCCCCTCCCGCGGCTTCGGATTCAGCGAGATCACCCACAGGACCCGCTGGCGCGTCTCGATCTTCCCATTCGGCTGGATCACGTACGCGCGCCGTTCGTTCCCATTGAGCGAACCACCGCCCGCCGCGCGAATGTAGTACCCCATCCGCTTCCCCGCATGCGTGATGACGGAGGGAGCGTTCACGGCGCCGCGGATCTCGACCGTCGACCTCCGGAATGGGATGTCGAGTGAATCGCCCTCGATGAGCACGAGATTGTCCGCCGAGGAGCGCTGACGCATGGCCCGGCTGAGATCGAGCCCGACCCGCGAACGCTCGATCATCCGCTCGGTTTCGGTGAGCGTTGAATCCATCTCCACATCCCGCCGGAACGAGGTCGCGTCCGTCGCGCGACCAAAGTAGGCCGCGTCGATGGCCGCGTCGGGCATGAAACCGCCCGCCCGGGCCACGACATCGCTCAGCGTCTCCGACTTGCTGACCAGCGTGTATCGCCCCGGGAAGCGGACCTGCCCGGACAGCACCACCGACCGCGGTTCCTCCCAGTCTGGCTGCTGCATGATGAGCACATTGTCGTACGGGCGGAGTGCGACCTCGGCGGTCGATCGGCCAGCGGCCGTGGCTTCTCCAAGCGGCCCGGGGTAGGGAACCCCCGGGACGTAGTCGCCGATGTAGCTGGAGTCCAGCGGCACGCGCATGGTCACGGCGATGCGCCCTCCGCGGCGGTCCTCCGGCGCGCGCGCAACCTCGGCCTCCCGCAGGTAGGCCCCCGGGCGTAGCCCACCCGCTGCGAGCACGAGGTCGCGCAGGGTCATCCCCTCGCGCCACGGATATTGTCCGCTCCGCTTCACCGACCCGCCGATCGCGACGTACCGATCCGGCCGGAACTCGGTCAGGGAGTAGACGGTGATCTCGTCGTCCTCCTGGAGCAGCAGGTCGTTCACGACCTGCCCCGCGGTGTCCTGCACCGCGGCGCGCAGCTGGACTCGGGTGGAGTCGGAACGAAGACGCGTGATGCTGACCTGCCCGAGGTAGGAATCGGGCTTGAGCCCCCCGGCCACACGGAGGGCATCGCTGAGCTTGAGACCGGCCCTGTATCCCTGCGACCCGGCATTCCACACATTCCCCTTCACTGCCACGAGTCCGCGCACGCGGTCGCTGATGGGCAGCACCCGCAGCTCGTCGCCTCCACTGAGCGGCAGGCTCGGATACGACGCAATCCCTCCGGAGGCCCCTGCGGCCACATCGATAACCACGCGGTCCTGGCCCCCGACCCCGCGCTCGGCGGGGGGGACGAGACGCGTGAGGAGCACACGGGACGCGAGGGCGGTGGGCCGGAACCCGCCGGCCGCGACGAGTGCGTCGCGCACACCCTCCCCAGCGCGCAGTTCGTACGTCGCGGGCCGGATGACCTCGCCGGTCACGCGGACGCGCGGGCCATGGGGCCCAACGAACACGATGTCGCCGTTCTCGAGGCGCAAGTCGGAGCCGCGCTCGCCTTTCAGGAGATAGTCGTACAGGTCCACCGTCGCGACGACCGCGGCGCCACGCCGCACGGTCACGGCACGGAACGTTCCCTCCTCGGTCGGGCCACCCGCCGCGTAGAGCGCGGTCATGGCAGTCGCCGTGCTGGCCACCCGGTAGCTGGAAGGGCGGGCGACATCGCCGGTCACGAAGACCTGGATGGCCCGCAGGCGCGAGACGCTGATGGAGAACTTGGTGCGCGCCCCAACCCCGCGCTGGACGCCGGAATAGCTGCGGGAGAGCCGCGCGTAGAGCAGATCCTCGAGCTGCGACATGGTCAGGTTCGCCACGCTGAGCTGGCCGACCTGCGGGATCACGACGAAGCCCTCTCGCGTGATCGGGAGCGTGTGCGCGAGCTCGACCTCTCCCGTCAGGATGAGGACCAACTCGTCACCGGGGCCAAGGCGATAGTCCGGACCGACAGGTCCGTCGAGCACGGGGATGAACTCGCTGGTGGCGTTCCGGAAGAGCGAGAGCCCGAACAGCGCGTACGAGGCACTGTCCTGCGCCGCGGTGCGCTGGGAATCGTCACGCACATTCACCGTGGTCGGGACGGTGTCGCGATCCCCGGCACCGGTACGCTGCCGTAGCATGGTGCGCATCACGGCCGCGTCGTCATCGCTGGAGATGCCCAGCCGTTCGAGCGCGGTCACGACGTCCGCCGTCGGAGCACGGCCGTCCCCAGCACCTCCGGGGAGGTAGGAGTCGAGGAAGTTCTCGGGGTACCCTTCGGCCTTGAGCCGCTGACGCACCTGTTCGGTGCTCATCCCGCTCGTGGTGAGCCGTTGCCGGACCTGCGCCGCCAACTCCGGCCGCGCTTGGAGAAGAGCCTGCGCCTCCGATGCCGAAGGGCGCTGGGCGACGGCAGGGATGGACGTGGCGGTCATCGCGACCACCAAGAAGAGGAGCCTGAGCACGCGCTTGGTCATTCGGATTTGGAGTGGAGATGGCTGCGGTACCGCCCTCGAACCTAGTTCGCGCACCGCCAATACCCAATGTTCGACGAGATGATGCGACCATGTTCGTCGAACCAGCGACCCGCCGAAGCGACGAGAGGGCGGGAGCAGAAGCCGCGCTCGACCGCGTGACTACGAATCATCGTCGATGGGCGCGGAGGGGCTCGAACCCCCGACCTCTGCTGTGTGAAAGCAGCGCTCTAACCAGCTGAGCTACGCGCCCGAAGTCGTCAAAGATATCCGGGCGACGCCGCCTCTTCAAGTGAGCACCCAACCTCCCACCTCCCACCTGTCGTTCAAGTGGGCCCAGCAGGATTAGAACCTGCGCACGTCGGATTATGAGTCCGCCGCTCTAACCGCTGAGCTATGGGCCCGACGGGCGAAGTCTTACCTCCACGCGGGAAGGCGGCAAGCGCGTGCCCGCGATAACTTCCGCTGGGTGAACGCTCCCGCCGAGTCGACGCCGGTCGCCCCGCCACTCTCCGGCGATCCCAAGATCGCCGTCGTCGTCGACTGGCTCGCCAAGCCCGGCGGCGCCGAGCTCGTCATCCGCGAGCTCCTCGCCGCCTTCCCCGACGCCACGCTCTTCGCGCTCTTCGACGTCATGAGTCCGTCCGACCGCGCGTCGATCACCGACCGCCCGGCGCACACGAGCTTCATGCAGCACATCCCCGGCATCGCGCAGCGGTATCGCTCGCTGTTGCCGATCATGCCGTTCGCGATCCGCTCGCTGGACCTGAGCGCGTTCGACGTGATCATCTCCAGCAACCACGCGGTCGCCAAGGGCGTGCGCGTTCGCCCAGGGCAGTTCCACCTCTGCTACTGCCACTCGCCCATGCGGTACGCCTGGGATATGCGCGACGAATACTTGGAGGACCACGGCATCGCCGGCCTCAAGGCGGCCGCAGCGCGCACGCTCCTGCGATGGGTCCGCGCCTGGGACCGCGCCGCAGCCGCTGGCGTCGATCGCTTCGTGGTGAACTCGCGATTCGTTGGCGATCGCGTGCGCCGCAACTACGGCCGCGAAAGTGACGTGCTGCACCCGCCGGTCGACGTCGACTACTTCACGCCCTCTGGACCGAACGATCCCGACCTCTATGTGACCGCCAGCCGGCAGGTCGCGTACAAGAAGATCGATCGCATCGTCGAGGCGTTCCGCTCGCTCCCGGACCGCCGCCTCGTGGTCCTCGGCGATGGCCCGGAGCGCGATCGCATCCACGCCGCCGCGGCCGGCGCGACAAACATCTCTCTGCTCGGTGAGGTGCCACGCGTCGAACTGCTCGGCTGGTTCCGCAAGGCGCGCGCCTTCGTGTTCGCCGCCGAAGAGGACTTCGGGATCGTGCCCCTCGAGGCGCAGGCCTGCGGCACCCCGGTGATCGCCCTCGGGAAGGGCGGGGCACTCGAGACCGTCCGCGGCAAGCCGCGTGGCGACCGCACGGGACTCTTCTTCGACGACGACTCGCCGGCGACCATCGCGGCCGCAGTGCGCGAGTTCGAGGCGCTCGTGCCGCCGCCCCGGTCCGACGCCTGCCGTGCGAACGCCGAGCGCTTCGACGCGGGATCGTTCCGCGAAGCGCTGAAGCGTCAGGTCGCCGAGGGCTGGGCTGCTAAGGCAGCGAGCGCGCCGCCGCGCTGATCCCTACGACGCGTCGTACGCCGCCAGGATCTCCCCCGGACTCACCGTCGCCGCCCCAGCCTTTCCGACCTCCACCCCCGCCGCGTAGTTCGCGATCACCGCCGCTTCTAACGGCGTCGCCCCCACCGCGAGCATCGCCGCGAGCCACGCCGTCACGGTATCGCCCGCGCCCACCACGTCGAACACCTCGCGTGCGGTCGTCGGGATGCGGTGGATCACTCCGTCGGGCTCGATCAACGCCATCCCGCGCTCGCTCAGCGTGAGCAGCAGCCGCTCCGCGCCGAGCCGTTTGAGCACGGCCGGCAGCGCCTCGGGGTGATCCAGGTCGACCGCGGCCCCTAACGCGGCCTCGAGCTCACGCCGGTTCGGCTTGAAGATCGTCGCACCCGTGTACGCGAAGAAGTTCCGGTACTTGGGATCGACCACCACGGGGATCCCGCGCCTGTTCGCGGCCGCCACGGCGCGACGGATCACGGACTCGATCAGCACACCTTTGTTGTAGTCCTCGAGGATGAGGGCATCGGCCTCCGCCACCGCGAGATCAACAGCGGCGTACAACGCCTCGACCTCACGGCCCTCGAGGTCGCTGTCGACCTCCTCGTCCACGCGCACCACCTGCTGGCCCCGCGCGACGACGCGCGTCTTGGTCGTTGTCGGCCGCTCCGTCGTGATCAGCCCGCGCGAGTCGGCGCCGAGCGCGCGCAGCATCGATCGCAGCTGTGCGCCCGACGCGTCATCACCCAGTGCCGCGACCAGTTCAGCGCGCGCGCCGAGCGCCGCCACGTTCTGCGCGACGTTCGCCGCACCGCCGAGCGCATGCTTGCGCTCGCGTACGCGCACCACCGGCACCGGCGCCTCGGGCGAGATGCGCTCGACGTCGCCACGCAGGTAGATGTCGAGCATCGCGTCCCCGAGGATCGCGATGCAGGTGCGCGCCTTTGACGGCGCCTCGACGAGGGTCTGCAGGCGCGCGCGAGTGATCAGGTCTTTTGGCATGCGGGGAAAGATGCGTGAACTCCCGCCGCGCGGCGTTAACTTTCGCATCACGATGCCCGCCCGCCTCTCCCCGCCGAAGTCGATCAAGGAGATCTGCAACACCCTCGAGCGCGCCGGCCACGAAGCCTGGTGCGTCGGCGGCGCCGTGCGCGATGCGCTACTCGGCATTGAGACCCTCGACTGGGACATCGCCACTTCCGCGCTGCCCGAGCAGGTGCAGAAGCTCTTTCGCCGCACGATCCCCGTCGGCATCCAGTTCGGCACCGTCGGCGTGCTCGACCGCGACGGCGTGCTGCACGAAGTCACCACCTTCCGTCACGACGTCGAGACCGACGGTCGCCATGCCGTCGTGCGCTACGGTGCGTCGCTCGTGGAGGATCTGGCGCGCCGCGACTTCACCATGAACGCGATCGCGGTGCACGCCGAGCGTCTCGAGGTGCGCGACCCATTCGACGGTCGCGGGGACCTCGAGCGGAAGATCGTTCGCTGCGTCGGCGAGGCGAGCGAACGCATGCGCGAGGACCGCCTCCGCGCCCTGCGCGCTCTGCGATTCGCCGGCCGCTTCGGCTTTACCATCGAGCCCAGCACCTGGCAGGCGATCAGGGAGAGCGCGCCGCACTTAGGTCGCCTTTCGATGGAGCGCGTGAAGCAGGAACTCGAGAAGATCATGGAGCAGGTCGCACGTCCCTCCGAGACGCTCGAGCGATACCGCGACGCGGGAGTTTTTGGCACGTTGATGCCCGCGCTCGCCGACGCGCCCAAGGCTCGCTTCGGGGCGATCGACCACCTCGCGCGGCCCGGTCTCAAGGGGCGGCCTGACCGCCGCGCATTGCGGCTCGCGGCGCTCTTCGTCGAGCCCGGGGTCGCGCCGGCGCGCGACTTGGAGCGCACGCTCAAGGCGCTCAAGTACAGCAACGTGGAGGCGCGCGCGGCGGTGGTGCTGGCCGAGGCTGCGGCCGTGGTGCTGGCCCCCTCCAACGCGGCCACCGACTCCGCGGTCACCGACTCCGCGCTGCGCCGCTTCCTCGCCCGCACCGGCCGCCTGAACCTCGCCGGCACCGCACGCCTCCGCTGGGCTCGTGCTGCCGCCGAGTTGGATCCGCACGCGAGCGAGGACCAGCGCCGCGCCGAGCGCTTGGCCGGCATCCGGCTGTACCGCCGTGCCGTGCGCATCGCCTGGCGCGACCCACTCACCACGGGCGATCTCGCCGTCGACGGCGACGACCTCCGCTCGGCAGGCGTTCCCCCCGGCCGCGCCATGGGCGAGACACTCCACCGCCTGCTCGAACTGGTACTCGACGATCCCGCGAAGAACGAACGCGAGACGCTCCTCGCCGACATTCGTACGACTCTCGCAGGGCAGCCCCGTTAGATTGCGAGGACCATGCTCGCCCTGAATCTGGACGTCGAAGTCACACGTGCGGACGTCGTCGAATCGCAACACCGTGTGCACGCCGCCGTCATCGGTGCCGACGACGTCCTCGTCGCCGCCGCACGCGACGCGCATCTCGTCTCCATGTGGCGCTCCTGCGCGAAGTTCTTCCAGATCATCCCGCTCCTCGCGTCCGGCGGGTTCGAACAGCTGGGCTGGGACAACGAACAGCTCGCGCTCGCCGTCTCGTCGCACGGGGGAGAGCCCGAGCATCTCGCGGTCGCCGCGCGCATGCTCGCCTCGCTCGGCCTCGAAGAAGGCGATCTCGCGTGCGGTCCGCACGAACCCCTCTCGTCGCGCGGCGCAAAACTCTGGCGCGAGAGTGGCCAGCCCCTCACCCGCCTGCATAACAACTGCTCCGGCAAGCATGCGGCCATGCTCGCGCGAGCGAAGACCGCTGGCTGGGCCACTCGAGGCTACGAACAGGCCGACCACCCAGTGCAGCGGGCCTGCCTCGGCGAGGTCTCGTCTTGGACGGGCGTGCCGCTCGATGACATGCCGCTCGGTGTCGACGGCTGCGGCGTTGCGGTGATGGCGCTCTCGCTCGACCGGATGGCGCTCGCCTTCTCCCGCTGGGGGCGCGCGGTGCAGGCCGGTGAGGAGATTCCCGCCCGGGTGGCAGCATCGGTCCGCAAATATCCGCACCTGCTCGGCGGCACCGACCGGTTCGATACCGTGCTGCTGCAGGAGACCAACGGCACAATAATCGCAAAGGTCGGCGCCGAAGGAGTGCACTCGATCGCCGTCCCCGGCATGGGCCTCGGGATCGCGATCAAGGTCGAGGACGGGGCACTGCGCGCCCAGCATGTAGCCGTGCTCTCCGCGCTGCAGCAACTGGGAGTCCTTCCCGCCGAACTGCCGCCTCGACTCGCCGATTTCGTCCTGCGTCCGGTCCGGAACACGCGAGGCGAACGCGTCGGTGAGATCCGCCCCGTGCTCGGAAGCGTTCGCGCCGCGGCGCAGTGAATCGATGATGACACTCGCACCCGTGGGCGATATCGTCGCGCTCGATCCAAAAGTCTTCGCGCTCGATCCAAAAGTCTTCGCGCTCGATCCCAAGGTCGTCGCGCTCGTCCGTCTCTCGGCGCGGATCGCCCGCGGCGGCGAGGAGGCGATGCGACAGGGATGCATCGAATGCGTCGGCGCCGAGGTGCCAGTGCTGTGGGTCGAGGAACTGTTGTTGCAGTCGTACCTCTTCTGCGGTTTCCCCCGCACACTCAACGCGACGCGCGAGTGGCGGCGGATCTCAGGAGTGCCAGCGCCGGCAGTCTCGGCGGAGTCGCCAAAGGATTCCACGACTTCCGGCGAGGAGTACGACCGGTGGCGCGCGCAGGGCGAAGCCACCTGCGCGATCGTCTACGGCGAGTTCTACGCGAAGCTGCGCCACAACATCGTCGCACTCCACCCGGAGCTCGACGAGTGGATGATCGTCGAAGGGTACGGCAAGATCCTCTCGCGGCCGGGGCTCGCGCTCGCGCTGCGTGAGCTGTGCATCGTCGCCGCCTGTGTGGCGGCATCGCAGGAGCGTCAGCTGCACTCGCACCTGCACGGGTCGCTCAACGCCGGCGTCCCCGCCGCCGATGTGCGGAAGAGTCTTCACGCATTGCAGGGTGTCGTTGCCGACGACGACCTGCAACGCGCACTGTTGTTG
>JANOTB010000164.1:0-2133 GCA_031416115.1 Gemmatimonadota bacterium
CCGCGACCGCCGCCGCCACCTGTTCGGCCTTCGCGGTCACGTCTCGGGCGTCGAGGCGCGCAAGAAGCTGACCGGCGCGCACCATGTCCCCCTCCTGCACCAGCACTTCGATCACGGTCGCCATGAGCTTGGTCGAGAGCATCGCTTCGCGCATCGGTGTGGCAATTCCATCGGCCTCGATCACGTTCGGGAGGAGCGTATCGAGTACCGTTGCCACGAGCGCGTCGGTCGTGACGATGTTCGCGTTCGTCGCATCGCGGACTTCACGCGCCTCGCTCACGCCGCATGCGGTGGCGGCGAGGAGCGTGGTCACGGTAACGAGCGTGTAGGCCATTTTCTTGTCGTTCATGGAAAGCATCTCAGCGCGGGGCGCGGTCGGAGTGCGGAGGCGTGGACGCGCTGTCGAGCGCGGTGAGGAACGACGGGTCGCTGCCAAGCGCCTGGCGGCGTTCGGCGACGGTCACGAGCAGTTGATAGCGGGCGAAGGAGAGACCGAGTCGGCTTTGCGTCTCGATCGCCGAGGCTTCGAGAACGTCGGATATGGTGGCGAGGCCTCCGTCGTACTTGCGGGCGACGATCCGGTGCGCTTCGGCGGACTGCGTCACCGCGCGCTCGGCGATCTCCAGCTGGAGCAAGGTCACCTGCAGCGCTTCATGTGTGCGGGCGTTCTCGAGCTCGGCGTTGGCCGACGCCGCTTCGCGCTGCGCGCTCGCCGACCGTACGCGCGCGTTGGTGCCGCGCACCTCGGCGACGTCGTTCGCGCCGGCGAAGAGCGACCACGAAGCCATCACTCCGGCCGTCCAGGCACGCTGACTGGCGAAGAACCCATCGGGGTCATTCCAGTCGTATCGGGCGAAGCCGTTGATGCGCGGCAGGTAGGCCGCCTTGGCGCGCCAGGCGTCGGCCCGCGCCGCGTTGAGCGCGAGCGTCGCCGCCAGCACGTCGGACCGCGTGCCGATCGCACGGGACGCGGTGTCGGCTGCAACGAGTGCACGGATCGCGTCGGCACTGGGAAGCGCGTCGGGCAGTGCGTATGAAGCGGAGGGTTCTCCAAGCAGCACCGCGAGGGAGCGGGAAGCATGCGAGGCCTCACCCGCGGCGGCGAGCCGCTGCGTAGTGATCTCACCGGCGCGCACCTCGGCGAGGAGCGCATCGGATCTGGTCACGAGACCGGTGTCGGCGAGTGCTTTGGCGCGCGCCACGTGCGCTTGCGCCGCGCGTTCGGCAACGATCAGCGTCGCGCGCCTCTCAGCGGCGAGCGTCGCTCCAAAGTAGGCGCGCACCACGTCTGTGCGGGTCGAGCCCCGCGTCCAATCGGCGCCCGCCGACTGCGCTTCGGCGGCGTTACCCGCGGCCGACCGACCCATCCATGCGTCCGGGTTGAGGAGCGGTTGCTCGAGCACGAGGCTGCCGATCTTGTTGCCGATCGCTCGCGGAAAGTTGAGCGTCGCCGGATCGAAGTCAGCAACTCCGAGCAAGCGCTGGCTCAACTTGGTGCCCGTGACCGCGATCGGATGGTTGCTGCGAATGAATCCTGCTTCGACGCGCAGAGATGGCAGGATGCCCCGATAGGGCTGGAGCGCCTGTGCCATCTGCGCGTCGACGGCGGCGCTGGCGATCCGATTGGCATAGGCCTGACCGTCCGCCCGGGCAAGGGCGTCGCGCAGGGTGAGCTGAGCGGCCCCCGGAACGGGGAGGACGAGTAGGGCGAGCGCGATGAAGAAAGGTCTGGTCATGATTGAGATGATTGTTTGCTATACAACGATACAGTTATATAAACTACTATCATCCAAACTCGCAAGGGCCGCCTGAAGAGGCGGCCCTTCGCTCAGTCGCGATCCTTCAGGAAGTCACTGCCCGAGCGCCCGCCTCACCGCCGGCTCCAACGACACCGCCCCGATCGGCCCCAGTACCCGATGCCGTACCACGCCATCGCGCCCGATCAGGAACGAGGTCGGGTACCCCCGCACTCCACCGAACACCGCCTCTGCCTCGCGTCCCACATGCGCGATCGGGTACGACACTCCGCGATCCCGGACGAATGCTTCCACCATGGCCGTCGGCGCCTGATCGACCGCTAGTCCCACGATCACGAAGCCTTTGGACTTATGCCGATCGTACATCGCCTCGAGC
>JANOTB010000165.1:0-1876 GCA_031416115.1 Gemmatimonadota bacterium
GTTCACGCCGATCTCGTCGGCAGCGCTCAATGGCGATCTTTCGGCGTTCAACGTGATCATCATCCCGAGTGGTGGTGTGACCGGTACCGGCACCGGCGCCGCGCTCAAGCGCTGGGTCGAGGGCGGCGGCGCGCTGATCACATTCGGCGGCGCGACGCAGTGGGCCACTCGCGAGGACGTCGGCCTCACGTCGGTGCGCCGCATCGTCTGCGAACCCAAGAAGGACCTCAAGCCGGCGCCGGCCACCAAGGCGCCGATCGATTCACTGCGCACGGTGGTGAGCCCCAACGCCTGCGCCGACGACATCGCCGACCTGCCGGGGAGCCACTTCGACGTGGCGTTCGACCTCACGCACTGGCTCACCATGGGCTTCGAGCAGCAACGGCAGACCGTGCTCGTGGGTGGGAGCAGCTTCTACACGCTCTCCAAGGACGGCGGCAATGTGGCGGTCTTCCCGACCACGGGGCCGATCCGGCGCGGCGGCTTCACCTTCCCGGAGAACAGTGAACGGTTGCTGCGCGGCAGCACCTTCATCACACAGGAAAAGGTCGGTTCCGGCAACGTGGTGATGTTCACCAACGAGCCGCTGTTCCGTGGTTGGTGGCGGGCGCTCGACCGGCTCGTGCTCAATGCCGTATTGTTGGGGACCGCGTTCTAGCTGCATCACCGTCAGCTTCCTCGTCCGAGCCAACCGCATGCCCGACGCTGCTCGCCTGCAACTCGTGCTCGAAGACGGCACCACAATGGTAGGCGCGAGCTTCGGCGCCGACGTGCCGGTGGTCGGTGAAGTCGTGTTCAACACGGCGATGTCCGGCTATGTCGAGACGCTCACAGATCCGTCGTATCGCGGTCAGATCCTCGTCACGACGTATCCGCTCATCGGCAACTACGGAGTGCCGGCTGCGCGCGCCAGGGGTAGCCTCGACGCGCCATACGAGAGCGACCGGATCCAGGTGCAGGGGCTTGTCGTGCAACACTACGTCGACGACTACAGCCACCACGCCGCCACGCGATCGCTGGGTGCATGGCTTCGGGAGGAGCAGGTCCCCGCGGTGACCGGCATCGACACGCGCACACTCACGCGCAAGCTGCGTGAGTTCGGCACGATGAAGGGTTGGATCATCCCGGCAGGGTCCGACGTCGAGTCGGCCAAGAAGGCCGCGAAGGTCGTCGAGATGGGCACGGACGTCTTTCGCCTCGTGGCGCCCACCGAGGTCGTGCGGCACGCCGGAGGTCCGCTCAAGATCCTCCTCGTCGACACGGGCGCCAAGGACAACATCGTTCGGTCGCTCCTTGAACGCGGTGCCACCGTGATCCGTGCGCCGTGGCACGCTGACCTCGCGCCGTTGGCCGCCGAAGCTGACGGCGTCATGCTCGGTAACGGTCCCGGCGACCCCAAGGACCTCGCTCCGCTCATTGCGCAGATGCGCACACTTATCGCCACGTACACAAAGCCGATCTTCGGCATCTGCCTCGGCAACCAGATCCTCGCGCTCGCGGCTGGCGGGGACACATACAAGCTCCCGTACGGGCACCGAGGTGTGAACCAGCCCGTGCAGGACCTCCTCACGCGCCGGTGCTTCGTGACGAGCCAGAATCACGGCTACGCGGTCCGCGACGACTCGCTCCCCGCGGATTGGGAACCATGGTTCGTGAACATCAACGATGGGACCAACGAGGGCGTGCGCTCCCGCGTGCGACCGTTCTTCAGCGTACAGTTCCACCCCGAAGCATCCCCGGGCCCCCAAGACGCGGGATTCCTTTTCGACGACTATCTGCGCCTCGTCGGCGCGATGGCGACCTAACCAGCCGCAAGGAGTCCTCTCGTGTTCGGTGTCTACCTTCCGCGTAAACCCAAGCGCATACTCGTGCTCGG
>JANOTB010000166.1:0-8404 GCA_031416115.1 Gemmatimonadota bacterium
CGGTTGTCTTCGCAAATGGGATGATCACGACAAAGTTCTCGGCGCCGAAGACCTCATCGAGCAACTCGCGAACGTGATGAAGATTCTCATCTGAGATTTGCAGAAACAGGCTTCCGCTCGTTGACAGCAAGTCCCGCGCGACGACAAGCCGATCCCGCAGATAGGTCAGGTACGAATGCAACCCCAACTCCCACGTATCCCGATACGCCTGCACCATCTCCGGCTCTCTCGTGAGATCCGCATCATCCCCATCCTTCACGTCCCGCTTCCGCACGAACGGCTGGAAATTGCTCCCGAACTTCACGCCGTACGGCGGATCGATGTAGATCATCTGCACCTGCCCGCCCATCCCCTCGTACTGCAGCAGCGAGTTCATCACGACGAGTGAGTCGCCGAGCACCATGCGATTCACCCACCGATCGCGATGCTCGTAGGCGCGCAGCACCTGATCGACCAGTGACCGCTTGGGGTCGGCGAAGAGATCGAACAGGTCCGCCTGCTGATCCCGCTTGTGCGTAGAAAGCGTGTCGAGGATCGCCTGCGTGCTCAGCCGTTCGTGGACGAACAGCGGCAGCGTCGGCACATCGAACGAGAGCCGTTCCGCCTTGCCGGTCCAGTTGAGAAAGGCGCGCTGCATGCCGCGCAGCTCTTGAGCAGCGACACGCGCAGACGCGAGCGCTTCAGCGGTCCCGGAGGCGAGCGCTTGCTCCACCTCGCGCAGCAACTCATCGGCGCGATCACGCAGCGCTGCGTTGCCGCCATCCCAGACGAGCTCGGGCGCGAGCGACGAATCGTAGCGGTATGTGGTGGGCGGCTTCTTCTTGCGGAACTGCGCCTGCGTGCCCGCTTCGGGCCGGGCAGCCGCATCGGCGGTCGCGTGCTCATATGCGCGGGCCGTCCCCGGCGGAGCAACGCTCGCGTCGGTTCGCTTGGACGCTGCGACGGCAGGTTTCGACTTCGTGCCCTTCCCCTTTCCGGCCCCTGCCTTCGCCATCAGTTCCTCGCGTCGGTCGGCTGCGGAGTGTCACTCTCCCGGTATTGTGCCACACGGGACTGACATCCGACAGGGAGCGGCGAGATCGACGGTCAGCGGGCTCCGCTCACCGGCCCTTTCTTGGCCTGCGCAGCGTCTCGCAGCGCCTTCAGCGGTGCGTTGCGATCCCGCATGCGCTCGACCAGCGCGAGCTTCTCCGCGATCGACTTGCCGGCCGACTTGGCACGCTGTGCCTGCTTGGCCTGCAGCACCTTCTGCATCGTGCTCTTCATTCCCTCTCCTCGAAGAATTCGCGGACCTTCTCCCAACGCTCCGAGAGCCCGAATCGCTGGACCAGTGCGAGGAACCGCTCGCGATCGAGTTCACCAGAGGTCCAGATCTGTTCCAGGCGCGCGCGATCCTTGCCCCGATTGGTCTCCAACGCGACGGCCGCGAGATGCTCCAACGACAGCACACTGATCACCAAGTCATCAACGGCAGTTCGCCTCGTGTTGGCCAGAGCATCGTCCATCAACGGCCCGGTGGACGGGAGAAAGTGCACTGGCCACCCACCGATGACAAGATGTTCGCCCTCCCAGCGAGCCCCGCGACCCAGGAAGTAGTCGTACACCGCGCGGAATGGATCGAGAACACTCCGAGCAGACGGGTCTACCGCGATGAATACATCCACGTCCTCCGTGGCCACAGCCTCGATGTAGACGAGGGCGCCAATCGCCCCACCCACGCCGTAGCGCAGGATGACCCCATCGCGGAGGGCAGCTTCGATCTCGGAGAAGATCTTTGAGAAAGAGTCGGGAAGCATCAGGGTACCTGTAGGCAGAACCTGCGGCAGGATGCACAGTTCCCATCCTCGCCTCGCACGGGAACGACGACCGAACCGCCCTAGAAGTACGTCGCAATCCCCGCCTGCACCACCGCACTCCGCGTCGCCGCGTTCCGCACCAGGTCGTGCGCCCATTCGCGCCGGTACTGCAGCTTGAACGCGCTCCCCCCCGTGGGCCGGAAACTCAGCCCCGTCGTGATCGCCGACCGGTCATCGCCGATGAGTCCGCCCGTCGACGAGAAGCGGCCCACATTGAAGTCCACATGTTCCGCGCGCGCCGTGACGTTGAGCACACCACCAGAGAAGGTCCCTCGTGCGAGACGCAGCACAGGAACAACCACATCGACGTGCACGCCCCACTGACGCGTCCCCAGCAGCTCACCCAGCGACGGCGGAAGCTCCACGCTCGCGATCGCCGCCTCGCCGCGCACGTTCACGCCGCGTGGCAGGTCCGCCGCGAGGTCGACCGCGACGAGCGAGAGTGCGCGTCGCGCATCGACCACGATCCCGTCGACGCGGAAGCTGTTGTAGGTGGTCCCGTAGTACGAGAGCCCGACCTCGCCCAGCCGCGGGGCGCGGACGGCCACGCGTCCGGAGAAGGCCGGCGCGCCATTGTCGTCACCGGCGAACTGACCCGCGCGGCGACCGCTGGCAAGGTGCGTGCGGCCCGTCGAGTTCAGCACCACTCCCTCGCCGAGTCCGTTGGTGACGTACGCGTCGTACATCAGCGTGAGGCCGGCGGGCGCGACTCGACCATTCACACCAAAGCCGACCTCCGAGAGCGTGGACGGGATGATCTCGGTCGAGACCATCGGCCGCTCGACGAAATCCCAACGCGGACCATCATGGTTCAGGTTGAACCCGCCGATCGGAGGCAGCAGGATCCCGCCGCGCAAGACGAGCGCCGACGAGAGCCGCAGGTCCACGAGCGCGGTCTCGAGCGCGATCTCCTCGGTCCCGTGCTCGAACTCCAACTCCGAGATGAAGCGGAGGCGCGAGCCCAACGACGAGAACAGGAAGATGTTGAAACGGCGCAACTCCATGGAGAGTCCGTCGCCCACGCCCTCCTCGCGCCCGTAGTGCGCGTTGGCCTCGAGGTAGCCGCCGATCGCGGTCCGGCCCGCCGAGCCGATGAAGGGGCGCGAGTAGATGCTCCCCTGCACCGAGGTCGAGTCGCCCTGCGCGCTCGACACCGAGGCGGTAGCGGCGATCGCGATTGACGCGATGACAACTGCCCGAGTGATCCGCACCAACGAATGGCCGATCACGACGCGCCTCGCGGTGTGAGCAGGATCGACAGACCGTCGGCCGTCTCGACGACGCGGAACGGGTCGAGCGGTCGCTCCGCGGGCCCGCGGAGCACGGCGCCGTCGAGCGCATACTCACTGCCGTGACAGGGGCAGACGAAACGATCAATCGCGGGTTCCACCTCGCATCCGCGGTGCGAGCAGCGCGTCGAGAAGGCGCTCGCGCCGCCGCCCGGGATGCGCCGCACGAAGATCGGCAGGTCGACCCCGGGGACCTCCACGAGCGCGCGACCATCCGCGTCGAGCGCGGTAAAGGGCAGATACACCACACCGTCGCGCAGGTCGCCGCGAACGTACGGGACAGTCGCGCAGGCCGCGCCGAGCAGCGGGAGCGCGAGCGTGCAAGCACGCTGGAGGAAGTCACGCCGCGGCAGCATCAGAGCGACCTCAGGTAACGCAGCAATCGTTCCTGGTCGCCCGTGCTCAACACATTGAACGCCGCGCGGCTCGCCGCACTCTCGCCGCCGTGGAAGCCGATCGCGGCGCGCAATGTTCGCGCCCGACCGTCGTGCAACAGAAAGGCGGTGCCGCCCTGCGCGCGCTCAGCGAGACCGATCCCCCAGACCGGTGCGGTGCGCCACTCGGCCGGGGCCGCGTCACCCTCGGTGTAGCCGTCGTCGAGCTCGGGCCCCATGTCGTGCAGTAGCAGATCGGTGAGCGGGGCGAACTGCACGCGGTCGAGCGCCGCGATCTCGGAGCGTCCGGTGCGCATGGAGAGCAGGTGACAGGCAGCGCATCCGATCGACTGGAAGAGCGCTTCTCCTGCTGCGACATCAGCGTCAGTGCTCGCGCGGCGAGGCGGTGGGCGCAAGGTACGCAGATAGAACACGACACTGCTCACCACGCCGCTCCCGACCTCGGGATCGGCGACACCATCGCCCGTCCCCCCGGCGATGCCTGGTGCCACGAGATCGTCGGGCAGATCGTCGGTGGTGAGGCCCATGTCCTCCGAGTACGCGTTGACGGTCTGGTGCCGCAACGTGACCGCTCGCGCCTTCTTGCCGAACCGACCGAGGTAGCGACCTGACCACGAGAGGTGGCGCGTGGTCGGTCCCGGCGAACCAGCCGTCGCCGAGCGCGCGAGCTGATCGACGAGTTCCGTCGCGTCGACCCAACTCGGGCGGCCGGAGATCCCATCTCCATTGGCGTCGGCGCTGTCCGCGAGCGCGAGGATCGTCGTGTCATCGACCGCCTCGAGGAGGCCGAGACCGGTGATGGCCGGCGGGGTGAATCGCGCCGAGACGGTCGCGGTGGAGGGCACGCGCTCGGCGAGATACCCGAGGATCGCGCGGTTCTGCAACTGGGGACCGCCGTCGGCGCGCATGGGATCGAACACCGCTCCCGCGTAGCGCCCGAACCGAGTGATGTCAAAGAGCGGATGCCCCTTGCCGTCGCCCGCATGGCACGCATCGCAGGACTGGGCGATGAAGATCGGCCCGAGGCCGTCGGCCGCACTGAAGCGGCGTCCGAACTCGCCGTCGCCGCGGGCGAAGAGCGCGAGTTGCGAGGGGGCGAGTCCGTCGATCGGGCCCTCGAGGACCTCGTCGGCGTTTGGGGCGTCGGGCATGAAGGGGCCAACGCAGCCGGATACGGCACCGGAAACGGCGCCGGATACGGCGATAAAGAGCCCGATGCGCGCGAACTTCGTCGGTACATTGAACATAAGTTAGTATGCCCTAACTCAGTTGCTCTGTCAATGCCTGTCCGTCGCGAGTGTCCCTTCGCGAGACGATATTATCGTCGGTACATGTCGCGGCCCGCGCGCAGGTCGCGGCAGACGGCCGCCAGCGTCGTGGGCTGGTGATCCTCAACTGGGAGCAGACGCGTCCGATGGCGAATCGAGTCCGCGACATGCGCCGGCGATGAAGACCGATCTCGTGCTACCCCCGAAGTTCGCGCTGGTACTGGGCGGCGGAGGATTAAAGGGATTCGCGCATATCGGCGTGCTGCGCGCGTTCGAGGAGCGCGGCATTCGCCCGACGGTCGTGGCCGGCACGAGCATCGGCTCGTTGATCGCCGCGGCCTACGTGGGCGGGATGTCGATCGACGAGATGGAGCGTCGCGCGCTTGCGCTGCAGAAGAGCGATCTATTCCGGATCGACCATATCTCGATGGTGACCAGGCGGATGCTCGCGCCCTCGCTCTATCTCGCGAAGCCGCTCCAGAAGCTGGTCCGGGACATCGTGCCCGCGGGGACCTTTCGCGACCTGCCGCGCCCGTTGCTCGTGAACTCCGTCGACCTCGAGTCGGCCGCGCAGGTCGTGTGGGGCCTGCCGGGCCTGCAGGACGTGAACGTTTGGGAGGCGGTCTACGCCTCATGCGCGCTGCCCGGGTTCTTCCCCCCCGGAGTGCTCGGCGGGCGGACCTGCGCCGACGGCGGCATCTCAGACAACGTGCCAGCGCTCGCGGCCTCACATGGCATGGACGCGGTGATCGCGGTCGACGTGGGGAGCACGAACATCGCGCGGGCGCGGCGGATCAGGGACAAGGGCTTCGCGACGATCTACATGCGGTCGGCGCAGATCATGATGAAGCGACTGCAGGGGCTGCAGCTCGACGCCTGGCGCGGACCGCCGTTGCTGCTCGTGCGCCCCGCGGTCTGGCAGTTCAGCATGTTCAGCTTCGCCCATGTGCGCCGGATGATCGAGCTTGGCTACGAGGCGGCGAACGACGCACTTGACCGCGCCGGCGCGTCGATGATGCTCGGCGGGGTCTGGCCGCGCCGCATGGTCGAGGTGCGGGTCGACCGCGCGGCATGCACCGGTTGCACGCTGTGTGCCACGCTCGCCCCGCGCATGATGACCATGGACCAGCATGGGAAGGCGGAGGTGCTGGTGAGCCCGGTCGAGTGGTCCCGCGCCGACGGCGATTTCGTACACCAGTGCCCGACTGACGCGATCCATGTCGAAGCTATGGAAGGTTCGATACGCCGTGAAACGCTCGAAATGCCCATCCTCGAAGAGTGAGATAGATTCCGCCCATGTCCTCCCTCAACAGCTTCCGTAGCCGCGACACGCTCACCGTCGACGGGCAGTCCTACACGTACTACCGACTCGACGCGCTCTCCGGCCTTGCGGGCAACTCCGTGGCCCGCCTCCCGTTCTCGCTCCGCGTGCTGCTCGAGAACCTCCTGCGCAACGAGGACGGCGGTTTCGTGAAGCCCGCCGACATCGAGGCGCTCGCTCGATGGGACGTCAAGCAGTCGGTCGACAAGGAGATCGCGTTCCGCACGGCGAGAGTGCTCCTGCAGGACTTCACCGGTGTGCCCTGCGTGGTCGACCTCGCGGCGATGCGCGACGCGCTCGCCACGCTCGGCGGCGACCCGGGCAAGATCAATCCGCTGCAGCCGGTCGACCTTGTGATCGACCACTCGGTACAGGTGGACGAATACGGCACCGAAGTGGCCGAGCTTCTCAACACGCAACTCGAATACGAGCGCAATGGCGAGCGCTATCAGTTCCTGCGCTGGGGCGGCGCGGCGTTGCGCAACTTCCGCGTGGTGCCGCCCGGCACGGGCATCTGCCATCAGGTGAATCTCGAGTACCTGGGGCAGGTCGCGTTCGTGGGCGAGGAGGACGGCAAGCAGTCCGTCTACTGCGACTCGCTCGTGGGCACCGACTCGCATACGACCATGATCAACGGCCTAGGCGTACTCGGCTGGGGCGTGGGTGGGATCGAGGCCGAGGCAGCGATGCTCGGGCAGCCGGTGTCGATGCTCATCCCCGAGGTGATCGGCTTCAAGCTCACGGGCAAACTCCCTGTGGGCTCGACCGCGACGGACTTGGTGCTCACCTGCACCGAGATGCTCCGCAAGAAGAAGGTCGTTGGCAAGTTCGTCGAGTACTATGGCCCGGGCCTCGGCACGCTCGCGTTGGCCGACCGCGCGACGATCGCCAACATGGCGCCGGAGTATGGGGCGACGATGGGCTTCTTCCCGGTGGACGAGGAGACGCTCAAGTATCTCCGGCTCTCCGGCCGTAGCATGCATCAGGTGGCGCTGGTCGAAGCGTACTGCAAGGCGCAGGGACTCTTCCGGACCAACGACACGCCGGACCCGGTCTTCACTGACACGCTCGAGCTCGACCTCTCCACGGTCGTGCCCTCGCTCGCGGGACCCAAGCGGCCGCAGGACCGGATCGCGCTCACGGACATGAAGTCCAACTACGCCGCGTCGTACAAGGCGGAGCGGGAGCGTATGGCCGGCGCCGCCGCAGCGACGATCGCGAAGGGCGGCACGGCGGGCGGTGTCGTGAGTGGCATTGCGATCGGCAAGCAACCGGGCTCCGCGGCGGCCGCGATGGTCTCCGAGGGTGGCCCGAGCGACGCGCCGGCGAGCATGGAGTGTGAGCACCGCGGCGAGAAGTTCCAGCTCAAGGACGGCGCGGTGGTGATCGCGGCGATCACGTCGTGCACCAACACGAGCAACCCGAGTGTGATGCTCGCCGCGGGCCTCTTGGCGCAGAAGGCGGTCGCGGCGGGTCTCACCTCCAAGCCCTGGGTGAAGACCTCGCTTGCGCCGGGCTCCAAGGTCGTGCGCGACGACTTCGAGAAGGCGGGCGTGCAGCCCGCGCTCAACGCGCTCGGCTTCCAGATCGTCGGCTACGGCTGCACGACCTGCATCGGCAACTCGGGCCCGTTGCCTGAGTCGATCAGCAGAGCGATCGACGACGGCAAGCTCACCGTGGCGGCCGTGCTCTCGGGCAACCGCAACTTCGAGGGCCGCGTGAATCCGCAGACGCGCTTCAATTACTTGGCATCGCCGCCGCTCGTGGTCGCGTACGCGCTCGCTGGTCGAGTAGACATCGACTTCGACAAGGAACCGATCGGCATCGGCAACAAGGGCCCCGTGTTCCTGCGTGACATCTGGCCGTCGTCGAAGGAAGTCGAGGACACGGTCCTCTCGTCGGTCAAGCGCGAACACTTCGAGAGTCGCTATGCCGACGTCTTCAGCGGCGACGCCGAGTGGCGCGCGATCGAGGCGCCGACGGGGAGCCGGTACGCGTGGGACGACAAATCCACGTACGTGAAGCACCCGCCGTACTTCGCCGGCATCACCATGACGCCTCCGGGTGTGAAGGCGATCGCCGATGCCCGCGTGCTCGGCATGTTCGGCGATTCGATCACCACCGACCACATCTCCCCGGCGGGGTCGATCGCCGAGAAGAGTCCGGCCGGCGTGTGGCTCAAGTCGCTCGGCGTGCAGAAGAAGGACTTCAACTCGTACGGCGCGCGTCGCGGCAACCATGAGGTGATGATGCGCGGCACGTTCGCGAACATCCG
>JANOTB010000167.1:0-42264 GCA_031416115.1 Gemmatimonadota bacterium
CGGACTTTGAGCGCAAGTGGGTGGAGAACAAGTTTGGGAAGGACGGACGGGTGTTTCGCGTTGTTTTCAGGGGCACGGATCGCACGATCACCGGAAACGAAGTGCTGTTATCCAGCGACGGTTCTTTTCAGCAGGCGCCGATGAGGATGGCGTTGCTCGACCTGACGCTCGGCGCGCAGGCGAAGGACATGGAGGAGCGGGTCAAAATAGATGCGGCGGTGGGGCCGCCGCGTGCTTGCCGTAAAATAGAGCGGTGGCCCCACCGCCGCTTCGCTAGATCCGCCAGCTGCACGAATCATCGTTAGGTCGCGCCGCTCGCGCGATTTCCATCAGTCGACCCAGCTGACGTTCAGGAGCCTCTGAATCCGTCGATGTCTGAGGAATTCCGAGAACCCTGCGCCGAAAGTCTCGTAGCTGGCGGCGCGGATACCACGTCGGAGGTTCTTGACAGTCGCTTCTGCGTCGGCCGGCGTCCCCCCAACACAGATGACCTCGACCTTGTGCTGGACATGTGTGTGCAGCTCATGAAGAAAGTGCTCCTCGCCTGCTCGCCAGCCAATCGTTACGATTGCGCGCACTTGCGGCAAGATGGCTCGCAACGCCACAACGTGACTCTCCGGACATTCGAAACGGTCCTTCGCCCTGACCGGGATTGCCAGAGCGGGAAGAGCTATCTGACCATCGAGGTTGCTGCTCGGTACCGCTTCCGTTCGGATAATGGCACCGGGGGCCTCAAGCGAGGAGACTCTCTCGGCTATCTCGGACGCGATGTTCCACGCTGAGCCGCCGAATGTTCCGACTTCGAGTCGCCCGACGGTTCTGGCCCAATCAACCGATCCGTGGAGCTTGAACAGACTTGCCCCCGCTGGCCGCACGTAGTCCTCGAGTGACGCGAAACGCTGCCCGAAGTGCGTCAGGGCGAACTCGATGAGCCGATCATAGTTGAACGTGACATACGCTGGATGCTGCCGCTCTCGGCGCGCGTTCTCAATCTGATCATGCAGCTCCATCATGTTCGTTGAGACGGGCATGTCTCGATACCAGTCACGCTCACAGCGCGAGATAATGCCCTGGAGGTAGTACTTGACCGCGGCGAGTTGAATCGGTCGGTGTGCGTTGTGCGTGGCTTCCACGGTGAAACGCGCGAGGACGTCCTCGACAGACTCGCCCGCACCGCGTCGGTAGAGCTGCGAAGCGACCTGTAGCACCTGCGGAATGTCGCGCTGAACTGCCTCGAACATCGGTCTTGGCGCGAACAACTCGTCTGCCAGCGGCAGCCGGACGGCCTCGAGCGCCGTCGTGCCCGGCAGCCGGGATGAGACCGAATCGTACGATGCTCCGGCGCCGGCGATGACCAGTAGCAGAGGGAGACTCCAGTTATGGAAGACTGCGCCGCGCACTCGAGGCGTCGACCAACGTCAAGTTGTGCTGTGGCCGCTTCAATAGTGCGGCCATCTGCACCAACTTTCGTTACGCCGATCCGCGCCGACACCACTTCATGCGTTGTCCATCCGTGCAGACTGCGCGATTCGCTCCAACCGATCAATGTAATAGTCCCAGTGCCGAAGCTCGATGCCCGCATCAAACATCAGATCACGCAGAGATGCCCATGACCGCTGATTGAAGTCTGGCTGTAGCCGACTGCCGACGACGAGCAAGTAGCGAAATGTCCAGGAATCTGGCTTACCCAATTGCCTTCGCGCCTGCGAGCCAAGCGGACCAGAGAACAGCCGTTTGTACCCGGCGACTTGAAAGACTGAATGAAGCGTTGGCGCGGAGGCCACGCTGAAGCTCGCCTCAGCGGCGCCAACTAGAAGCCTCTTTGTTGCAGACTCAATCTCTACTACAAGGCTGATGTCGTCGTGTTGGTGGTAGACAAAGTCGGGAATCACGTCGAACGTTGAGTTACGTCCACCATCAAGACGCTCGACGAGCGCGAGACGACATTGGGGCACGACGGTCTCGTACTCGGCCTCGTGGACGAGTATCCATGGATTGCGCGCGACCAACTCCTGTAGCACTCGCTCGTTGGTCGCAGAAAGCGAACTCACAGCCCACTTCAGGTCAGCCGCCGCCTGCGCGTAGCGACTCGGACTACCACTCGCGCGAATGCCCGCGGCTACGAGGATGGCCTCGGAGAGGCCGTTCGCAGCAATGATCGGATCGGGATCGAATCCAAGCAGCTCCTTGTCTCGCGCCACGTTGGAAACGATGCCTAGGGTCCACTCCGGAACGCCATACGTTGGAGTCGGACCGGAATACTCAGGCGTTCGGTGTGAGGCGTACTCTGCGTCCGTAAGTCCCTGAATGACTTCGGGGCCGACGAACAGTATCGTTGACTCTGTAGACTCGAGCGAAACGGACAGCTTCCAGTTCTGATCCACGGCCATCGTTGCATTGCAGGTCCCGGTCAGTCGCTTCATCTGAATGGCGAACTGACCGCGTGTGTTTGGGCTCGCGTTTAGCCCCGACATTGAGGTCTTGAGGCTGACTCCGGCCGCATGGCCCCATTTCTCAACGACGGGTGCCCCGAGCCACTCACTTGTGAGGTGCGCGGAGAAGCCACGGTCGGAACGCAGAAGCAGAAACGAACGTCGATCACGATCGATTCCAAGCCATCGCGGATGCAGCGCGTCTCGATGCGGGCGCAGAAACACTGCCAGGGCAGTCGCGACTTCGCCTAGGTACTCAGCAAGTTCCAGCTGCTTCTCCTAGCCAAGGTAAGACCTAGACGATGCGGCAATAACTTTCGTTAGCCTGCCGGCGCGGCGAGGCCCGGGCCGGGATAGTCTATCGAGCCAAGGCGCGACCGGAACTGCTCAAGCTCACTACACGGATACATGAAGGCGAGAAACCCCACGGTATCCCCGGGCTGCGCCATCATCGGTCCCGCATCCCAACCGCCCAACAGAACTACCGACGGCGCGACGGAACTAGAGATGCCATCGATTGGATGCAGGTTCACCGCGAGCAGACCAAAAGAGTCCAAGGCGACATTCGGGTGCCCGACGAGGCACGCCAGGTAGGGCCTTCCACCGCGACCGCGCGGCAGCTCACCGATGGGTCCGAATCCGCCGGGTTGCGACGCCGCAAGCCTCTGCAGCTTGGCCTTCGGAATCCACTCGCCAACGACGGTCACTGCATGAGTGGCTTCAAGGACCACGAATGGCAGGTAGAGCCGCTTGGCGCGTTCCCCTCCCGGCTCGATGCTGTCAAATGATGTCAATCCGAACGCATGAAATTCAAACAGGTGACCGGCCTCGGTATCGAGGCGGAGGGACGGGCGCCGGACACGCGTGTAGACCCTGCCATCCTGCGAGAAATGCGCGTCTCCGCTGATCGGATGTGAGTACTTCACGAGGTGAGACGTCGTCATACCCGACTCACCCAGCCCGATGTGGCTCTCCCCTCCTGGACCGACGACTACGTCAAACCGGCCAACGAGACCGGCCTGAGTCGGGAAGTACGGACACTGCGCAAAGATCTGACCTGTCTTCGGGCGCAACTGTATCTGCACGACCTGTGTGGTGCGGCGCAGCTGTTCATCTGCGAGAAGCACCGTCACGTGTTCGGCCCGGAAAAAGCTCAGTGGCCCTTCCGACACACAGTAGCGATCGTGATGAAGTTCGAGTGGTGACACGGAAGTGAGGCTCAGTTGGGCTCTCTATCCCAATGCGGGATGAAATATCAGGCTTCAGCCGGGTTAGGCGGCCGGTCCCGCGAGTCCTTTCGCACGAGCTACCACAACGACAGCTTGAGACCCTCGCGATGCACGTACGGCGGCCACACAACGCTATGCTGCAAGCGATATCGTCCGCACTTGGTCGTATACCCGGTGATGTGCGTAATGTCGGCGGCACCGTTTGCAAGGACGAAGTCAGGTGTCGTCACGCAATCGCTACCTCCCAGTCGCTGCGCCTCCCTCCAATACGCAACGAACGCGGCTGAGAGCTGGTCACTGCTTCCGGTCCAATCTCGGGTGACGCCAACAACTCTGCCATCCTTTTCGTCGACGGTGCCGAGGACCGTCCGATCTGCATCTCGGCGGCGAATCCACCATATTTTGCCCAGCGTGGCGGCGCGCACGCCTCCTTCCAAGTACTGCAGTTCGTAGACTGCGGAGAGCCTCCGCGCTGTCGAGTCGAAAGAGGTCCTCAGGCGAATCTCGAAACCGCCAACGTCGAGCGCCTGGCCTTGCGCCGAAGCAGCGAAGAGAACACAGCAGGCCAACACGCGAACCAGCGGCATTGTGGCTTCCCTCATGAGACCATGTGAAGATGCAAGCTCCGGGCCGCCCAACCGCCACCCTATCGCGGCCATCTGCACCAACTGCCGATATGCTGACCGCGCATCAGCGCCTTCTTCGCCGAGGAGCGTGCGCCTTCGTAATTTGAGAAGCGAGTGCGCCGATGCGTTTGGAACGGTGAGACAAGATCTCCGCGAGGCAGTGCTCCGCGACTTCCATAGCATCCAGGAGCTCCGGGCCGTTCACAACCCCGTCATGGCTGCCTGAGTTCCCCAGCCACTTGAGAGCAAGTAGGTGCTTCGCGATCTCCGGCTCCTTCTTCTGATACTCCACTATTCTTGCGTGAAGCGTCAATTGTTCCATTCTGCGCTTTGCAGAAAGCGCGCGCTTCTTGACGCCTACGTGATCGAGCAGACGCTCGATCGCTCGACGCAGCCTGTTTGCTGACCCGGGCTGGTCGCTCCAGTAGAGACTGAATGACGCTCGCAGCTCTTGAGCAACTAGCTTTGGGCATGATGCCGGCAGCTCGAACATGTCCGGCATCGGATGAGCGAAGAGTGGTCGAAACTCGTCCTCCCACGACACGTCGCCATCGGGATCGATGCACTCCTGAGGACCGCCAACGCCGGTGACTGCGACTGTTTCAGCGCATCGCGAATCCGGACAGCGTAGCCAGCCGCAGAAGAGCTTCGAGATCCAATACTGATCCCAGTCCGCGTTCGAACGATCGCGAACGGAGGTTGCAGTCTCATGCGCCTGGATGCACTTCGGCACCAGCTTCAGCGATTGTCGCTTGCACCTCGGGCAAGGCCACGCCGGAGCTCGAAATGGGGTCAGGTGCTCAGTCCAAAGCGTCCGGTTCATCGATGCTCGGGGTTCAGCATAACGTCGGGTTCTGCTGCGGTTGCTTCAATAATGCGGCCGCGGAGCGGCCGCCATCAATAGCGCGACCGTCAGCAGCAACCAGAGTTAGCCCGTCAGCGCACGGGTCTTGCGGCGCGACTGCCGCATGGCGGACACATAGCTGCGCAGCACGGCATTCATGCGCGTCTGGTAGCGCGGCCCGCTCTTCCGGAACCACGTCAAGACGTCTTCGTCGACACGGAGTGAGATGGCCGTCTTCGCACTCGGCACGATTAGTTCCGCAGCATTCCAGAAGTTCGCCGGCAGCTCTGCGAGTTCCGGCGGTGCCGTGCGCGCAATCTCAGCGTCGGTGACGCGGCGCAGTAGCGCGAGGTTCGCGCGGCCGCGGCTAGGTTTCTTGGCGATAGGCTTCGTCATACGCTCTCCGTTCGCGCCGGTTGCTCCGACGCGCTGATATGATTCGACGGATCATCTCCCGGGCACCGGGGCGATCGGTGTACACAACGGTCAGGTGCAGTCCGTCCGCGAGCCCGATGGCGATGCGGCGGAGTTCTCCGTAGTCCGCCCGGTCATCGATCCGCTCGAACGTCGGCCCGTCGAAGACGAGCGAGGCGAATGCGTAGTCGAACCCGCGCTGAAGCAGATTCGCTTCGCTCTTGCGGGCATCCCAGGAGAAGCGCACTCAATAGTATACGTCTGTGTATACGCACACGCAAGTGTTGAGCGGGATAACTCTCTATTAACCTGCACAGGAACCTACCCCCCGCGCCTCGCCCCCTGCAAGCACTGCATCCATACGCAATATCTCCGAACCAGCGAGGACCCCGTCACGGCGTCCGCGAACACCCGCCTCTGTCGCCGCCACGCCCTCGCGCCCCTCTCACAGGCCCGGAACGCGTCCCTCCCGTAGCCGCGTCGCAATATCTGATATGCGATGCATCCGCCCCGCGTATGCCTGCACAGCACGCTGGAAATCCGATGCGGCTTCCCGAACCACCCACCACGGACCCCGCGCAGATCCCACCCCGCGGCCCAGACATCCCGGAACGACAAAGCGGCCAGCGGCACGCACGCCGCTGACCGCCCCGTCGTTCCCCCGCCTCCCCTCTACCTCCGCCGCCCCATGTCCGGCGGCTCACTCATCGCCGCCAGCAGCGCCCCGCACGCCGTGATCACCGGCGGCAACGTCACCGCCAAGTGCGGCACCACCTCGCTCAGCGCCACCAGCAGCGCATTCGTGGGATGCACCGTCGCCAGCGCACCCACCATCGCGATCGCCGCGCCCAGCAGCGCCTGCGCGCCTCGCGGCTTCCCCGCAACCTCGCCCGCCTTGCTCTTCGTCTCCGGCATCCGACCTCCTTCGATTGTGTAGGGTGGACCAGCGCGACCTTACCGACCGTCCTTCGGCGGACACGGATCCGCGCCGTACGAGTTCTTCTCCGAGATCCGCCCGTCGGCGCGGTGGATCGTGTGCTCCACGCGCAGAGCGCGTGCGATCTCGCGGCCGGCGGCGACCGCTTCGGCCTTGATCCGGTGCCGCGACGCCACGCGGCTGCCGATCTTGTTCCACCAGCCTGCACTGCGCGCCGCCGGCGTCGTGTGAACTCCGCCTCCTCGCTTCATCTGTCGCTCCTCGCTGTCGTGGGTTGGGAGAGCACTACGCGGCCTGCGACACCTCCTCCTGCGGGGGCCGGGCGCCCGTGCCCCCCGGCGTCTGCTGCACCCGCTTCGCCCCGCGCCACGCCGTGAGCATCGCGAGGTCGCCCCGGAACGACGAGCGCACGAGCGCGTCGAGCCGGTCCACCGCGCGACGTCCGCGCAGCAACTGCACCCGCAGTCCCGTCCGCGCCGCCACCTTCGTGCCCACCTGCGTGGCGCGGCCGCCCATCACCCGCTCCAGCGCGTCGCGCGCACGCGCGCACTGCGTGAGGAAGTCCGCCGGCATCCCGTTCGCCGTGAACACCGCCTCGTGCGGACGCGCCGCCTCGATCATGCCGTCGCACACCGCGATCAGCTTCGTCGGGCCGATCGGGAGCTTCGGCATCCGCAGACCGTCCGGCAGGCCGGCGTCCGAGCCCGGCTCGATCTGCGCCCGCGCGATCCAACAGACGACGCGACGTCTCGAGGTCGCCCGACGATTGCGCACGGGTCCGCTCCCAGGCGCTGTTCAACTGGTCCGTGGGGAATCGGCGACGCACCGTCGCTTCTATGGAATCGACCGCGCTGCACCACCAGTCGGCGCAGCGCCTCCGCCCGCGCGAACTCCCGCCGGCTCTCGTAGCGCGACGCCAGGTTGCCCAGCACGCTGCTGTCGCCGAGCGCGAGTACGCGCTCGAATACCGCGATGGCCTTCACGCGATCGGCGCGCGTGCCGGCGGAGTAGTACGATCCGATCACCCGCTGGGCGTCGATCTCCGTGAGGCGGTCGCGCAGCGCGTACGATCGACACCGCCTCGCGGAGCAACGCGGCCGCCCGCACGCGGTTCCCCTCGACGTCCGCCGGATCATATCAATCGCTGGCTTCGGCACCGTCCCCGCCTTCTCGATCGAATCGCGCGCCGCAACCGCACGACGCGCCTGCACGATCGAGTCGCGCAACGCCGCACCCGTGAGCGCCGCGCGCGGGGCCGGACGCCTTCGTCAGGCGGTACCACACCTCGGCGTCGCGCCGGTGGATCTGCAGGTCGTGCACCGGCACGTTCGGCAGGCCCGTCATGAACGGCTGCCAGGTCACGCCACGGTCGCCCGACGCATACGCGCCCACGTCGGTGCCCACGAACAGCAGGTCGAGGTTCTTCAGGTCTCGCGCACCACGTGCACGAAGTCGGGGCCGCCCTTGGGCAGGCCGCCCGCGATTGAGCGGAACGTGCGCCCGCCGTCGTTGGTCACGAACACGTCCCTCGTGAAGTCACCTCACACTTGACCTCAGGCGGCCTCTCGCCAGGGAGTCGGAGCTAACGCTTCATCGCCCCGTTCGCAGAACCCGCCGTTAGTTCTGCGATGTTCGCAAAGTATCGACGGTGCGTCCGCCGGAGGTCGTCCTCGTTCGCTGCCTGAAGCAACACGACCTCGCGGATGATGCGGTTCTGTCGGAGCGCTAGCTCGAGTTCGAGCCTCGCGTCGCCCGCAGACCGCGCCTCCTCATCAGGGAACGAGCGCATCGTCACCAACTGGCCGCGCTCCCGGTCGTACTCCACGAGAAAGATCATTGGGGTTTCTCCGCAATATTCCTGAGATCGTTCAGCATCGCATCCAACGCATCCGCGAAGGTCGCGGTTGAGATTTCGTTGTCGAGACGGATACCTTCGATCTCGCGCCGCATCTCAGTGTCCAAGGACGGATCTTCAATCGCGCGACTCTGAAGCGCAAGAACGCGGCGTTGAATGGCCTCGTTGTCTGCGATCACTTGCGAGGCCGCCGTCAGGCGAGCACGCACGCTCTCACTGCCGCCTCCATACTTGATTCTAGGGTCAAATACGTCCGACATTTTCTCAGAGAGCTCCGCCCAACGATGCTGGAGCTCCGTGCGCACCTGAAGTTCCACTGGTACGTCGTCGACGAAAGCAATCACGTGCACTGCCCTGTATCCGTGACTGGGACGAGTGCGCCGATCAATCACTGCGGTCCGGTCGAACGCCTCCGTCAGTCGCGTCACTACGTGTTCCTGGTGCTCGATACGCGGCACTACCAGTCGCACACCCGCGATATCCTGAATCTGCGAAAGTCGAATCGATTCGCGCCGCAGCTTCTCAATAATGGCTGTGGTGGATTTCGAAGGCCTACCCGTCGGTACAAGCCCGAGGCCCTCGCGGATGCTCTCAAGCACCGCGTGGTACGCCAGTGCAAAAGTCTGGCGGTATTCGGAGAGCTCGCGCAGATCTCGCTCTTCGAGCGTCCCTCCGCGGAGCCGTTCACCGAGGCCGTCTACTTGAGACTTGTTCACCGGTCTCAATCTAGCGGACCGTCACCGCGCCGCATATCGAGGATTGGATTGACCCGCCCTTTCCCAGCGACGCCAGGTATAGGCAGACCAGTCCAACACACTATTCGCAGTGTCCGGCCGCGTCGTGCCTGGCGCAAGCGCCCAACGACCACGCACTTACGCGCGATCCGTTGACGCCGACTCTCACGCCAGCCGACGAATGTGACCGACCGACGAGCGCCCCCGTTGTCCCTCCGAACCCCTTCCCGGTAGACGTGAGTGCCGGCGTAGACCGCCGCCGGCCCATCCGTCCGCTCATCCGCGCGCCGCGCCATCGCCGCCGCCTCGGCCCACCGACCCTCGGCGATCGCCAGCTCCATCAGGATCGTGTTCTTCGACTCGGCGTAGCGCGCCTGCTCCGTCGCATCCGTTTGTCGTAGGCTCCCGCATCGATCGTGCTCTCGAGGGAGATGTACGACTCCGTGTACGGCTCGATCGGAACGCCCTGTGCCCGGTACGTGTCCAGCGATACGCGGCGGAAGCGTCCGGCATCGCGCAGCCTGCCTTCCGCGACCGCGCGCTCCAACAGGCGACGGGACATCTCGAGGTCGCCCGACGACTGCGCGCGGGGCCGCAGCTATCGGGAGAGCGGGAACTACCACTTCCCTGAACCGCCCGCCCGCGCGGAGCAGTTTCGCTTGCTGGTGAGCAGAGCAGACACGAAAGGAGTGTGAGAAACGTTACCCGCTGCACTCATGCTGAGAATCAGCTACACAGAGAAGTAGCTGCCAATGTACGGTGCCTCGACTTGACTCGTAATCTCGTCAAGTCGGCGAATCGCATCGCTCTGCTCGGCGATCTTTCGAGTGGCCTCAAGGACGACAGGGTCCGCGCTAGACATCAGCTTGGAGTACGCGCTCTCAGCGGGCGCTCGATCTCGATCTCTGGCAGCAGCCGCGGCGTGATGGAATCGCTCACGAGGCTGGCGAGTCGTTCCTCCACATCGAGAGAGGCGGTGACGCCACGCACGTGGCGGGTGCGGTCCTCGACCCCCAGCAGAAGCGTCCCACCCGCGGTGTTCGCGAAGGCAGCCAAAGTCCTGAGCACGCCGTCCGGGGAGGAGAGGTCGCTCTTTAACTCGAGGGTCTTGCCTTCGGGGCGAGTGAGGAGCTCGACGAGGTCCATGTGCTCGGAAGTATGCTACGTAAGGAACTGCGGCGGGCAAGGTTCCGAGTAGAAGGGGCCTGTGGTGCGTCAAGAAGCTCGACCGCTCACATCGTCAGATCGCCGCATCGCGCATCGATTCGCCACGTCGTCCGCTCACAGACGCTGAAATCGGGCTTTTTCTACAGCCTCAACGACTACCCGATGCGCGCACCGGCCGCAGTCCAGCCGACGGCGTTCTGCTTGGCGTCGAGCACGATGGCGGTGTCGACCACCACCTTTCCTCCTTCGATCCGCACCGCGTACCGGTCGAGACTGCGCGGCGCCTTGCCTTGGATGCGCGACCCCTCGGCCTTGAAGGTGCTCTTGTGCTTGGGGCAGTAGAACCGACTCTGCTCCGGCTGCCACAGTAGCATGGTGCCCTTGTGCGGGCACTCGAGACTGAAGGCGTGAACCATGCCCTGATAGCGAACGAGGATCAGCTTGTTCGCCTTGTCGATCGTCGCGCCGTCGGCAGCGGGGATGCCGTAGCTCACCGTGCCGGCCGAGCCAGCACGTCCGGTCGCGTACTCGCGTGCGAGAGCCTGCAGCGGCGCGGCCGCACCCGCGATCGCGGTCAGCGCCGCGACCGCCATGAGACCGTCGCGCAAGAAGGCGCGGCGACCGGTGGTTGCGTCACAGCCGTCGGAGTCGACGGCGCAGGAGGCGTGGTCGTTCAGCATGGGCGGGGTGGTGTTGGAGTTCTTCAGAGCGGATACGGATGTGACGCCGGAGCTCGATTGATAGTACCCTGGCGCACGCCTCACGTGCCACCAGCGTCCGCGCCGCGACTGGCGCCACGGCCGTCCGTACCGCATCCTAGCGATGTATGATCACCCGCACGGAGACGAAGATGGCATTCACGACTGAGGCCCAGGCGATATGGGACCAGGTACCAGAGGCCACGCGCAGCCGCCTGCTCGACAGCGGATTCTGCGCGCACTGTTTGACGACGCGGCACTTCGACCTCACCGAGGGCGAGATCCGCGGCAAGGAGCTCGCCCTTATAGGCAAGTGCGGGACCTGCGCGCACCGCGTGGTCCGGTTGATCGAGATCTGACCCATGACGCCCAGTACTCGGCTCGGACTACTTGCGCTCGTCCTCACGCTCACACCGCTCGCGGCACAGGCGCAGCGGTGGAAACCGATCGGCACGACCGTCACCGGAAGCCAGGTCTTCATCGATCCGTCGAGCATCTCGAAGAAGGACAGCATCATCACCGCCACCGTGCGTGTCGTCTTCAAGGAACCGACGCCGACACCGAAAGGGCCCATCACGGGCTCGCGCGCGATCGCGATGTTCAACTGCGCGCGCAAGACGGTCGCCGTGAAAGAGAACATCATCTGGCATGACGAACGGAAGGGGACGATCTACGAGAAGCGGACGCCGCGGCAGCCGGGATTCGGCCCGGTGTTCACATCGAACTTCTCGGGTGTGGCCCTCACGTACCTGTGCGCGCCGCCGGCTCCCGCAACGCCAGCGCCGGCATCCCGTCCCGCCTAGTTCTCACCTCTCCCCTCTCACTTCTCAGATCAGAAGTTCAAAAACCGTTCCAAGCGTGAGACTTCCTTCGCGTTCACGTACTTCCCGATCTCTTTCCGGAACTGCTCCGCACTCGTCCACGGCCGATACTCCTTGAACTCGCGCAACATGCGCGGACCGAAGCCGGGGATGGTATTCAGATCCTCATCGCTCGCCGTCGTCGGGTTCATGGGGACGAACACGTACTGCTCGAGTCGCGCCACTTCCTCGGCCGGAACGTACTTCCCCATCGCCCGACGGAAGACGGCCAGGTTCGCGTACGGACGATACTCGAGGAACTCGCGCGTCATGCGCGGACCCATGCCGGGCACGAGCTGGATCTCCTCGGGAGTCGCCGAGTTGAGGTCGAGGTGCACGAAGAGTCTCTTATAGAGCTCGGTGCGCTGCTCCTTCGTGAGCTTGGGCGCCAAGAACGCGTCGTAGGCGGTCGCATTGGCGAATGGACGCGCGGCGACGAGTTCCTTGGCGAGCGCGGCGGTCAGGTGCGGCAGTGCGGCGATCTCGGCCTCGGGGGCGGAGTTCGCGTCCTTGGCAGTCACCGACCTGCCGACCTGAGCCGCGACCGGCGCGGCGATGAGGACCGCAGTGACGAGCGCGAGCAGGGCGCGGGAGCGGATCTGGTGCATGTCAGTCTTCCTTGTTGGAGAGCGCGGGGTGGCGGTAGGCGTAGAGGAGGCCGAGCAGGCCGAACTGGACCAGCGTGCCGGGGGCGAGGATCGGTGCCTCGCCGCGGATGATCTCGAGCCAGAGGTCGAATCCGAGGAGCGAAGGGTCGAACTCGCGTTCCATCTCGTAGTTCCCCTTCAGGTGAAAGAACATTCCGATCGGTCCGGCGATCACCAACAGCAGCATCACGGTCTGGAAGGCGCGCAGGCTGCGCTTCTTGCCGTCCATCCAGTGCCAGGCGGTGACGATCAGCGTGAGCGTGAGCAGGCCGAACGGGATGAACTGCGGCGGGTCCTCATAGTGCTCGAGCAACACGAGTTCGGCGACGAGTCCCGTCGCGCCAATGACGAGCAGCACGAGGAGACCGCGGCGGAGCAGGGAGCGCATGTCGACGGTCGTCATTGAAGCCCGGGATCGAGGGTCAGCCTACCGGTTGAAAGTCGGTCTCGGTTGAACGTACACCAATCGCGTCGCATCTTCACGGGGGCTCTGGGTCCCGAGCCGTCCCCCCCCCCACGAGGTCACGATGGGCAAACTTCCGCTCCTCTCCGATATCGAGATCCACCGTCGCCTGGCCGGCCTCTCTGGCTGGCAGCGTCAGGGCGATGGGATCAGACGTACGTTCACCTTCGCCGGATTCCCCGAAGCCGTCGCGTTCGTGCAGGGACTCGTCCTGCCGGCGGAGGCGATGAATCATCACCCCGACGTCGACGTGCGCTACAATCGCGTGACCGTGACCCTCTCCACGCATGACTCGGGCGGCATCACGGAGAACGATCTCGCGCTGGCGGAGCGGATCCGCGGATGAACGCGAGCCGACGAAGCGCCACCGCGCCGTTCATCGACCGCGCATGGACCGTGCGGGTGCCGGCGCCGAGCACCGCGCGAATGCTCCGCTTGCTCGGCTCGCCGGTGATCATGACCGGGAACTCCGTCGAGACGCTGCCGTTGGTCACACCGAGGTCGATCGTGGCGTCGACTGGATCGGGCAGGTAGACGTACACGCTGCCATTGAGTGTCTTGGCGATCACCGAGTCCGTCCCCACCAGCGACGACATGCGGATGTCGACGCTGCCGTTGAGCGTGACTCCGTCGACCGGACCCACTGCGGTCGCCACGCGCACGTCGCCGTTCATCGTGTGCGCGCGCACGGGCGCGCTGACAGACGCCGTCACGTCGCCGTTGACGCCCTGCAGGTCGACCTTCACGCCGGCGGGTACCGTCACCTGGAAGAAGACCTTTGCATCGGTCCCCTTTCCGTCGAACTTGGCGGTGTAGCCCTCGCGGCTGCACCCGCCGTCGCCCCAGACCGCGCAGATGAGCGCGTCGCTGCCCTGCCGGCTCCCCGACAGGCGCAGCGTCTTGTCCGGATCGCCCTTTCGCCACTCGATCCGCGCAGTCACACGGACCGTGTCGTCGGTTCCGACCGTGACTTCGATGTCACCATTCATCGAACGCACAGCGACCGTGGCTCCCGCGGGCACGCGATCGGACCAGGCGAACGCGTTCTCACGGACCTGCAATGGACCAGCCTCCCCGTGGCACCCGGCAGTGAGCAGGGCGGCGACGAGGAGGCTGGGGACGATCGGGCGACGGCGCATTGGGACTCCGAGTGGACGATGCCCTATGGTACGAGTGCGCCCGGCCCGGGGTTTCTCGAGTCCCGCGCCGCGCTCTCGCTAAAGCTTCCGGAGCCGGATGCTCCCGTTGACCGTGGTGGCGCGCAGTGTGGGGCCACCCTCGCCGAGCTTGGCCCGGATCCGACGCGGGTTGATCGTCCCGTCGAGCGTGAGTGGAAAATCCGACGAGATCCGGCCGTTCACGGTCGAGAGATTCACGTTGGCGTTCGTGTTCGCGGGCAGCTCGATCGTGATCGACCCGTTCACCGTCTCGTACTCGAGCCCTGACGCATTGGCGGCCGTCGTGCGCACGGTGATGCTGCCGTTGACCGTGGTGGCTTCCACGCGGCCACCGTTCGATCGTGCGTCGATGCCGCCGTTCACCGTAGTGGCCTGGATGTCGGCGGTGGTCCCGTCCACCACGAGGCCACCGTTGACCGTCGAGGCCTCGACCTTGGCGGTCGCGGGGACGCGCACGACGAAGTGCACCGAGACATCGTTGTCGTTGTTCCATCGACGATCGCGGTCGCTGTTGCCGTGGTACCCGCTCTCGTCGCAGGTCGCTCGCGCACCCCAGAGCGCGCAGATGATGATGTCGCCGTTGCCGCTCCCGAGCATACGCGCTACGATCCGCACGTCTTCGGGATTCCCACGACGCCAGCGCTTCTCGGCCCGCACCTCGACGGTGTTGCCCGTGCCCTGCTCGAACCGCACTTCACCGTTGATGTTGCGGAGGTACACGGTCCGGCCGCTGCCCAACTGACCGCTCCACTTCCAGTCCTTGGTCTCCTGCGATCCAGCGGTGGCCGCACCGAGCGAGAGCAGGGCACCGACGAGCATCGTGCGATACATGAGCTGCATGGTCACTCCGGTGTGCCGCGCGCCAGCGCGCGACGGATGGTGATGTTGCCGCTGAAGGTCTCGGCCGAGACGCGTCCGCCGCCCGTGCCGATGTTGAACTGCATCCGCCGGTTGCGGCGGCCCACGTCCTGCCCGGGCTGCAACGTGAGCGGGAAGTCGCTCGCGATGTTGCCGCTCCACGTCTCGAGCTCGAGTGCGGCGTTGCCGTTCGCCGGGATCGTCAGCATGACGTCGCCGGAGTGCGTGTTCAGGCGATAGTCGCCGTCGGCGGAGAACGTGCCGTCGTAGCTCACGTCTCCCGACACGGTCTCGGTGCGGAACGCACGGAGACGCGACCGGCGCACGACGATGCTACCGCTCACCGACTCCGCGCCCACGTCACCGCTCACGTCAGTGAGATCGATCTCGCCGCTGACGGTCGAGAGGTCGATCCGCCCCGACGCCTTGGTGAGGAGGATGTCGCCAGAGACGCTCTCGAGCTCGACCACGCCGTTCGCGTCCTCGACCATGATCTCGCCGCTGACCGTGTGCGCCTCGACCTCGGTGCCGGTGCCACGCACGAGGATCTCGCCGGAGACCGCACTCGCGGTGACGCGCGTGCCGGCTGGTACGGTGAGCTCGTAGCGAGTCGCGCCCATGCGGCTGTTCACCGAACGGGCTTCGATCGACACCTGTCCGCGGCTGAACGACGTCTCGAGGCGACCGCGTTCGATCGTCGCGAGGATGCGGATCTCATTGCCCGTTCCCGTGAGCACGCGGATCTCGCCGCTCACGAGGCTGAGGTTCACGCTACCGCCACGATCGAACGTGAAGCTCGTGTCGACGCGTTGCCGCGAGACCTGCGCGTGGAGCGCGCCAAGCGGGAGGATGAGCGCGCCGATGGTGATGCTGCGAACGAAGCGTCGAGTGGTCATGTGGGTGGTCCGGTTCAGCTGCCCATGGGCATGGTCGCCGTGGATCGCAGCAGGGTGAGCTTGGTGCTGTATGACCGCGCGAGCTGCGCGGCGAGGAACTGGCTGGCGGGATCACTGAGCAGCGCCGCGCGGCTCTCACTGATCGCCTGGTCGATCAACGTGAGGCTCTTCTCGAGTACCGCGATGGTGTTCGGATCGAGCTCGGCGCGGCGTTCATTGAGCAGCGACTGCATGGCGCGGATCTCGACGTCCATTGCCGCGAAGTCGGATTCGTACGATGCCTGCGAGTACCGTGGCGAGCCGGACGGCGCGGAGTCGTTGCGATCGGTCGCGACGCGCCAGGTGACAGCCGAGGACGCCACCACGAGCAACGTGGCCGCAGCTGCCATTCGGAGGGTAGGCGAGCGGAACCACCGGCGTTCGGCACGGGCGAGAGC
Organism: Gemmatimonadota bacterium; assembly: GCA_031416115.1. Lineage (GTDB taxonomy): Bacteria > Gemmatimonadota > Gemmatimonadetes > Gemmatimonadales > Gemmatimonadaceae > Pseudogemmatithrix. Next base: position 16,276 of record JANOTB010000167.1, read on the forward strand.
CGAGCCGGACGTATGCGCGTTGCCGCCCAGTCGCGCGTCGATCCCGGACCAGAGGTCCCGGCTCGGCGTGAGCTGCGGCAGGGCACGCGCCGCGGCGCTGATCGCGTCGAGCTCGGCCCACTCGCCGGCGCACGCGGTGCATGCCGCGCGGTGCGATTCGTTGGTGAGGTCGTGTTCGGTCATCTGGTCAGCATCCTCCTCAGGAGCATCCGGGCGCGGTGCAGCTGCGCCTTGCATCCACCAGCGGTCACGCCGAGCACTTCGGCGATCTCCTCGTGCGTGTAGCCCTCCACGTCGTGCAGGACGAAGACTCTCTTCGCCCCCGGCGGCAGTGTGGCTATCGCTCGCTCGAGATCGAGCGAGAGCCCCGGAACGGGGAGCGGACGCACATCGCCATAGGAGATGGTGTCCAGATCCTCGATCCCATCGTCGTGCCGGTCCCGCCGTCGTGCCTCGGCTTCACGTGCGTTGAGCACCACGTTCACCGCGAGCCGGTGGAGCCAGGTGCTGAAGAGCGAGTCGCCGCGAAAGGTGCCGAGCTTCTCCCAGGCCCTCACGAACGCGTCCTGCGTGAGTTCCTCGGCTCGTCCGCGGTCGCCCACCATGCGAACGCAGACCGAGAAGATCCGGTCGACGTTGTCGCGGTAGAGTCGCTCGAAGGCGCGTCGATCGCCGTTGGCGGCGAGCGTCACGTCGTCGGACGGAGCGGAGGGGGGCGAGGAGAGGGTCAGTGCGAGAGTCATTCGGCGCCGAGTGGTGGCACCGGATAGGATGGGGCGGAGGCCCGAAAGGTTTGAATCGGGGCTGTGGGGGATGCGGGACGTACGATACACCGTATCGTTCGGTGTCCGCGCGGAGCGGACGGAACCCCGGTCGGGCCGCAGCCGTAGGACGGTCAGACACCCCCGCATTCGAGGAGTACCACCGTGATCGTGCACTCGTCGCCGCTCCAAGGCACAGCTCAGGCTCCGACCCCGCCGCCGATCCCGGCACTGCCGAGCCGGCCAGGCGCGGCTACTGGGTCCGGCGGCGGGTCAAATGCGCCGGCGGCGTTGCCCGGCCCTGCTCAAGCGGCGCCGCCGGGACAGACCACCAGCTCCGAGTTCCCGTTCGACCCCGAAGCGTTGATCAGGGAGACGATTCCGATCGTCGGCATGGCGCTGTCGATGGTCGTGGTGATCTTCATCGGCTGGCCGCTCGCGCGCGCCTTTGCGCGCCGACTCGACCGCCGGACCGAACTCGGCACCGTGCGGGCCGCCGACCTCCAGCCGCAGATCCGACAGTTGCAGGAGAGCATCGATACCATGGCGATCGAGCTCGAGCGGATCAGCGAGTCGCAGCGGTTCCAGGCGAAGCTGATGGCGGAACGGCCGCAGGCGCTGCCGTCGGAGCAGAAGCGCGCCTGAGCAGCAGTACTGGGGCGGTGCGCGCCTGATCGCGCGCCTGGTCGCGCGTCTGGTCGCGCGCCGACCGCTGTTCGTCGCCAGGTGAACCGCGCCCCGGACGATCCAGTAGTAGAGCGCCTAGCCGCCGCGCGAACGTTGCGTCGTCGACTTCGGCGCGGAGTAGGTCATCGATCCTCCCTTCGCGCGCCGCCTCGAGCGGGAGCCCGAGCACCCGCATGAGATGCTCGTGCCGCTCTGCGAGCACCGGTCGCGCGAGTGCTGGCGCGCGCTCCAGTAGCCGCGCGAGTCGACCGCGGACCCGCTTGACCCTTCGCTCGCTCGCCGAGTGCGTCGGGGCGCACCGAGTGCTGCCCGCGAGCTGAAGCGCCCCCCGCCGCGCCAACACTCGGGCGAGAAGGCGTCTCACACGGCGCACCGTCAGCGCACCCAAAGCGCTCGGTGCTCCCTGAGCCTCCCGTGGTGAATGCCGTTCAGCCATGCCAGGTTCGGACTCAAGAACGGAATGCAGCACCGACAGCACCCGTCGTGGCGCCGAACTCAGTCGCCACCGTGACCCATCGTGGACGCCGCAGATGAGCCGCGCCCCCTCGCGCTCGATCAGGACCGAGACGAATCCGTCGCACGCAGCGAATGACGTGGCAGCGGCGCCGCGCACTGCGCAGCCGTCCCCTCGGGCCGCGCCGCTCCGTGGTGCCGCGCCGTCGTCGCGGGCGGTGACCGCACCGGACCAGGACTCGAGCATGGCGACGATCTCCCCGCGCGCATCGCCGTCGCGCACCGCAAGACGCCTGCACTGCTCCTTTCGTGCGAGCCGCGCCCCGAGTCGCACGAGTTCTCGTGCTCCGCGCGGCGCAGCGAACCAGGCTTCGTACACCTCGCGCGCTGTGCTCCCGACGCGCACCACGCGTCCGACCCGCTGTTCGAGTCGCGCCGGCGTCCACGGCAGGTCCGCGTGCACCACGACGCCCACGCCCTGCATCTCCACCCCCTCAGCCAAGGCGTCGGTGCTGAGCACGAGTCGGATCGCCCGCGCGTCGCGCGGGTCGCGCGGGTCGTGCGCGTCGTGTTCAGCGTGCGCCCGCGCTCGCGGGCCGATCGCGCGCAGCACTTCGTCGCGCGTCCACCGGCCCGCAGCGGCGTGCACGCGCGCGCCGACGATCGCCATGACGCCCGGCTCTCCGCGCAACGCCGAGTACAGAGCGCGCACCGTCTCGGCGTGGCGTGCAAAGACGATCACACGACTGCACGGATGCGCTGCGAGCAGTGTGCGCAGCGCCGCGGCGCGACTCGCGGTATCGTCGGCGCGATGCGGTCTGATCAACGCGCGCAGTGCTGCGACCGCCGCCAGATGACGCTCAAGGGTCGTGAGCAGCGCGTCCACGGTCGCCGGTCCGGGCGGCTCCGATGCCGGGCTCACGAGCAAAGGCAACGCGAGTTGGGTCGTGTCGTCGCTCAGCACCCAATACCGCAAGGCCGCGTGCGTCGGTCGCCGGCCCGCGCGCAGCAGATCCGCGAGCGCGCCGCCGCGTTGTTCGCGTCGCCGTAGTGCCGCGTCGAGCGCGGCGAGACTCGACTGCCACGCCATGGCAAGCGTCATGGCGATGAGTGCCGTCGCAGCCGCGCCTCCGGCGATCGCGATGGGAGGAGGCAGCTGGCGGAGCGACTCCGCGATGCCCTCGATCTCCGCGTGCGCCGTGATCGCGCCGAGACGCCTGAGCGCAGGGTGCGTTGCCCCGGAGTCGCGCCGCCGCACCACGCAACGGCCGAGCTCGGCTGGGGAGAGATGCTCCGCGCGCGATCCCATGAAGAGCGCGAGCAGTGCATCGCGGTCGGCGGCGAGGTTCACGACCGGCGTCGCCGAGAGCAGGAGCACCTGCGCGCCCACGCAAAGCGCCGAGGCATGGTGATAGCGTCTCGTGGTCCGCGTGCGCAGATGGTGCGCTTCGTCGATGATCACGAAGTCCGCCACGGCGCGCGTACCGCTGCGGCTCAACGCCTCGAGGCTCACGAACGTGATCGGCACGGCAGCGCGATCGGCCGCCGAGCGCCACTGCTCCCGGAGCGTCGACGGTGCGAGCACGAGCACGCGACTCGTCCCGTACGCTGCTGCGAGCGCAATAATGGTCTTTCCCGTGCCGGGCGGATCGGCGAGCAGCGCGCCGCCGAACTCGTTGAGCGCGGCGCGGACCGCGCCGAGAGTGCGCCGCTGCACCGGCCTCAGGGTGAAGGCGCCGAGGTCAGAGGCGGGTGCGCTCTCCAGGACGAGCGATGCGATCCGTGCGCGGACTTCCGCTGCGGTCATCCTCCGTTCCAGTCGAGCAGCGGCGCCACGACGACCGGATCGATGCCGTACGCATCGCACGCGACCCGCGTGAGCAACGCATCGCTCGGTGGTGCACCGGCAGCGCCGCCACGCCCGAGCGGAGCGAGCAGTGCACGAGCACGCGGCCAGTCCGCCGGCAGCGGCAGGCGCGCGCAGGTCCAGCCGAGATAGCGATGGTAGCCGCCGCGCGCCGGCTCAGCGATCGCATTGAGCCACGCCGCCGCGAGCGGCGAGTTGATCAGTGCCGCGAGCGCGTGCGCGTCATCCTCGCTCGCGGCACGTACCACGTAGCAGGTGTTGAGCGGGACCGTACGATCGCCGGCAGGGAGGACCAGTGCGCGCGGCGACCGACCGATGTCGCCCCAGACCACGCGCGCGCGATCAGCGCGCGCTCCCTCAGTGCGGTAGAGCGCCCACCAGTTAGCGCCTCGACCGTCGGAGCGCGCTTCGAGACGCCCGCGCCAGCGCGCGAGCCAGGCGCGGACGAGCGGAGGCAGCGCGCGGGCGGGCGCGCCGAGAGCGTCGTGGGTCCAGACGATCGCAGAGCGCTGGGTGTCTGCGCTGAGCGTCCAGGCGCGCACATGCTCGCCGCGCGCGAGAGGGCGGAGGTGCGAGGCTTCGATGGTACCGGAAGTCTCGCCGCTCCGGACTGCGACGGCACTGTCACCGGTGTCGTGCGCGATGCCGTGCGCCATGTCGTGCGCGACAGTCTCAACCACGAACGCCTCATTGCAACCACTCTTCACGCCGAGGAGCGGGCGACCGAACGGCGACTCCGCGAGAGGCGTGCCAGCCGCGGTGAGCGCGTCGAACGCGGTGCGCACAGTGGGAGGAAGCAGCAACCAGGGCGCGCCTGCACTCGAGTCGAGCGCGAGCGTATCGCGTTGCGCGCTCCACGAGATCGTTCCGCTCGCACCGTGCAAATCGCCGTGCAAATCGCCGTGCAACGCGACGCGCAACTCGCCCGGACCGCCGCGCTCCGACGGCCCCGCCGCATCGGCGCGACGCGCGAGGAGCGACGAGGGATAGACCACCGCATCGAAGCCCGCCGACCCTGCGACCCATTCCTCGAGCGCAAGCAGTGCCGTGCGCTGCAGCAACAACCGGCGAACGCCGCCACCAGCGAGCGCAGACCAGAGCTTGGCAGGCAGCAGGAGCGCGATCACGCCGCCGGGGCGCGTGAGTTGCACCGCCCGCTCGGTGAAGACCGCTGCGAGATCGGCCTGCGAGGCGAAGCCGCGTCCGGCCCCGGCCGACTCCGCACCCGCCTCCCACGCGGCCTGCCGAAAGGTCACGAACCGTTCGCGCAACGCCTCGCGTATCGCTGGCGCGACGTCATGTGGCCGCACCCAAGGTGGGTTGCCCACGACGACGTCGAATCCCCCAGCAGTCGCGACCTCGGGAAAGTGCGTCGCGAACGAGAATGGGAGCGCGCCGCCGTCGCGGAGCCGGCGCAAGGCCGCGCGCGCCGCGCGGAGCACTTCGCGCACGGCCGCGAGCGCTCGCCTTGCAGTAGCCGACGGCGCGCTCCGCGATTGGAAGAGGTCAGGGGAGCGCGCCGCGAGCAGCAGCTCGCGCCGCTCAGCGGTATGGAGTGCGATCCGCTGCGTGACCGCGAGAACAGCGCGCTTCCGCTCAGCGACGTCAAGCGCGGTCGCCAGCGTGCGCTTGCGCGCTCCGCTCGCGCGCACGTAGCGCAGCCGCAGCGGCGCAAGGCCGGCGCCATCAGGGATGATGGCGTCCGCGAAGGCGTGACCCGAGAGTGCGTCCCCTTCGCGCACGTTCCGGTCGAGGTTCGGCAACGGAGGGAAGCGCATCGGATCGTCGCGGTCGTCCTCTACGACCACCGAGAGCCAGAGTCGCAGCTGGCAGAGCCAGACCGCGGTGGGGTCGACGTCCACGCCGAAGATCGACCGCGTGAGGACCTCGCGTCGTACCACACCGGGTGCGCGACGGTCGCCGCGGGCGATGCGCAGTGCTGCGATCGACTCCAGCGCGTAGACGAGGAAGGCTCCGGAACCGCAGGCCGGATCGAGCACGCGGATCGTGTCGAGCGGGTGGTCCGAGTCGGCTCCCATGTGCGCGGCGAGCGCGCCGCCGGTGATCCGTGCGATCAGCGGGTGCGGCGTGTAGAACGCGCCCTGGCTTCGACGAGTCGCCCCGGCCATGAGCGACTCGAAGGCGCGACCCAGCATCTCGGGATCGACGGCCGCGTCGGAGAGATCGGTCGTGGTCTCGCGTGCGGTGAGGCGGTAGCGCGGTAGCAGGTCGCCGATCACCGCGGCGATCGCGTCGTCGGCAAGGCGCAGCGTGCGGCAGCGTGTCTCGACCGCGCTCCGCTGGAAGAGACCTCCGTTGAGGAACGGCACACGTCCGAACAGGCGCGCCGCACGGGCGCGGCGATCTACCGGCGTGTTGAGCGTGCCGAAGAAGAGCGGGTCGAGCAGGCGATCGTGGAGCGGGGCGGATCCGGCGAGTCGCTCCATCTGATGTCGCAGGAAGGCCCGATCGCGGTCGAGCCAGCCTTTGGCCTCGAGGAACGAGAGGAAGATCAGACGTGAGGTGGTGAGCAGCGCGATCGTGCGGCGGTCGCGCTCCTCGGCGCGGCCGCGGGCGGTCTGTGCGAGCGTTCCGACCGCCTGCTCAAGGTCCTTGTAGAACCGCCGCGTCAGCGCGTCGCGCCCCAAAGTCTCGCGCCAACGCAGATGCACGAGCGTCGTGGCACGAGCCGGAGTCCGCGCGTGAGCGCCCGGGCCTGTGTCACCGAGGTCCGCTGCCGCCGCCAGCGATGCGAACGTCTCCGCATCGGACTCGCGGAGGTGGTGTGCCTCGATGATCAACGAAGGCAGCGCACCGCGCGACGTCGCATCGGGCGCGGCGACGAGCAGCTCGTCGCGCGCGCGGTGCCGCGCGATCACGATCCAGTGATGCCCCGGTGAGTGCCGGGCGACCGCACGCGCCGTCGCGACGATCCGGTCACGTAGCGCTGGACCCGAGTCCCACTCGACGAGCAGTGCCCGCAGCGAATCGCGCCCCGAAGCGACGCTCGTCTCGCGCGGCACGTCGTCGATGCCGAGTCGTGAAAGGTCGCGCGGAAGGATCCGCAACGGCTCGGCGAAACCGAGCGCAGTGGAGAGGGAGGCCAGCGGCGCCTCGTGACCGGCCGCAGCGAGGAGGCGCGCGGCATCGCGGGTAGTGAGCACACGCGCATGGTGCGGCCACACGCGCGAGGGGTCCGCATCACTTCATCGCGAGCCGCTCCACCACACCGCGCAGGTCAGCGAACTCCGCCAGCCAGTAGGTCGGTCCCGCCGTCTCCAGCTGAGCGCGACTGAATGGCCCCCAGAGCGCCGCCGCGGTCGCCACGCCCGCCGCATTCCCAGCGTGCACATCGTGCGTGGAGTCACCGACGAAGAGCGCCTGCGCCGGGAGCACTCCACCGATCCGCTCCAGCGCGTGGAGCACCGGCTCCGGATCAGGCTTGTGCCGCTCCGTCGATTCGATCCCGACCACGGCGGTGAAGCACTCTTCGATGCCGATGAACGCGAGCGAGCGCCGCGCACCCACCGCGAGCTTGGAGGTCACGACCGCGAGCAGATGTCCCTCAGCGTGCAGCGCGCGCACCATCTCCACCGCACCAGGGTAGGCGCTGGTCATCGCGTCGTGATTGGCCAACTGGAACTCACGGTAGCGCGCGCGCAGCGACTGCACGTCGGCATCGTCACGCGCCCAGCGCCGCAGCATGCCGTCGAGTGGCGTGCCGATCGCCGCCGTCCACTGCTCCACCGGCGGACGGTGCTCACGGTCGCCGAACGCGAACTCCATCGACGCCACCAACAGGCCGATGGAGTCGATAAGCGTGCCATCGAGGTCGAAAAGGATCGCGGGCGGCTGAGGCACGGGGAGAAGGAGGGCCGTTGAGGACGAGAATCGGCATGGGCTGATCCGCCACCGATCGGCGAGCGTGCAATCTAGCTGAGTGCCGACGACCGATTTCGACTACGCTGACTCGTACCGTCGCCCCTTCCACTCCACGCGGCTCCCCTTCCACGCCGCCTCCGTGCAGATCGCGGCGAAGACCGCGCAGGCCAGTGGATGCAAGAGTCCCCAGAGCGGATTGAGCCCCGAAAAGGCGTAGACGCCGATCCAGAACAGCAGGTTCCCGGCCCCCGCGATCGCGCCGAACCAGAGCGCGCCGGTGCCGAGCACGCCGAACAACGCGAGCACGAGGGTCACCGTCGGCACCAGAGGTACAAGGGCTGGCAGCGGGAAGATGAACGGAAGGATGAAGCGCATCGCGGGGCCGGACGGGAAGGTGTCGCGGCCCCCGGCATACACGTTCTTTCCCCAACCACGCCGGATCTCGGCCAGCGACGTGTACATCCGAGTCGACAGGTGCTCACGCGCCAACACCATGTGCATGGCGAGCCCCTGCTCGGTGAAGAGCTGCGCGAGCCTGAGATCCTCCGCCACGTGACCGCGCACCGCCGCATGTCCTCCAAGCCGCTCGTACGGTGCACGCCGCACGAGCATGAACTGTCCGTTCGCGATCTTGCCTCGTGGCCGCGTCGATCGGCTCATCGCCTCAAGGCCGCCATACCTCGACAGCAGCAGCGCAAAGACGCTCGGCTGCACCACCTTCTCCCAGAAGCTCACCATCTCCTGCCGACCGGCCACCGTGAAGAGATCGGCGCCGCGCGCGAGCATCGCATTCACGCTGCGGGTGATCAGCTCCGGCCCGTGCGCGGTGTCGGCGTCGGTGAAGCAGAGGAGTGAACCGGTCGCCATCTCCGCCCCGGCGTGGCAGGCCCACTGCTTGCCGAACCAACCGGGAGCGAGATCGGGCGCCGGCAACACGCGCACCCGCGGCGCGGGTTGCCGACTCGCGCGAGATTCCCCCGGAATGCGGCGGTGGGCGACATCCTCGGCTGCGATCGCGCGCGCGATGTCACCGGTGCCGTCGTTCGAATGATCATCGACCACGATCACGTCTAGCGCGGGATACTCGGAGGCGAGCACCGACCGGAGACAACGCGCGATGTTATGCGCTTCATTGCGCGCGGGGATGATCACACTCACCCGCGGCGCATCGGTCGGCGGTGTGGGCGAGTACTCGTTCAGCGATCGCGTGTCACGGAACCGCCAGATCACCAGGACGATCAGCGCGCACCACGCGAGCGCGAGGCCGATCGCCAGCCAGTGTGCGCTCACACGGGCTCCTGTTCGCCGCGCGCCAGGATCACCGCCGCCGTCATGTGCCCGGTCACGTTGGTCGTCGTGCGGAACATGTCGGGGATCGTGTCCGCTCCGAGCAGTATGCCGACGCCTTCCACGGGGATCCCCGCCGCCATGAGCACCGGGACCATGATGATGATCGACCCTCCAGGCACGCCCGGCACCGAGAACGACGTCACGGTCGCAGTCACCGCGACGGTGAGCAACTCCGCCGGGCCGAGATCCACGCCATAGAGGCGCGCAAGAAAGATCACGCCCACCGTCTGTCCGATCCCCGCGCCGGCGCGGAACATCGACGAGGCCAGCGGGATGAGAAAGCTCCCGATCGCTGCCGGCAATCGAAGCGTATCGCGCACACTCTCGAGCATCGCCGGCAACGCGGCCAGCGACGAGCGGCCGCTGAAGGCGATCGTCTGCGCCGGGAGTGCGGCCCGTGCGAACGTACGCAGCGGCACCCTGCCGAACGCGACCGCCGCCGGGTAGAGCGCCACGATCCAGAAGAGCACGCAGATCCCCGAGACGATCACGATGTAGCCGAGGATCGCTCCGAGCGCGCTCGTCCCCATCTTGGCCGCGAGCGGCACGGCCAGCGCGAAGACACCGATCGGCGCGAAGCGGAGGATCGCCCGCACGAGCGCGAGCGAGGCATCCATCACGCCCTCGACGACGCGCACCACGGCCGCGCGGCGGTCAGCTGCGACCTGCATGAGCGCGACGGCGAATGCGACGGAGGTGACGATCACGGGGAGCATCGCGCCGTCGGCCGCGGCCCTGATCGGGTTCGCGGGCACGAGCGAGACGAGCCACTCGCCAGCGCTCGGGATGCTGCGCGCGCTCTCGGCGGCGGCCGTGGCGCCGTTGGCCACACCGGAACGCAGCGCGTTCACCGCGGTGGGGTCGAGCGGGATCAGCGCGATGAGCGGCGAGCCCAGCAGGACAGCGAACGCGGCGGCACCAGCGACCACCACGACGAAGAGCACGATCGCGCGCGCACCGATCCGCCCCACCGATCGCGGGTCCGGTGCCGAGGTCACCCCCGAGATCAACGTCGACACGACCAGCGGGATCACCGTCATGCGGATGGCATTGATGAACACCGTGCCCACCGGCCCCAGCACTGCGAGAAGGCCGACGGCGACGGCGGACTCGCTGCCGGCCAGCGGGATGCCGAGCGCGAAGCCTGCACCGAGTGCGATCAGTACCTGTGTGGTGAGCGACATGGCCGAAAGATGGCGCGGCGACCGCGTTGCCGATACATATGGCTGATGATCTCGGTCGACAAGCTCACCAAGCACTACGGCGACTTCACCGCCGTGGACGACATCTCCTTCTCCGTCGCGCCTGGCGAGGTCCTCGGACTCGTCGGACCGAACGGGGCGGGGAAGACGACCACACTCCGCTGCCTCGCCGGCATCATCGCGCCCTCGGCGGGTAGCGTCGCACTCGCGGGCCATGACGTGCGCACCGACGGTGTGGCCGCGAAGCGTGCCCTGGCGTTCATCCCCGACGAGCCGCACCTGTTCGACCATCTCACGGTCGAGGAGCATCTGCGCTTCATCGCGCGGGTGTTCGGCGTGGCCGATGTGGAGCAGCGGATCGGACCGGTCCTCGCCGAGCTCGAGCTCACCGAGAAGCGACGGTCGCTCCCCGACGAGCTCTCGCGCGGCATGAAGCAGAAACTCGCGATCGCGTGCGGACTGCTCCACGACCCCACGGTGCTCGTGCTCGACGAACCGCTCACCGGGCTCGATCCCGGGGGTATGCGGCGCATGCGGGCAACGATCGCCGCGCGCGCGCGCGCCGGCGCGGCGGTGGTGCTCTCGTCGCACCTGCTCACGCTCGTCGAGGAACTCTGCACCAAGATCTTCGTGATCCGTCGGGGGCGGTGCGTCGCGTACGGGTCGCTCGCGGAGATCGTCGGCGCGCATCCGGAGCTCGCGGGGCGTTCGCTCGAGGATGTCTTCCTCGCGCTCACCGGCGACGGCGAGGGTCAGGGCGCGCCGTGACGGACGCGTTCTGGTACCTCATCCGCACGTCGATGCGGAACCGATTGCGCCGGCAGGCCTCGCGGCTGCGGAATCCGCGCTACGCGGTGGCGTTCGCGCTCGGCCTCGCCTACTTCTGGTTCTTCTTCCTTCGCAACACGCGCACGGGGGCACTGGACGCGACCACGACCCTCGTGATGCTCGCGTTCGCCGGCACCGCCGTCCTCGGCTACCTCGCCTGGTCATGGGTCTTTGGGACCGATCGCACCGCGCTCGCCTTCACACGGGCCGAGGTCGCGATGCTCTTCACGGCGCCCGTGAGTCGCCGTGGGCTCATCCTCTACAAGATCGCGCAGTCGCAGCTGAGCATCCTCGTCTCGGTGGTCATCTGGTCGGTCATCCTCAACCGTGCGGGCGACCCGGTCGCGAGTCTCATGCGCGGCCTCGGACTCTGGGTCGCGATCAGTACGCTCTCGCTGCATCGACTGGGGATCGGGCTCTGGCGCGCCGGGGCGACCGAGCTTGGTGTGGGTGGCGCGCGCCGAAGCCTCCCAGCGTTGCTCGTGTTCGTGGCGGCGGTGGGCGCCGTAGGCTGGAGCTTCTGGTCGCACTGGGAGTGGGTCGCGGGTGCAAGCGATGCCCGGCGCACGTTCGACGCGATCGTCAGCATCGTCGATCTGCCGCCGGCAGCGATCGTGTTCTATCCGGTGAAGCTCGCCTTCGCACCGGTGATGCTGCGCGACCCGGCACCATGGGCATTCGCGCTCACGCAGGCGTTGCTGCTGCTCGCGTTGCATGTGTGGTGGGTGCTGAGCAGTGACGCCGCGTTCGAGGAAGCGGCCGCTGAGGCGTCGGAGCACCGGGCGAAGCAGATCGAGCAGCTGCGCGCGCGGCGCGGAGGCACCGTCGTGACTGCCAGGTCGGTGCGACGCACGATCCCGCTCTCGGCCACCGGCACTCCTGCGGTGGCGATCGTCTGGAAGAACGCGCTCTGGATGCTGCGGACCAATCAGTTCCGTGCGCTGCTGATCCCTCCGGTGTTGCTCCTCGGCGGAGTGCTCGCATTCGGCACCGGCGACGGGAAGATGGGAATCGTCTTCGCGGTCCTCAGCGGCGTGTTCATCGTGCTGCTGCTGCTCTTCGGCCCAGTGAGCATGCGCAACGACCTGCGGAGCGACCTCCTGCACCTGCCGATGCTCAAGACGTTGCCGATCCCTGGGCGCCATGTCGTGCTCGCGCAGGTGATGAGCGGCGCGCTTGCATTGGGGGCCTCTCAGGTGCTGCTGGTCGGAGTCGCGTACGCCGCGCTCACGCTCTCGCCAGGGCAGTCGCCGGTCCCGCTCCAAGTGCTCGTCGCCTGCGCGATCGCCGCGCCCGCGTTTCTGCTCGCGCTGAATGCGGCGAACTTCACATTGCACAACGGCTTGGCGCTGCTCTTTCCCGGCTGGGTGAAGCTCGGCGCGCATGGCCCGGGCGGCGTCGAAGCCACCGGCCAGATGATGCTGACGAGCCTCGCGATGCTGCTCGGACTCGCGCTGCTACTTGTCGTTCCGGCCGTCGCGGGCGGCGTGGGCTACCTCGTGTTCAGCACTGAGATGGGCACTGCGACGTTGGTCGGGCTGCTGGTCGCCGCAGTCGTCCTCGCCGCCGAGACCTGGTTCATGGTCTCGGGGCTCGGACGCGCGTTCGAGACGGTGGAGCCGACGCATCTAGGGTAGCGTGGCGGTTCCCGTGCCATCGAGCGACTCACCATCGCGACGGGTGCCGGGGTTCGGACGCGCGAGATAACTTCAGGGGTCCCCAACCCGACCACCAGATGCAGAACAAGTCCGGCGCCGACCTGATCGCCGAAGCCAAGACGCGCACGCGCCAGGTGTCGATCGACGACGTGAAGAAGTCGATCGGTGCGGCGGATGCGCCACTGATCCTCGACGTGCGCGAACCACAGGAGACGAATCTCGGCCGCCTGCCGGGCGCGATCGTCATCCCGCGCGGGACCATGGAGACGAGAGTCGAGGCGGTCATCCCGCGTGAGGCGGCCGTCGTGATCTACTGCGCCAGCGACAATCGCTCCGCGCTCGCCGCCGACACGCTTGTGCAGATGGGGTATCAGGATGTCGCGTGGATGAAGGGCGGCTTCAACGGATGGGCTGTCTCTGGCGGGCCGGTCGCGAGCTGACGTGAAGGCCGCGGTGAAGCATCCGTTGATCGCGCGGCTCGACCGCGCACTCGCGGGCCGCGCGCCGCTGCTGGCCGAGCGCGACGAGCCGTTCAAGGAAGCGGCCGTCGCACTCATTCTGCGCCCACTGGCCGACGACGATGCCGAAGTGCTGCTGATCCGCCGCGCCGTGCGCGCGGGCGATCCGTGGAGTGGACAGATCGGGCTGCCGGGCGGGCGCTTCGAGCCTGACGATGCCTCGCTCGAGGCGACGGCACTGCGCGAGTCGTTCGAGGAGGTCGGGATCGACCTGCGCGCCGATGGTCGTGTGCTCGGCGCGCTCGACGAGATCCGCCCGCGCACACCCGTGCTCCCGCCGATCATCGTGCGCCCGTACGTCGTGGTCCTCGACCGCTCGCCAGCACTCGTGCTGAGCGACGAGGTCGCCGAGGCGCGGTGGGTGCGGTTGCGCGAGCTCCTCGTACCGGGCGCGCGAGTGAATACCACGGTCACCGTGCGCGACCATCGCATGCAGGTCGATGCGTATCGGCATCGCGATTTCACCATTTGGGGAATGACCGAGCGCATCCTCACCACTTTCGACGGACTCTGGCGATGACGGTACCGAACGAGACTGCTCGCGCGCGGGCCGACTGGACTCCCGCCTGGCGCGCACTCGGCTTCACCGCCGTCGCGTTCGCGTTGGCCTGTGTGATCGATCCCTGGGTGTACGAGCACGTGAGCGACCCAAAGGTCTATGAGCGAGACTGGGGTCGCTTGCTGCGCGTGATCGGATTCCTCGGCACGTGGGTCGCGCTCGCCGTGGCAGTCGCGCTGCACGAAGGGGCCGAGCCCGCGCGTCGCGCGATCGCCAGGCAGCGCGCGTGGCTGCTCTTCGGCTCGGCGGCGCTCGGCGGCATCGTCGCCGAGGTCGGCAAGCTGTTGCTGCGGCGCGAACGCCCACAGGTGCACGACGGTCTCTACGGCTTCCGCGATTTCGCCGACCGCACATGGAGCACCGCTGGGCTGGCGCTGCCGAGCTCGCACACGCTGGTGGCGTTCGGTGGCGCGGCGATGCTCGCGCGACTATTCCCGCGCGCGCGCTGGGTGGGCTACACGCTCGCGGTCGGCTGCGCGGTCACGCGCGTGATGGCGCGTGCGCATTTCGTGAGTGACGTGACGCTCGCCGCGGGACTCGGCTGGATCGTGGCGTTCGGGCTCACGCGGCGTTGGTCCGCAGCGGACCACACGGTCCGTTCGGCGAGAACGTGAAAGGGCCGCCCGAACGGGCGGCCCCCTCACCTCTCCCCTCTCCCCTCTGCCCTTAAGTCATCGCGATCTTCTTCGCCTCGACCTTCGCCTTGGGGTCGAGCAGCGGCTTCCGTTCGCGCAGGTGCTGTTCCATCTGCAGCCGCGGCACCCCCTCCTGCATCCACGCCGGCGCCGGCTTGCCCTGCAGGAAGTGGTCGAACCACTCCTGCATGCGCACCGCGTAATCCTTCTGGTTGATCGGTCGCGCGAGGCCATGGTTCTCGCCCACGTACTCGAGCAGCACGACGTCCTTGCCCAACTCGCGGAGCGTGTTGTAGTACGTGATCCCCTGGTTGAAATCGACCGCACCGTCACGGTCGTTGTGCAGGATCATGAACGGGATCTTGAGGTCGTTGGCGAACCGGTTCGGTGAGTTGCGGAGGTAGGCGTCGGGGTCGCGCGCGTAGCTCGACCGGAACCGCCCCTGACTCGAGATGAAGATCCCCTGATTGGCGTTGCCGCTGTTCCAGTAGACCGAGCTGAACATCGAGACCATGTCGGTGAGGGGCGCACCGGCGATCGCGGTCTTGAAGATATTCGTCTGCGTGGTGATGAAGCTCGTCTGGTAACCGCCCCAGCTGTGCCCCTGCAGTGCGACGTTCGCCGAGTCGACGATGCCCGAGGCGATCGCGGCCTTCACTGCCGGCACCACGCACCAGACCGCCGAACGGCCTGGATCATCCAGCTTGTAGGTGATGTCGGGCATGAAGTACGCGTAACCGCGCGACGTGTAGACGCTCGGGTTCGCGTAGCGAGTGGCGTTGGGTTGTGCGTAGGCGTGGAATCCCTGCGAGAGCCGCTCATAGATGTACGTGAGCGTCGGGTAGCGCTTGCCCTCCTCGTAGCCAGCGGGCAGGAACAACGCCCCCTGCAGCTCGTCGCCGTTGTTGTCGCACTTGTAGTTGATGAGTCGCGCGCCGGCGCTCCACGCCACCTCCGACTGCTGTGGATTCGCATCGGTGAGGCGTCGCGGGTTCGCGAGCCCAGCGTCGGCCACGTACCAGTCGGGGAAGTGCACGAACGTCTGCCGCGTGAATGCCCAGACCTCGGCGTCGCGCGCGCGGCGGAAGTCGATCTTGGCGTCTTCCCACGCGAGTGCGCGTGCGCCGCCGCGCTGAGGGTCGACCTGCGCGAGTCCTTCCTTCTTGGTGCGCTCGCCGTAGGTCTCGACGAAGATCGGCTTGGTGAGGTCGATCCCGCGCTCCTTGGCGTCGGCACCCACGCGCTGCTGATAGCGCACGCCGTCTCGCTTGCCGTTGGCGGTGATGTTCACGGCCGGTCCTCCAGCGACGCCCACGCGCCAGATGTCCCAGTTGTCACGCACGAACACGAAGCGCGAGTCCCGCGACCAGCCGAACGGTGGGCCCACCGACGGCTTCACGACGTTGTGGTCATCATCCAGGTCCCAAAAGGTCGCCGCCACGCCGTCCGTGACTCGCCGCGACGACTTGGACGCGAACTCGTGGATGTTCCAGTGTCCGTCGTCGTACCAAGCCGCACGCGCACCGTCGGGCGACATGAGCAGGGTGAAGTTGCCGCCAGGGTCCTGCAACGATCTCGCGATCACGTGGCGCTCTCCGCTCAGCGCGTCGATCGCGTACAGGTCGCGCAGTGTGCGACCATCCACGCTCGCCTGCCGCTCGTACGGGGTGAAATCAGCTCCGAGTGCCCATCGATCACCGGAGCCTACGGTCGCGGTCCGGACCGCGTCGTCGGTCAACTTCACGACCTGTCCCGCAGAGAGGTGCCACGCCGCGAGATAGCTGAAGCTCCTGTCCTGACCCTCCTGCACCTGCTGCGCGCTCTGCAATCGTGGGTCCTTCCAGTGCCAGAGGATCAACGACGGTGTCTCCTCGTCCTGCCGCGCGGGCGCGATCTGACCGCCGGCGCCAGCTCCGGGCGCGGGCGCATTCGCTCCCGCGCCGACCGGAGCAGCCGTCGATGCCGGTGGAGCGGGTCGTGGGTCGCGTAGGCCGAAGTAGATCGTTCCCTGCGTGTCGCTCCACTTGGGCGCACGGTCGGCGCTCACCACGAGCCCGCCCCTGATCCCCGCACTGCGTTCATGGATCGTGACGCTCGTCGGCGCCCGCGACGTGAGGCGCGCCCAGCCGAGGACCGTCGTCAACGTGTCCCGTGTCGCCGAGTCGGCGACTGAGCGCAGCACGGCGAGTGCGTCACCGGTGTCAGCCCACACGAGGCGGCGGTAGAGCGCCTTTTCAGAATCGAGCGCGCGGACCACTCCGGTGGCGAGCTCTCGCAGTTGTACACCGTTGCCGAGCTGGTCGCGCTGATCGAGCGTGTACGCGAGGAACTGGCCTGCGGCGTCGAACGCGAACTCGCCGACACCGACGAGCGTGAGCGGCGTGCCACCTGACAGGTCCACGATCTGTACGACTGACCCGCTCGCCGCGCTGCCTGGAGCGGCCGTGCCGGTCGCGTTGCCTGCTGCACCTCCTGCCGTACCTCCTGCCGCGCCACCAGCCGGCGCGTCCGGCGGCATGAACTGCAGCGCCAGCACATCCGACCGATCGCCCGCAAAGCGGAAGCTGCGCACCCGATCGAACTCACGCCTCGTGCCCGTTGCGAGTTCGATCACACCGATCCTCGTCGCCAACGTTCGGCGGTCGCGCCGCGCCTTCTTCGCGTCCTCGGCGTTCGGATACACGGTGTATGCGACCCAGCGACTATTGCCAGAGATGGCAACGCCGCCCGCGCCGCCGAAGCCCGCCGGCGGCTCACCGATCGCAACGCGCGTCTCGGTCGCTCCCGCCGCGGTCGAACGGACCACGAACTCGGCGTCCCCTTCGTTGGGAGCGAGCACGTAGGCCATCCAACGGCCATCGTTGGAGAGCGTGGGATTGCGGATGCCCTTCCATGACAACAGATCTTCCATGGTCAGTGCGCGCTTGGTCCCCGCAGCGGGTGCGGCCGGAGCGACCTGCGCCGCGGCCGGAGAGGCGACGAGAAAGCCGAGCACGCCAAGCACGGCGAGCACGAGCGCGGCGACTGCGCGAGCGCTCCTTGAAGCACGAGCGCGCGTGTGCTTCATCGTGCAAAGCAGTAGAAGAGCCCGTTCCCGCCGGTCGCCACCAGATTCTGCTGGCTGCACCCGCGTGATCCATGTGCCGAGTTCCACGACGTCGGACGCACGCCGCCGCCCTGTCGGTCATGATGCCCGACCATCGCGCTCCCGCTTCCAGCGGTGTTGCTCGTCCAGTTGCCGCAGGTCGTGTCGAGCGTATCGACCGCGACCTGTCCGTCGGGCAGCGAACCGGTCAGAATGTCGTGCGTGTTGGGCGTGTCGCCGCGTCCATTCACCTTGTCGCCCTTCTCATTGAGGCTGTTCTCTTTGCCGACCGCGCTCTCCTCGCTGTGCAACTGTGCGAGATTCGACGCGACCATCACGCCCTTCGCGTTGTACCATGGCCCCGCGCCGATCCGGTCACGCGCGTTCACCGCCGGTGTGCCACTCTGTGCCGTCGCGCTGAGGTACGCGTGCCACTCGCGCCCGCGCACGCCCGCCGACTCCGCGAGTTGCGTGCAGAATCGATCGGCCCCGGCGAGTCCGCCAAGGTTGGCACCGTCGCCCGGTCCAACGCTGGTGATGAAGAAGCTCATCGTCTCGGTCCGAGGGCGAGCGCTGGCGTCCGCGCCAATGAGGAGGCCAGTCGCGCCAGCGAGAACGGCGAACGGAAGGAGATGTCGCATTGAGACTCCGAATGAGAATGGGGAAGAAGAGAAGAACTTGGCCCATCTGCAGCCGGTCGGCAATCGGACCCCGGTGCCTGAGGCGGTCTCGGCCACTCCGGCGCGTCCGCCAGGTGTGCGCTACGATAGATTCCCGCAGGTACGGACCAGACTCTCGCTCTCTCGCCGCCGTTTGGAGGCCAGTCATGACAAAGCAGAGGCGCATCAGCCGGCCCGTGATGCTGCAGCCACCGCCCGAGCCCGCCTCCACCGGCCCGCTCACTGGTCAGGCCGAGGATTACCTCAAGGCGATCTACGAACTCGAGCAGCGCGGATCGGCCGCCGGCACCAACGACATCGCTGCGCGGCTGGGGATCGCCGCC
The DNA here is from genome assembly GCA_031416115.1 of Gemmatimonadota bacterium. Taxonomy (GTDB): domain Bacteria; phylum Gemmatimonadota; class Gemmatimonadetes; order Gemmatimonadales; family Gemmatimonadaceae; genus Pseudogemmatithrix. The sequence goes on from JANOTB010000167.1 coordinate 34,764, forward strand.
GCGATCGTGACCGGAATGGTCCAGCGACTGCATCGGCTCGGACTCGTGCGGGCGGAACGGTACCGCGGCGCGCGACTCACGCAGGGCGGCCGCGCCGCCGCGCTCCAACTCATCCGCCGGCATCGCATCATCGAGTGTTATCTCGTCGAGCGGCTCGGCTTTGGCTGGGACGACGTGCACGACGAAGCCGAGCGTCTGGAGCATGCGGCGAGCGACGACCTGATCGCGCGGATGGCCGAGGCGATCGGAAATCCCACCGAGGATCCGCACGGCGCGCCCATTCCCACGGCCGCGGGCGAGGTCGACGAGACCCGGTTGCCGAGCATCGCCGATCTCAACGATGGTGAGACCGCGACCGTGGTCCGCATGTCCGATCGCGATCCCGCGTTCCTTCGCTACCTCGACGAGCTCGGCGTGCGTCCGGGCGCGACGGTGCAGGTCGTTGCGCGCGCGCCGTTCGAGGGCCCGATCACGGTGCGCGTCGGCACCACGGATCATGTGGTGGGAACGACCGCCGCTGAGCAGGTGTACGTCAGGCCAGACCCCTGAGCGAACACCCGTCCACCGTCGATTGGAGCCCTTGCGTATGAAGCGCTGGATGACCGCCCTGGCGGTCGTGCCGTTCCTCGTTGCCGCGACCGTCGCGGTCGCTCCTAGACCGTTCGTGCGCGACGTCGCGCATTCGCAGATCAACTTCGTCGCCGAGTCCCAACTGGTCGACGCGCACGGCACGTTCGACAGGTGGGACGCCGAGATCATGTTCGACGCGGAGAAGCTCGAGGCGTCGTCGGTCGTGATCACGATCGACGCGAAGAGCATCAACACGCGCATCGCGCAGCGCGACGATCATCTCAAGGGCAACGACTTTTTCGCCACCGACTCGTTCCCTACGATCACGTTCAGGTCAGCATTCATCAACACGCTCGCCGAGGGCCGCATCAACATCACCGGCGACCTGACGATCCGGGGACGGACCAAGCGCATCACGATCCCGTCGCGGCTGGTCTTTTTCGATGCCACCCGCGACATGGGGCGCGTGAAGGGTCAGACGGTGATCGACCGCAACGACTTCGGCGTGTCGTTCCAGCCGTCGCTCAACAAGATCAACCCCGAGATCCAGCTGCAGTTCGACATCTCGTTCAAGGCGAAGCGATAGCGGAGCACTGGTCGATAGCCGCAGGGCGCGCGGGCACGGGGTTCTTCACGAGCCTAGCGCTACGGCTGGCGCGCGAGCGCGCGCCCGCCCAGATGAAGGAACTCCACGCGGTCGCTCGCGCCGCGCACCAACAGCAGCGTGACCGTCGCGCCCTGCGGCGGGACGGTCACCAGCCGTTCGTCGCCGACCAGCCGCGCCGGTGCCGTCATGGTTCCCTGTTGGAATCGCAGAGCCCCGTCCTGCTCGGTGAGGACCACCGTGGTATTCCCCATCTTGTACGTCCCCACGAGCTGCGCGCGCTCGGCCGGCGTCGCATCGCGCGCCGCGGGGAGCGCCGGAGGCAGCACCGGCGCGATCCCCGCCGCTCGCTGTGCGACCAGATCGGTGATGCCCTGCATCGGTGCACCGCCGCGATTGTCGAACACGATCACGGCGAGCTTCCGGTCAGGGAACATCGAAACCTGCGCATCGAACCCGTTGATCGAACCGCCATGCCGCCACGCGCGCTCCGGGCCGACCGTCCCGATGTTCAGGCCATAGCCGTACCTCGCAGTCGTGGTGCCCGGAACTGCCTGGTGCCCAGTCGTCATGCGGCGCACCGCATCCTCAGCGAGCACGCGCTGGCCGTCGAGCAGGCCACCATCCATGAGTGCGATGGTGAAGCGCGCGAGCTCGCCGGCACTCGCGAAGAGAAAGCCCGCGGTCCATTGCGCCGTGTTCTCGGTGAACGGGCGGACGATCGTTCCCGCCTTCCCCGGCACGCCCACATGACCCTGCGAGAAGTCCTGCGTCATCGCCTCGAGAGGACGAAAGGTCGCGCGCGGCATTCCCATCTTGCGCAGCACGAGCTGGTCGACGGTCAGGCCGAACCGCTGCTTCGCCGCCATCTCGCCCACGTAGCCGGCCATGGAATAGCCGGGGTTGGAGTACGAGTACACGCGCCCCGGTTCGGTGAATAAGAGCGTGTCGTTCACCACCCGCATCACCTCGCCGAGCGCGCCCTCGCCCATGCGTCCGTAGGCGACGGCGTTGTCGAGCCAGCCGGCACTGTGCGTGAGGAGTTGGTGGGTCGTGACAGTCCCCACGCGCTTGCCGACGAGTTCGGGGACGTAGGTCGAGATCGGCGCCTGCAAATCGAGCTTGCCGTCGGCGACCAGCTGCGTGAGTGCGGCCGCGGTGATCATCTTGGTGACCGATCCCACGCGGAAGAGCGTCCGCTCGGTCACGGCGCGTCCCGACTCGATGTCGGCGACGCCATAGCCGCGCGAGTACGCCAGCGTGCCGTCGACCACGACGGCGACCTGTACGCCCGGGGTCATGGTGCGCGCCATCTCGGCGGCGATCGCGGAGTCGAGGGCCGCGGCCCAAGCCGGTGTCGGCAACGCGGCGGGCGTTTGGGTCCGCGCTGACTGCGGCGTGACGAGCGCGAGAAATGCGACTGCCAACACGGGCACTGGCGCGATCTTCATGAACGAAGCACCTGAGGTCAAGGGTGTCCCTAATCTACGGCGCAAGTGCGTGAGGTGATCTGTCGAATGTCAACGCTCTCCATCGCGCAGCGTGCGGAGAACGACGACGACCACGGCCAACAGACCTATGACGATCATCACGACGAGCGGTGCGCCACTGGTCGCCGAATCGGACGCGACGGAGAGACTGTCCCCGAGCGACGCGGCCGCACGGCTCGAGCGTCGGCCGGAGAAGACGAGCGTGAGTCCCGTGGTGACCGTTACCAGCGCAGCGATCAGTGCCATGCGCTGCCAAGGCGCCTGACGTGGACGAAAACGGCGCGCGGTGATCTCGTTGTCCCCGCTCCACCGGACGCGCCGGATCACGGCGAATGCCACAACGAGGATGCCGACGGCGACGGCGATCGACCAGGGGATGAACTGTGATGAGGACTCCACCAGCACGGTCTGCATGGGCGACTCCTATTTGGTCACTCGGGGCGCGCCCGGGGCGACGCGCTTCGACGACCGCCCCGCGCGCTTCAATGCATCTCGCAGTAGATACTCGATCTGCCCATTCACGCTCCGCAGGTCGTCGTTCGCCCACCGCTGGAGGGCATCCAGCAGCTCGCGGTCGACGCGCAACAGGAACGGCTTCTTCTCCGCCACGACTCGCTCACCCTCAGGTGTAGAGGGAGCCCGCATTCACCACCGGCTGCGTCGAGCGTTCGGAGCAGAGCACCACGAGCAGGTTGCTCACCATCGACGCCTTGCGTTCGTCGTCGAGCGTGACGATCGCGCGCTCGCTGAGCATGCTGAGCGCCATCTCGACCATGCCCACCGCGCCCTCGACGATCTTCTGCCGCGCCGCGATGATCGCGCTCGCCTGCTGACGCTGCAACATCGCCGCAGCGATCTCGGGAGCGTAGGCGAGATGCGAGATCCGCGCCTCGATCACTTCCACGCCCGCCTTGAGCAGCCGATCGACCAGCGCCTTCTCGAGTGCCTGCGAGACTTCGGTGGTGTGCGTCGAGAGCGAGAGCTCGCCGGTGGAGTGCGAGTCGTACGGGTACTGCGTGGCGACCGCGCGCAGCGCCGACTCCGACTGCACGGCGACGTACCGCGTGTAGTCCTCGACCTCGAACAGCGCCTCGGCGGAGTCGATGACCTTCCAGACCACGATCGCGCCGATCTCGATCGGATTGGAGTGGTTGTCATTCACCTTGAGCTTGGCGGTCTCGAAGTTCCGCACGCGGAGCGAGATCGCCTTTTTAGTCATGAACGGATTGGCGAACCAAAAGCCGTCCTTGCTGACCGAGCCCTTGTAGGTGCCGAAGAGCACGAGCGCCTTGGCCTCGTTGGGGTTCACGATGAAGAGCCCCGCGAACATGAACGACGCGACGGTGAGCACGATCGTCGCCAGGAGGCCGGTCGCCTCGCGCTCGGCCTGGAACTCGTAGATCATCACTGCCAGCGCGCCGAGGTCGATGGCGATGAGCGTCAGCAGGGCGACCAATCCGTTTGATGCGGGGTAGGGCTTCTCGCGGTACATCGTGTGAACTCCGGTAGGGTGGTAGCGTTATGATATCATGGAGGTATTACTTCGTCAAGCCCGCCCTTGCCGCCGTCACCCTCGGTTCCATAAGCTGTTACATACCATGAACATCCGACGAGTCGTCCTCGCCCTCTACGCGCTTGGCGTCGCACCCACCGCGGCCGCGCTCGCTCAGGACCACAGCGCGCACGCCGGTCATGCGCCGCAGTCTCCTCGCACGATCGGCGGCAGTTTCATACTGCGCGCGTTGAACGGGAACGCGATTCCCGCCCCGAATCCAGACGGATCGGGCTCGATGATCATTGGCGGCACGCTCGACCTGCGTCTCGTCCGAGCTGACACGGGCCGCGTCGCGATGCGGTTCCGGTCGAACGCGCCGCCGGCCGAACGTATGCGACTCGACACCGAGGGTCGCGTTGCGGTGACTGGCGATTCGCTGCTCTTCTGGTCCGACAGCCGCGCGTCACTCCCCCCGGCAGTGATCCGCTTCGCGTGGACCGCCGAACGCGCGCTCGACCTGATCGTCGCGCCGGGCGTGGTCTGGAGCTTCACGCGCGCCGCCGACGCGGACACGGCCTTCGCGGGCGTGCAGGCGCGCGGCGCGGTGGTGATGGGAGTCGATCAGAACAGCTCGACGCACCTATTCGAGCCCCTCCCCGACGGCGGGCGCATCGTGCTGCAACGCGATGCAGCTGACGACGCGGGCGAGTCCACTATTCGCGAACACATGCGCGACATCGCTGAGCGATTCGCGAAAGGTGACTTCACACTACCGGGTCAGGTGCACTCCATGGCGACAGTGCCAGGGACCAGCGTGATGGCCGCGCGTCGCACCGAGCTCCGTTATGCCGTGGAGATGCTGCCGCGCGGCGCGCAGGTGCGCATCATCACGCGCGACGCGGAGTCGATCAGGGCGGTGCACGAGTTCCTCGCGTTCCAGCGCATGGATCATCGTGCGATGTCGCACGACCGGCCGTAGCTAGCGCTTGAGGATCACCTGGATCACGCCGTTGCTGTGGCCGGTGCCCCAGCGCGTGGTCGCGTCGGTCGCACTGATGAAACGGATCTCCCGCACCGTCCCGCGCATGACCGTGCGGAGCTGCTCGACGTCACCGAGCCGGACCTCGTCAGCATAGGCGATCACGCCGAACACGTTTCCCTCGCCGACGTTGCCGGCGGTCTGGTTGCGCGCGCGCATCATGCCAGGGCGCAACCGCAGCACCAACTCGAAGGCGCTGAGGACATCGTTGCCCGCCGTCTCGATCTCGGCGTTGGTGATGAGGTTCAGGCCGCCGCGTACAGGACGCGGAGCGGCGGCTCCGGTCCCCGCGGCCCCGGCCGCCGGCGCGCCGCTCCCAGCGCAGGCTGCGAGTGTGATGGCCATGAGTATGACGGCGATCGATACTGAACGGCGCACGGGAGTCTCCGGCGAAAGGAAGGTGTGAACCGTCATGATGTTCGCGCGACCAGAGGGGATGCGCAAGCCGCACACGCAAGCCGTGCACTTGCGGCGTGGACCCACTTTGACCAACATCGTCGCGTCTCTCGCTGTTGCCTACCCCCACTTTCGACGACGATGCCAATCATCACTCGCCACGCCGCACGCGCCTTCCGATTCAGCATCATCTGCAGCGTCATCTGCAACATCATCGCCGGCGCGGTGCTCCCGCTTTCCGCCCAGCGCCCGGCCACCTCCCCCACGAGGCCCGTCGCCGCCGTGGCGACCGTCGACACATCCGCGCTCCAGCGCCTCGAGTTCCGCGCGATCGGCCCGGCGAACATGATGGGACGCGCCACCGACATCGAAGGCGTACCCGGCGACGCGAACATCGTCTATGTCGGCACCGCAGCGGGCGGTGTCTGGAAGACGATCAACGGCGGCACCACCTGGACACCGATCTTCGACAAACAACCGACGCTCTCGATCGGCGACCTCGCCCTCGAGCCCGGCAACCCCGACGTCATCTACGTCGGCACCGGCGAGGCGAACACACGCAACTCGGTCTCGTTCGGTCGCGGCATGTACAAGTCGACCGATGGCGGAACCACGTGGCGCTTCCTCGGACTCGGCGACACCCGCCACATCGCGAGGGTGATGGTCCACCCGACCGATCCCCGCACGGTCTATGTGTGCGCCGTGGGGCATATCGGCGGTCCGAGCACCGAGCGGGGCGTGTTCGTCTCGCGTGACGCCGGCGCGACGTGGACCAAGTCGCTCTTCGTCGACGATCGGCACGGCTGCGCCGACCTCGACGTCGACCCCAAGAACCCGAACATCGTCTACGCGGTCATGTGGCACTTCGATCGCAAGCAGTGGACCTTTCGCAGCGGCTCTGAACAGGGCGGCATCTTCAAGTCGGTCGACGGCGGCGCGACCTGGAAGAAGCTCGCCGGCGGCCTGCCCACCCTGCTCGGTCGCGTCGGCGTGAAGGTCGCGCCCTCGAGCCCCAACGTCGTCTACGCGGTCACCGAGTCGCAGAAGGGCTTCGTCTGGCGCAGTGACGACCACGGCGAGAGTTGGCGCAAGACGAGCGACGACGCGACCACCATGTGCCGCGGCTACTACTACTCCGACCTGCGCGTCGATCCGGTCAACGCCGACCGCATGTATGCGATCGCCTGCCAGCTCTCGGTGTCCATCGACGGCGGTCGCAACTTCCGTCGCTTCTCGCAGAACGTCCATGGCGATCACCACGGCATGTGGATCGACCCGCTCGACCCGAAGCGCATCTGGCAGGTGAACGACGGGGGCATCGCCGTCTCGCGCGACCAGGGCGTCACCTGGACATTTCCCAATCGCTTCGCGCTGGCGCAGTTCTATCAACTGCACGCGGACGAGCGCGAGCCGTTCTACTTCGTCGGTGGCGGTCTGCAGGACAACGGCAACTGGGTCGGCCCCAACCGCACGCGCGATCCGATCGGCATCCTCGTCGACGACTGGAACCTCGTCAGCTACGGTGACGGCTACTACCAGGTCACGCATCCCGACGATCCCGACTACTTCGTGACCGATGCGCAGGGCGGCATGATCTTCCGCACCCAGATGCGCACGCGCGAGCAGGAGGACATCTCGCCGCAGCCGCGGCGCAACGACGGCGGTCCGGTCAACGCGCTCAGCTACCGGTTCAACTGGAACGCGCCGATCGTCGCTTCGCCGCACGACGGCAAGACGCTCTACTTCGGCGCGCAGGTGCTCTTCCGCTCGCGCGACTTCGGCGGCACCTGGGAGACGATCTCGCCCGACCTCACCAAGAACGACACCACGCGCCACGGGTGGGCTGGCGGCCCGGTGATCACCGAGGCGACGACGGCCGAGTACTACAATACGATCTACAGTGTGGC
>JANOTB010000168.1:0-15477 GCA_031416115.1 Gemmatimonadota bacterium
CAGCGCCGGGCCTATCCGCCGAAGGCGGATTGAGTTCAACGACAAGCATCAACTGCAGCCGCTTCCAACCAAGCGCGCGCAGCGCGCCCACGATAGCGCGGCTGACGGTTGCATGCAATGTTGGGCGGCACCCCTTCGCGCCGGTCAGCGCACGGCCAGCGCGGCTGTTCGGTCCCGGATGGCGCCAACCGTTGCAGTCACAAGGCGGCGAGCCGCACCGTGAAGAACTGTCGGCCTGCATGACCTGTGGTCTCAAAAATAGCTGGCGCGACGGGAATGCCGGCTTCCACGGCCAACGGATAGAACCTTTCATACGACTCCTGGTCGAAGCCGTAGGCCGCACCCAATTCGAGACCTCGAGCGATCTCGCCGAAGCGCGTCTTCTTCACGGTCGCCTTGCGCGCGCTGCGAGGATCGAGTTCTGCGCAGTACCGTTCCATGGCCCTGCTCGATCCCGACACGACGCAAGCATCCGCGTCGGTGCACACGACCTGCCCCGGCGACAAATAAGCAAAGTATCCGATCACTCTCGTGTCACGGTCAAGCATGGCCCCTCTCGTCGCGCCTTGTCCGCTCACTCTGTATTCACCTGCAGAGCATCCTACCCGGCGCATCGTGCCCCCTGCAAGCACCACAGCCATACCCAGTATCCCGAATCAGCGAAGGTGCCAGCACTCAGTCCTCGAGCCTCCGCTTTCCCCCGCCGCATAGCCCCCGCCCCCCTCGACAGCCCGCCCCGCAAGACCCTCCGCATCCTCGCCGCAGTATCAGATATGGCGACCGATCCACTCCACGTGTCCCTGCACAGCACGCGGCCCTATCCGGCGCTCCATCGCGCCGCGTCCATCCAACAAGCCATCACGGCGCCGTGCAGACATAGCGGCTCCCGCTGCTGAGTATCCTTGCACGCAGCGCAGCCGAAGTCAGTCGCGATCAGTCACGATCTCCTCGTACGCCGACGGCCTCACGCCACCGCCATGTACGGCACTCCTTTCGACTGCGCCCGACTCAACGCGACCACCATCGCCGGCGTCACCTGCGCTTCCGGCAACACATTCGCCACAAGCTCCGCATGCACCGCCGGCGCATTCCCGCCCGCTCCCGCGAGCTCGCGCGAGAATCGGACAAGCGAACGATTGCACGCAAGGAACACCACACCACGCTTGCTCAGCGACTCCACGGTGAATGCGCCGCCGGCCCGGTACGGATTCGCGGTCGCCGCCGCGCCCTGCGCATTCTTCACCTCGAACCGCGCGCCGAGCGCATGCTTCGCCCACATCGCGTCGTTCAGGATGATCGCGAGTCCAGCCGTGTGCACACCGATCGCCAGTCCGATCCGCGCGTCGGGAATCGCGTAGTCCTGGTTCAACACGTCCATGAAGTTGAGCCCGCGGCGCAGCGCCAGCGCGTCTGAGATGATGCCGGTCTCGATGATCAACTTGTGTTCACGCTGTGCGACGAGCTCGAGCCAGCGCTCGTCGGGCCAGAAGGCGGCGGCACCGGACGCGGCGGCGCTCCCTGTGGACTGATCAGCGACGGTCGTGCCGGCCGCCAGCGCGGAAGGCACCGCCCCAACAGCGAGCAACGCGGTCAGACGTCCAAGGAACGAGCGGCGGGGAGTGGTCATGTGAGCCTCTAGAGGAAGGTGGCCAGCGAGTCCAGCGACTTCTTGGTGATCACAGGGACGCGCGCATCCTCGATCGGATGCCCGACAACAAGTAACAGGAATGGCTTCTCGTTCGCCGGTCGCGCAAGGATGCGATTGAGGAACCCCATCGGACTCGGCGTGTGCGTGAGCGTCGCGAGGCCAGCGTCGTGCAACGCAGCGATCAGGAACCCGGTCGCGATTCCCACCGACTCGGGCACATAGTAGTTGGCACGCCTCGCACCGTCGCGCGACGGCCGCCAGCGTTGCGCGAAGATCGCGATGAGCCAGGGAGCTGTCTCGAGGAACGGCTTCTCGGCATCTGTGCCAAGGTGCGCCAGATCCTCGAGCCACTCGGGTGTGGCGCGTCCGGCGTAGAAGTCGCGCTCCTCCTCCTCCGCACCGAGGCGGATCTCATGCTTGATCGCCGGGTCGCTGATCGCGACGAAGTGCCAGGGCTGAAGATTGGCGCCGTTCGGCGCGCTCCCGGCCGCGAGCAGTGCCTGCTCGATCACCTCACGAGCGACTCGCTGCTCTGAGAAGTCACGCACCGTGCGTCGGCGACGCAGCTCGCCGCTGAATACCCGTGCGCGACGAAGCATCTCGGCGTCGGGGTAGCTGCGGAACGTGGCGAGCGGCTCGGTGGGATGCACGGAGATGAGGAATACGTGAGAAGAAGGTTCAGGCCTGTGAGGAGTCTGCGCTCCTGGCTAGCTTTCTGCAACGCATCAGGTGCGGCGACCCGCACCGGTGACCGAGCAGCCACTCTGGCCTGCCGGCCTCCCCCGCCCCATCTGTATGACATTCGAATCTCTTGGTTTGGACCCTGCGCTCCGGCGCGCGGTCCATGATCTCGGTTGGCCGAAGCCGACCCCAATCCAACTCGACGCGATCCCCGCTGCCCGCGACGGGCATGACCTCCTCGCCTGCGCTATGACCGGCAGCGGCAAGACGGCCGCGTTCCTGCTCCCGACGCTGCACCGCCTCATGGCGCACCCCAAGCGCGCCACACGCGCGCTGGTGCTCGCCCCGACGCGTGAACTCGCCGCGCAGGTGCACGCCGACCTGCTGGAACTCGCGAAGCACACCAACATCCGTGGCGCGGCGATCTTCGGCGGCGTGGGCATGGGGCCGCAAGAAGCGGCCTTCCGCTCACAGACCGACGTGATCATCGCCACGCCGGGACGCCTGCTCGACCACATGTCGCAGCCAGGCCGCTACGTCAACTTCACCACACTCGAAGTGCTCGTGCTCGACGAGGCGGACCGAATGCTCGACATGGGCTTCCTCCCCGACATCAAGCGTGTGCTCGCGCAGTTGCCGGCCAAGCGCCAGACGCTGTTCTTCAGCGCGACGATGCCCAAGCCGATCTCGGACCTTTCGCGTCAGATGTTGCATGCGCCGGTGCGGATAAACGTCGAGCGGCAAGCGATGCCCGCCGTGGGGATCGAGCAGGCGCTCTGGCCGGTCGCTGAAGCGCTCAAGGCCGACCTCTTCATCGCGCTGCTGCGCGCGAACGTGATCGGCAACGTGATCTGCTTCACGCGCACCAAGCATCGCAGCAACCGATTGAGCGACGTCCTCACGCGCGCGGGGATCCCGAACGCGAAGATCCACGGCAACCGGAGCCAGAACCAGCGCACCGAAGCGCTCGGCGACTTCAAGAGCGGCAAGGTGCGCGTGCTCGTCGCGACCGACATCGTCGCGCGCGGGATCGACGTCGAGGCGTTGGAGCATGTGGTGAACTTCGACGTGCCGCATGTGCCGGAGGACTACATCCATAGAGTGGGCCGCACGGCGCGAGCTGAGGCGACGGGCGAAGCGTTCACGCTCGTCGCGCCAGATGAGGAGACGGATCTGCGGCAGATCGAGAAAGCGATCGGCCGGAAGCTCCCGCGCCGGACGCTCGACGGATTCAACTACAAGCACGTCCCGCACGAGCGCCTCGAGGTGCCGCTCGCCGAGCGGATCGCAGCGATCCGTGCCAAGAAGGCGGAGGATCGCGCACGGGCGAAGGCCAAGCTCGAACGGCGCGGGTCGGCCGGTGGAGCCGGCGGTGGAGCGGGCGGTGGCGGTCACGCGCGGTCGGGGACGTCGAGTGCGAGTCCGTCGCGAGCGGGGAGCTCGGCAGGCAGCGGTGCATCACCGAAGTCAGGCTCGTCACGGCCGCCCTCGGGCGCCGGACGGCGCGGGCCCGGGCGCGGCCGCTAGCCGGACGGTTCGCCGATCCGCGGTTAACAAAACCGCCGGGTCGGCGTTCTCCTCATGCAGGGCGGCCTCGGCCGCTCATCGACAGTCAACGACTTGGGAGGCACAATGCGGGCGCTTCGATTCCTTATGGCAGCGGCACTGGTCCTGGTGGCGTCGACCGCCTCGGCGCAGAGTGGCCAGGGCGGCGGTGGTCAAGGTGGTATGGGTCAGAGCGGCGCGCAGCGGATGAACGAGATGCTCTTCAAGGACATCACGCTCACCGATGCGCAGAAGGCGCAGATCGACACGATCCAGACCAAGGGCCGTGAAGAGCAGCGCGCGATGATGCAGGGCGGCGGCATGCAGGACCCCGCCATGCGCGAGAAGATGATGGAGATGCGCAAGAAGCAGAACGACGCGATCAGGGCGGTCCTGACCGCAGACCAGCAGGCGATCTTCGACAAGAACCTGGCTGCGATGCCGCAGGGTGGCGCTCGTCGTCCTCCGCCGCGGCGCTAGGCAAGTCGTAGCGACTCACGGACGCGGATCGGTGCGAAGGATCGCGTAGAGTTCGCTGTCCCGCGGAATGCCGTCGCGGAAGACGACGCCTCGCATGAGCCCTTCGTGCCGCATCCCGGCCTTGATCATCACACGGCCGGACGCAGGGTTCTCGGCGTAGTGCTGCGCGTCGAGCCGGTGAAGTCCGAGTTCATCGAACCCGAAGGCGATCACACGGCGCACCGCCTCCGTCGCGATCCCCTTGCCCCACGCGGGCACGGCGATCCAGTACCCCACCTCGGCCTTGTGGTGTGCCAGCGCAAAGTGGAGTCCGACGGCGCCTAGCAGCGCGCCGTCCGCGCCGTCTGTGATGGCCCAGACCGCGCGCTTTCCCGCCGACCAGTCGGGCGTGTGCCGCGCGATGAACTCGTCCGCGGCACCCGCCGGATACGGATGCGGGATGGTCAACGTGTTGCGTGCGACCGCGGCCTCGGAGAGATAACGGGTCACGTCGGGCGCGTCGCCTGGGACGAACGCGCGCAGCAAGAGCCGCTCCGATGTGAGCGTGGGGAGGGGCATCGCGAAGCGACCGTTGGAAGCGTGCATCCTCCATTATGGCGCGGCGTGCCAGCTGAGCGACAGGCGTGCCTCATTCGCCGAATCGCGCCCCTCGGGTGACCGTCGTACATTGATGACATGAACGCGCCTGTCGACCTCCTCGCCATCGCCGCGCACCGCGACGATGTGGAACTCACCTGCGGCGGCGTGCTGATCAAGCATGCCCGGAAGGGTCAGCACACGGGGATCATCGACCTCACCCAAGGGGAGATGGGCTCGCGCGGGTCGGCTGCACTCCGCGCCGAGGAGGCTGCACGCGCCGCCACGGTGATGGGAGTCGCGGTGCGTCGCAACCTCGAGCTCCCCGACGCGGGGATCGAGAACACGCCCGACACGCGGCGCCGGCTCGCGACACTGATCCGCGAACTGCGACCGCGCGTGGTGATCGCGCCCGCGCTCGACGGTCGGCACCCGGACCACCGCGTGGGCGCGCAGCTCATCCGCGACGCCTGCTTTCTCGCCGGCCTGAGCAAGCTCGACAGCGGGACCGCGCCACACCGACCGCTCAAGGTGATCCATGCGATCGCGTATCGCGAGGACCACGTCAAGCCGACGTTCGTGGCCGACATCAGCGACGAGTTCGAGACCAAGCTTGAGGCGATCCGCTGTTATGCGTCGCAGTTCGACGGCGCGACACAAGCGGGTGAGGTCTACCCCACCGGTGAGTCGCTGTACGACGTGGTGCGCATGCAGTCCGCGCACTACGGCTCCCTGATCCGCTGCCGCTACGGCGAGCCCTTTCACACCACCGAGACGATGCGCGCGGACGACCTCCTCGCGCTCGAGGTATCCACGTTTTGAGCACGCCACGCGAGATCTCCTACCCGACCTACCTCGAGCTCGACACGCTGCTCTCGTTGCAGCGGCCGCAGAGCAAGCCCGAACACCCCGACGAGCTGATCTTCATCGTCGTGCATCAGGCGAGCGAGCTCTGGTTCAAGGTGCTGCTACATGAGTTCGATCATCTGATCGCGCACCTCGAAGCCGGCGATGCACAAACATCGCTCACGACGATGCAGCGGATCAACACGCTCGTCGAACTCGTGTCGCACGAACTCTCGGCGCTCGACACGTTGCCGCCGCAGCGCTTCATGCAGTTCCGCGGCTACCTGGGTACGTCGAGCGGCTCGCAGAGCGCGCAGTTCCGTGCGATCGAGGCAACGAGTGGCCTGCGGGACCCGCACTTCATGTCGGCGCTCAAGGAACATGGCGAGTTGCCGCCAAAGGTGGCGCGCGCACTCGAGAAGCCCACACTGCAGGCGCTCTTTCTCTCGCTGCTCGAACAAAAGGGCGTGAGCCTCGAGGCGATCTACACCGAGCCACAACACGGGCTGCTGCTGATGCTCGCGGAGTCGTTCCTCGCGTACGAGCAGGGCTTCGCGCGGTGGCGCTTCCTGCATGTGCAGCTGGTGGAGCGGATCATCGGCCCCGACACCGGCGGCACCGGCGGCACGCTCGGTGCGAAGTACCTCGCCAAGACGGTGAGCCAGCGATTCTTCCCGGAGCTCTGGGCCTTGCGCGCCAGACTCTACGGGAGCAAGTGACGTGAGGGACATCTCCATCCGCTTCGACACGGGCACACCAGAATGGCCCGGTGACACGCCCTGGTCGTGTACCTGGGCGTGGGAGATGACGAAGGGCGCGAGTGTGAACGTCTCGCGCTTCGCGTCGAGTCCGCATGTGGGGACGCACGCCGACGCGCCGCGCCATGTGCGACAGGATGGGATCGGGGCGGACCGGTTGCCACTCGTACCGTTCCTCGGACGCGCGCTGGTGGTGGACGTCTCCGCTGTGTCGGGGACGATCTCGCTCGCCGCGCTGCGCGAGGCGGGCTACGCCGAAGGCACGGTGCGGTTGCTGCTGCGCACCGGCCGGACCATCGCGGAGGGCACGTTCCCCGGGAGTTGGCCGAGTCTCGATCCCGAGATCGTGCGCACACTCACCAACGACGGACTCAAGCTGCTCGCGGTCGATTGTCCGAGCGTGGATGATCGCGAGAGCAAGACGCTCGGGGTGCACCATGCGGTCTTCGATGGCGGCGCTTTCGTGTTGGAGAATCTCGACCTGCGCACCGTGACGCCGGGGCACTACGATCTACTCGCGCTGCCGATGCCGGTCGGTGCGATCGACGCGGCGCCGGTGAGAGCGCTGCTGCGAAGTCCGTAGCGTTCGGCGGGCCTCACGCGTAGTCCCACCGCCACGTCGCACACGACCAGTCCACACCCGATCGCTCAGAGGTATTCCGCATGTCGCCTGCCGTTCTCCGCCGGATCTCCACCGCCGGCTCGCTGCTCGTCCTCGCGCTCGCGCCTGTCGCGATCGCTCATGCGCAGGCAACCGCCGGTAGCCGAGCGGCGCGCGGCGCTGACCAACGCGTCTGGCCCGACGAGGGGCCACGCACCTGGGCGCCGCGCCCGACGAGCACCGCGATCACCGCGAACGACCTGCGGACGCGGCTCTATCAGATCGCCGACGACTCGATGCGCGGCCGGCGGATCGGCGAGGCGGGGAACACCAAGACCACTGAGTACATCGCACGAGAGTTCCGGCGGCTCGGACTCAGGCCTGCCGGTGACGACGGGACCTACTTCCAGGTGCTGCCATTCGGCGCGACCGGTTTCGACGTTGCCTCGATGCGCCTCCTCGTGGCGGGCGCTCCGCTGACGGCCTCGAGCGCGTTCCTGCCCATCGCGCCGAGCGCGGCGAACGGACTTGCCGCCTCGGTGGACTTCACCGACGTGCCGGCGGTCTTCGCTGGGCGTTGGAACGACACGAGTGTCGTGCTCGACCCCGCGGTCTTTCGCGGCAAGGTCGCGGTCTTCGTGAGCGATGCGACTGCGGGCGGAACCCCGGCGAACCTTGCGCCGACGAGTTTCGTGAGTTGCGCTGACGTGCCGAACAAGTTCGGCGCGGCGGCCGCGGCAGCGGTCGAAGCCGCCGCGCGCACCAATCCTCGACCGGCCCCTGCCGTCGGTCCGCTTCGCCTGGCAGCGCCGTCGTTCGACCGGCGCGCATTGGCCGCGGGTGCGGTATCGGTCCTCGTGGTGGGACTCGACGGCATGAGCGAGACGGCCCGCGTCACGGCGCTCACCGCGCGCGGCGCGATGCAGCCACCGACTGTGCCGGGCGGCACGAGCACGGTCGGCGGCGCGACGATCTCGATCGCATCTGCCGAGCGCCTATTCGGTCGGTCGATCGCGGCGATCGCACTCGGCACGACTGGCGGACGCGTGAGCGGCCACTGGGAGTATGGGTGGCGGCCGACGTCCTCCCCCGCGCGCAACGTGGTCGCGATCCTTCCCGGGTCCGACCCCACACGCGCCGCCGAGTACGTGCTCGTGGGGGCGCACAACGACCATGTGGGAACGACCGGCGCGCCGGTGGAACACGACTCGCTGCGCGCCGTGAACACGGTGACGCGTCGACAGGGCGCGAACGACCCCGCCTGCCTGCCGACCGCCGCTCAACAGCGCACGATCGACTCGCTCATCGCGCGCGCCCGCCGCATTCGCGCCGCGAGCATGGACTCGGTCTTCAACGGCGCTGACGACGATGGCTCAGGCACGGTCGTGCTGCTCGAGATCGCTGAGCGGTTCGCGGCCGAGAAGCCGGCGCGCTCGATCATCTTCATCTCGCACCAGGGTGAGGAGGCCGGACTGCTCGGCTCGCGCTGGTTCGTCGACCATCCGACCGTACCGCTCGCGAGCATCGTCGCCGCGCACAACATGGACATGCTCGGCAAGGGGCGCGCTGATCAGGTGAAGTTCGGCGGTCCCAACTCGGTGCAGATGCTCGGCGCGCGCCGCCTCTCGCGCGAGTTCGGTGACATCATCGACTCGGTGAACGCGGTGAGCAAGGAGCCGATGGCGATCGACAAGAGCTGGGACGTGACGGCGAATCCGATGAACCGATTCTGCCGCAGCGACCAGGTGAGCTATGTGAGCAAGGAGATCCCGGTCACGTACTTCTCGCTCGGGTACGCGCAGGACTACCATCAGCTCACGGATGAACCGCGCTACATCGAATACGATCATGCGGCGCGGCTCGCGCGGTTCGTCCATGAGGTCATGAGCGCGATCGCGGCGCGGCCGGCGCGACCGGCGATCGTGGGGCCGGATCCGAGCTACCCGAGTTGCGGGCGTTGAGCTTCACGAGCGGTCGCAGGCCATGGTGGGCGATCGCGATCGCGGGAAGCGCGCTCGCGGCGATCCTTGGCGGCTGCGATCCATCGACTGGCCCGGGTCCTGAACTCGAGATCACCGTCATCGTCCGTGATTCCACGCCGCCCGAGGTCATGGCAGACGTGAATGGCCCGTCGATCAAATGCGGCGTAGCTTATGAAGCACGGGCATCGGGACGGGGAGAAGCGACGTGGGAAGGCGCCACGTTCAAGTGGGGCTTCGGCGCCGGGGCGTTCGCGGTGAGCGACTCGGTGCTGGTCTCTTCGCAGGAACTGCGCGCGGCGATGGGCCAGGACACCATCTCGGCCAGTCGACCGTCGCGCGGACCGGGCTGGTACTTCAGCGGCGCTTTCCCGTTCGACCTCACGGCGACGTTCCGCTACCGGTTGACCCGCAGGACCGAGGTACTCCGCACCGCGCCGATCCTGTTCCGTTGCGGACCGACGCTTCCCACCAACGCGACGCTACCGCAGGTCTCGATCGTCGACGTTACATCGCGTAGGCCGGAGCTCGCGGTCGGCGACACGATCACCGTCACCTATGAGGCGCTCGCGCCGACCGGGCTCTGGGTGAGCGTGGTGGAGGTCGAAGGTGCTTTTGCCGCGACGAGGACCTTTTCGGACAACGGACTGTTCTCTGTGCGACGCGCGGTGCAGTTCATCGTGCCAGCCGAGGCGGCACTCGGCGTGCCCGTCACAGTGCGAGTCGGGGTCGCCGATCCGCACGTACGAGTCGTCGGAGCAGTCCGACAGACCGTGATGCAAGTCGCGGATCGCGAACCGCCGACGCTGACCGTTCTGTTCATGAGTCCGGGCTCGTATGCGGTCGGCGACACCATCGCGCTCGCCTTTCTGGTCAACGACAACCGGTCCCTGCAGTGGCTCTTCTTCCGCTCGACGGCGCCGGTCGCGATCCTCGACTCGGTACCGCTGGCCGGCGGAGCACGTCAACGAACCGTCACGCTTCCGCTCGTGTCGCGCGCGGAATGGGCTGTGGCGAATCCGGACTTCACGTTCTGGGTGCGCGACGGCGCGGGGCTCGAAAGCGCGCGGGTGACGGCGCCGACCGTGGTGTGGGAGTTCTATCCGGTGGTCGTACGCACGGTCGAGGGCCCGGTGATCGTGGGCGCACCATCGGCAGGATCGAACCTGTGGGATGTACTGCCCGACCCGGCGCGCGGCCGCCTTCTCTTCGTCCAGCCGCTCGCCAGGCGGATCGTACCGTTCGACGTGTCGACCATGAGTTCCGGGACGGCGTTCATGACGACGGGCTCGCCGTACGGCGCCGACTTCTCTCCGGGCGGCGACTCGCTGCTCATCGCCACTCGGTCGCCGAACGAGATCGTGGTGATCCGTCTGTCGGGGAGCTCCGGGGGCACGCGTACGACGATCCCGGTCGGAGCGATCATCGACACGATGGCACTTCTGGGCTCGGAGCTTCCATTTCCCTCCTCGATCCGTGTGGCGGCGAACGGCAAGGCCATCGTAGCGATGGGCACCAACGTCTATGGGTTCTACCCGGCGATCGAACTGACGCTGCGCACGGGCGCATTGCGGTTCCGTCCGGACCTGCTCAACTTAGGATCGGGGTTCGCGGACTTCTCGATGATGAGCGCGACCTCGCCGGATCGGTCGCGAGTCCATCTGTTGGGCGGGAGCGATCCGCTGGTATACTTCGCGGCTTCGGACTCCTTCCGGCGCTGCGGCGTGAACGCGGAGGCGACCGGCGTGAGTTTCGACTCCACGGGCCGCTACGTCGCGTCGTACGGCACCGTCACCGACGTCAACACGTGCACCAGTGTTCGGTTCCTCGGGGGCCCGAGCACGATCTCACCCGACGGCGCGATCGTCTACTCAGCTCGCAATGGCGCGGTGCTTCGACTCCGTCGCAGCGACGGGTCGATCATCGACCGCTCACCGATCCCGGTGCTGGCCCGTCGACTCGCGGTCACGCCGGACGGCCGATACCTCATCGTCATCAGCGGCATCACCGCGACCGTCCACCGCATGGTGCTTCCATGAGCACACGCACCTAGTCCACCGAGCGCGTACGTCATGCAGAGCAACGCCACCACCGTCTCCGCGTATCTGAGTTCGCTCCCCGCCGACCGCCGGGCAGCGCTCGAGACGGTGCGTCGGGTGATCCTCGCGAATGTGGACGGCGACATCGAGGAAGCGGTTCATGGCGCTCTACTTGTACCGCAGCGGCATCGGGGCGACGGTGAATCGTACATTCGCAAGACGTTCGCGCTGTCCTCTCGCTCGACTCTCCAGCGCTCGCGTACACGGTCCGTCCATCCATCATCCCGACGCTCGCCGCGGCGCGCGCCACTGCCGGAGTTCATCCGATGCTGCCTTCCGTCCGACCCACTGCCTCCGTTCTCGTCTTCGCGCTCTCGCTGCTCGTCCCAAAGGCGAGAGCGCAGTCGCCGTCGGTCACCGCGTGGGATCCGCAAGCGATCCTCAAGACCGAGCACTACGTACGTCCCCCTGCGGTGATCGAACGGATCGTGCTCGCACCGCGCACCGACATCTCATTCGACGCGCCGAACGCCGACCGCTCATGGTTCCTGCGCACCACTGGCAAGGATCGCGCGACGGTCGCGACCTTTGGCGTCCCACATCGCTATCTGGGCGGATTGCAGGTCGACGAACGCGCGAACAGGGCGCGGTCGCTCACGACGAGCAGACGCACCGGCCTGCTCGTCGTGAACCCTCGTACCGGCGAGACGCGCACACTGCAGACGCCGGCCGGTGCTTCGATCAGCGCCGAAGAGTTCTCGCCGTCAGGTGCGAAGGTGGCGTACATCGCCAACTTCCCCGACGCCTCGTATGCCTACGTCGCCGACGTCGCGACCGGCCGCTCCACACAGGTGAGTCGCTCCCCGCTGCTCGCGACGCTGGTGATCGGTCTCAATTGGACCGCCGACGGCAAGCAGTTGATCACCGTGCTCGTCCCAGAGGGCCGCGGCGCCGCACCGACGCATGGTGCCAATGGCATCGAGGATGGCCCGCAGGTCCGCCTCACCGGCGGTCGCGCGGTGCCGCAGCCCGTGCATGCGAGTCTTCTCGAGGACCCGCACGATCAGGCGCTGCTCACGTACCACACGAGCGGGCAACTCGCGCTGCTCGACGTCGCGAAGAAGACGGTTCGGCGCATCGGTGCGCCTGCGATGATCCGCGCAGTCGACGCGTCGAGCGATGCCATGCACTTTCGCGTGACGCGGATGACCGAGCCCTTTTCGTACTTGGTGCCGGTCTCTTCGTTCGGGAGTGTGCAGGAACTCTGGGACGGCACCGGGCGGGCGATCGCAACGTTGCAGACCACGCCGCTGCGGGAAGAAGGTCGTGGCGGTTTCGGCGGGCCCGCGGCCGGCGCGGGTGCGGCTGACACCGGCAAGCGGAACGTGCAGTGGAATCCCGTTGGCGCCGGCCTCGTGTACTTGCAGTCGGTGTTCGCGCCGCCCAATGGCCCCGACGCGCGCCCGGCGCGCGGAGCACCGGGTGCGGCGGCGAGAGGCGACGCTCCCACGCGGCCACAGCCGACGAGCGTGCGCTACATGCAATGGTCGCCGCCGTATCGGCCGACCGATACCACGTTGATCTACGAAGGCGGCGCACAACTGAGCACCGTCGCGTGGAGCGCCGACGGCCGGACGATGTTCGTGAATGACAGCGGCATGGTGTCTGCCGTGCGCGTGAGCGACATGGCCACGAAATACCCGCTTGGACGCGGCGTCACCATTCCGGGCGGCGGGGGCGGCTTTGGCCGTGGGGGTGGCGGCACTGCGCCCCCCGACACGATCGGGACCGGCGGCGCGCTCGGCACGCGCCGGGGCTCGAACGGACAGTCGTTCATCACGCTCACGAGCGACGGCACCAGTGTCTTCGTGAGTGGTCAACGCACGTATGGCGCCGCGTGGGAGACGCGCGCGCCACGCCCTTGGGTCGACCGGCTCGTGATCGCGACGGCCGCGCGAACGCGACTGTTCGACAGTCCCGCCGACTCGTTCGATCGCTTCGTCACCGCACTCGACGACGACCATCGTGAAGTGATCTTCACGCGTCAGACGGCGAGCGTCATCGAGGACGCCTGGCTGCGCGACACGCGCACCGGCGCCATGCGGCAACTGACCACGGCCGTGGATGTCGCGCCCGAGGTCACGCAGGCGACGCGGAAGCGCATCAGCGTGACGCGGCCGCGCGATGGGTTCAAGATCTGGGTCGATGTGGTGCTGCCGCGCGACTGGGAGCGCGGGGGCGAGATGCCCGGCGTGATCTGGTTCTATCCCCGTGAGTATGCGACCGATCAGGCCTACCAGCGCACGCGCTGGGTGACGAACATCAACCAGTTCCCCGCGGTGCCGGCCGCTCGGCCCGCGACCGCGACCGAGCTCTGGGTCGCCGGCGGCTACGTCTTCGTCGAGCCCGACATCCCGATCTTCGGCGACTCGGGGCGGATGAACGACAACTATACGCGCGACCTCAGGGAGAACCTCGATGCCGTGCTCGATGCGGTGGTCGACTCGGGATTCGTGCGGCGCGACCAGATGGGGATCGGCGGCCACAGCTACGGCGCGTTCAGCACGGTCAACGCGATGACGCTGGTGCCCTACTTCAAGGCAGGCATCGCGGGCGACGGCATGTACAACCGATCACTCACGCCGTTCGGATTCCAGAGCGAGCGTCGCAACTTCTATGAGGCGCAGGAGACCTACCTCGACATGTCGCCGTTCTTCCGGGCGGAGAAGATCTCGGGCGCGTTGCTCATGTACCACAATCTCGAGGATCAGAATACCGGTACCGCGCCGCTCAGCTCGACGCGCATGTTCGCGGCCTTGCAGGGGCTCGGCAAGGAGGCCGCCCTCTATCTCTACCCGTACGAGGATCACAGCGTCGCGACCTACGAGAGCGATCTCGATCAGTGGGCGCGGTGGTTGGCCTGGTTCGACGTGCATGTGAAGGTGCAGCGTCCGACATTCACGCCCTGAGGCACTACTCACCGCACGACGGAGCCCACACATGCGATCGATGATCCACCGGACGCGCACAGCCGCGTGCATCGCCTCACTGCTCACAGTCGGTGCTGCAACGGCGGCGGCGCAGGTGCCGGGACTCACCGGCACCGTGATCGTGACGAACAAGACTCCAGCGACGGCGACGCTCGTCGACGTGGCGAGCGGGGCGACGCTCGCGACCTTGCCCACCGGCAACGGTCCGCATGAGATCGTGATCTCGCGCGATGGCCGAACCGCCGTCGTCACCGACTACGGCATCGGCCCCGCGCCGGGCAGTTCGCTCACGATCATCGACGTGGCCGCCCTGCGCGTCAGCAGCACCCTCTCGCTCGGCGCGTATCGCCGTCCACACGGCATCGTCTTCCTCCCCGGCGACTCGCTCGTCGCGGTCACGGTCGAGGCGTCGCGCGCCGTGCTCGTCGTGAACGTGCGCTCGATGCAGATCGTGAAGGAGGTGCGGACAGAGAAGAACGGTTCGCACATGGTCGGCGTCGCCGCCGACGGCATCAACGCCTGGACGGGTGACATCGGCAGCAACACGGTCACGCAACTCGACCTCGCGACCGGCCGCGCGCTGCGGAGCATCGACGTCCCGGCCCAGCCAGAGGCGATCAACGTGACCCCCGACGGACTCGAAGCGTGGGTGGGGAGCAATGCGACGGGACGCGTGAGTGTGGTCGATGCTCGTACAGGGAGCGTGACGACGGCCGCCGAGGGACTCGGTTGGCCCTATCGTGTGCTGTTCACGCCCGACGCGCGCACGGTGCTGCTGCCAGACTACCGTGGGGAATCGTTGCGCTTCGTGGAGCGCGAGTCGCGGCGCGAGCTCGGACGCATGGAGTTCACCGGTGGCGGGCCGCAGGGGATCGCGATCACGGGCGACGGGCGCGTGGCACTGCTCTCGCTCAGTGCGACCGGGCGGGTCGTCGCGATCGATGTCGCGCGGCGCGTCGTGATGGGCGAGCTCCGCGTCGGGGAGACGCCGGATGGGGTCGTGTACTCGCCGGTGGTGGTGCGTCGGTGATGGCCCGCGCGTCCTCCTCAAGTCCGTACACCCATGTCGGGTTTTCCCCCGATGCCGAGCGTGTGCGCACTCGATAGCATCAAGAGGACACTCTCCCCCGACCGCCCGAGATGAGCCCATGACCTCCCCCAACCGCTGGATCCGCGAAGGCGTTGTCACAGGGCTCATCGCCTACGTCGCCGTCGCGCTCTTCTACCTCGCGTTCGATCTCGTCGCGGCGCGCGGTGCGCTGTTCACCGTCAATCAGATCGGACAGTTGATGCTGAACGGATCATCGGGACTCGCCCTGACCGGGCAGCCGATC
>JANOTB010000169.1:0-2596 GCA_031416115.1 Gemmatimonadota bacterium
CGACCGACCCGGCGCGACCGACCCGGCGCGACTGACCCGGCGCGACTGACAAGCAGCGAGCGATGCGGCAGATTGAAGTGGGAGCTCCTTCCGCAGACTCGCCGCCGCCTCCGCGTTCCACCCTTCTCCGTATCCTCGTGCCCGCTCCCACTCCTGACGTCACCCTCGTCGAGGTCTCGCCGCGCGACGGCTTGCAGAACGAGAAGCGCCTGCTCTCCACGGGCGTGAAGGTCGAACTCGTCGACCGTCTGAGCGCCGCAGGCTTCCGCGCGATCGAGGTCACGTCGTTCGTGTCACCGAAGGCGGTGCCGCAGATGGCCGACGCCGCTGAGGTGATGGCGCGCATCGTGCGTCGTCCGGGTGTGCGCTACTCCGTGCTCACACCGAACATGCGTGGCTTCGACGGCGCGCTCGCCGCCCGCGCCGACGCCATCTGCGTATTCGGCTCGGCGAGCGAGACCTTTTCGCAGCGCAACATCAACTGTTCGATCGCCGAGTCGCTCGAGCGGTTCCGTCCGGTGGTGGCCGCGGCGCGCGCGCACGGCATGACAGTGCGGGGCACCGTCTCGTGTGCTCTCGGTTGTCCATACGAAGGAGTGATCCCACCCGAGGCGGTCGCGCGGGTCGCGAGCGAACTGCTTGCGATGGGTTGCGACGAACTCAGCATCGCCGACACGATCGGCATGGGCACGCCGGAGGGCACGCGTCGCGTGATGGATGCGGTGCTCGCGCTCACCGACGTATCGCGCGTGAACGGGCACTTTCACGACACGTACGGCCGCGCACTCGTGAACATCGACGCCTGTCTCGACCTCGGCATTCGCAGCTTCGACGCGAGTGCGGCCGGACTCGGTGGCTGTCCGTTCGCGCCCGGTGCGACGGGGAATGTCGCGACCGAGTTGGTGCTCGAACGTCTCGCCGCGCGAGGGTTCGAGACGGGAGTGGACCTTGAGATGGTGCGCGAGACGGGAGCGTGGATCAGAGGGCAGTTGCTCGCGTCGTAGCCGATCAGTACCCCGCGCCGACGCGCTTCTGCTTGTGCGTCCCGTCGGTCAGCGATCGCAAGAGCAAGTCCGCGACATCCTCCACCGAGATGCGGCGCGCGCCGTCGGGCAGGAATTCCTCGCGCGTGCGATAAACACCCGTGCGTTCGCCCGGCACGATGTCACCCGTCGCGACCATCGTCCAGTCGAGTCCGCTGTCGTGCATCGCGCGCCAGGCAGCCTTGTGACGGTCGCTCACCTTCTTGAACATCGCCGGGAATCCGGGCTGGTCATGACGCAGGCCGCCGTCGGTCGAGTCGAGGATCCCCCCGCCGGCAACGCCGAGCACACGCCGCACGCCGTGCGCAGCCATGCCGGCGACGATGTTGCGCATCCCCTGTGACTGCGCCTCGCCGGGATCCTCGACTCCCGCGCCGCCGAGTCCGGACACGACGGCATCGGTCCCGGCGATCACGCGGGCCACAGTGGCGGCGTCGAGCACATCGCCCTGAACGATCTCGAGGCCAGCGCGCGGTTCGAGTTTCGCGGCATCACGCACGAGCGCGCGGACCGTGTGGCCATCGGCGAGTGCGTAGTCGAGGAAACGGGAGCCGACGCGGCCGGTGGCGCCGAAGAGTGAGAGCGTCATGAAAGGCAGATGTTAGAGGGGAGATGTTAGAGGTAAGGTGGTGCGACGCGGTGGGCGATGCGAGGGTGCCTCACCTCTCACCTCTCACCTCTCCCCTCTCTCATCTGTAGTTATTGAGCGGCGCGAACGATTTGGCGCGGATGTTCCAGACCCCGCTCTCCACCTGCAGCACCCCGCGCACGAGCAGCAGCGGCGTACGCGAGATCAGCAACGCCTGCCGCTCGAACCGCTGCGGTGTGACGACGACGTTGATCGTCCCGGTCTCGTCCTCGAGTGTGAGGAACACGAAACCCTTCGCCGTCCCGGGACGCTGGCGGCAGATCACCAAGCCCGCATGGGCGACGGCCTCGCCGTCCTTCATGGTGTGCAGTTCGCGGGCGCTACGCACGCCGTTGGGAGCCAGCAGCGCGCGCAGGTGTCGCATGGGGTGGCCGTTGAGCGAGAGCCCCGTGAGGCGATAGTCGGCCTCGGTGAGTTCTGGTGCGGCGAAGGCCGGGAGATGCGGTGGCACACGCGACTCCGGGAAGAGTGCGAGCGGCCCCGCCGGCGCGCGTTCGGCTTCGAGCACGCGCCAGAGCGCCACGCGTCGCCTGCGCGCTGCGGGTTCGTCCTGCACGAACGCATCGAACGCCCCTGACTCGGCCAGGGCGCGCAGGGCGCGGCGGTCGAGCTTGGTGCGGGTGACGAAGTCGGAGATGCTGGTGAAAGCCGTTGCTCCTGTGCCGAGCGCCGTTTCGATCTTCGCCCTCGCATTCGACCCAAGCCCCAGCACCGACCGCACCCCGAGCCGCACCGCCGGTGGCCCCTTCCTCCCGGGCAACGGCTCGAGTGTGTGATCCCATGCGCTCCGCGTCACATCCACCGGCAGCACCTTCACCCCGTGCCGCTTCGCGTCCTCGATCAACGTGCCCGGTGCGTAGAACCCCATCGGCTGTGCGTTGAGGATCGCGCAGAGGAACTCGGG
>JANOTB010000170.1:0-2242 GCA_031416115.1 Gemmatimonadota bacterium
AGCACGCGCACGAGCTTCACGAGCGTGCCCACTTGTCCCGCGAGTGCGCCCACGGGAAATGCCGCCGCGAGCACTTGGGGCACCGCGTAGACCGTGAGGCCGGCGAGCACGCCGTACTGATACTCGGAGAATCCGAGTGGGACCATGAGATGCGGCAAGCCGAGTACGACGGCCACTCCGAGGATCGCCGTGAATGCGATCGCACTCGCCACATGCTCGCGTTCGGCGCCGATCACCGGTGCGATGGCGGCGATAGCGGAGTTGCCGCAGATGGCGTTGCCGGCGGCGACGAGGACCGCGAGGCGATGCGGGAGGCCGAAGGCGCGGCCGATGGCGTAGCCGGCGGCGAGTGCGACGATCACGAGCAGGACGATGCCGACGGCGAGGGCGGGGCCGGCGCGCAGCAGCAGCGGCAGGTCGACTGCGGCGCCGAGGAGGACGATCGCGAGTTCGAGAAGTTGTTTGGCGGCGAAGTCGATGCCGGGATCGAGTGACTCGGGCAGTGTGCGCGTGGAGCGCACGAGCATGCCGAGGAGAATGGCGACGACGAGGCCTTCGATGACGGGTTGGCCGAGGAGGTGGGTCTCGAGTGCGGCGATGCCGAGCGAGAGCGCGCCGAGGAGGGCGACGAGGGCGAGCCCGGGGAGCCAGCGGCGGGGCGACATGGTTACGGATCCTCGCCCGCGGCGCGCTCTTCTTGCAGGGCCTCGAGCTCGGCGAGGACCTCGTGATCCTTGGGACGGCCGGCGGCGCGTTTGAGGCGGATCAACCAGGGCAGGTCGATGAGTCGCACGCTACGGCCGAAGATGGTCACTGGACTTGAATGCGATTCGAGTTGTTCGTACCCGCCGCCGCCAATGAGGTCGCCAAAAAGATCGATATCGCCGACGCTCGTGGTGAGCGTGAAGTTGAGTCCGGCGCGCAGCGTACGCGCGGTGAACTCAAAGGGCAGGCCGCGGGGCGCGCCACGCAGATACGGGCTGAAAGGTGTGAGCGCCCGGACGATACGTGCGAGATTCTGGTCGCTGCGCGCGTAGCAGATGTCCACGTGTTGTGTGATGCGCGCCGACCCATGGGCCCGCGCGGCGATCCCACCGACGAGGATGTACTCGACATCATGGTCCGCGAGCGCGCGCTGAAGTTCAGCTCCGAGTTGGAGCGACTCCTCATTGAGGCGCAACCTCTCGTCGATCGTGCGGCGGAGGTTCTCTCGGATCATCGTGCGGTCGACGTCCTGTTTGTAGGCCTGAACGATGGGGTCCGGCCACTCCATGGGGACGAGTTCACAATGCAGTTGGAAGCCGGCGGCCGCGACGATCCGCTCGACGGTGGCGACGGTGGGGTTCGCTTGACCGGACTCGAGCCGGGCGAGTGAGGGTTGCGAGGTGCCGGCGCGGGTGGCCAGTTCTTGCTGGCTCAGTCCGGCGCGTCTGCGGGCTTCGGAGATGAACCAACCGACCGAGGTTATATCGTTCATGCAATAAACATATATGATTAGATATGGAAGGCAATTCCCCGTCGCAACGATGGGGCTGGACACGATCGCGAGTTTGTCGTTGGGTGATGCATACACAACTCATTGTGCATATTGATTTTACATCATAAGCCGCTTACGTTTGAATTATGAAGCGCACCAGCGACTACCTCGCACGAATAGGCGCGCGGGGCGGCCGGAAGAGTCGACGAACCCTCGACCCCGAGACCGCGCGCGCGATGGTGCGTGTGCGCGAAGCCCGCCGAGCGTACCGCCTCTTTCGCGCGCAATGCTTCTGGTCGTACCGCCCGGATCTGGTGATCGGGACCGTCGACGTGCCTTGGGTCGCTGAGCAACTAATGAAGCACGGCGGGCGCGAGGCCTGGCTCGCGGGAGTACGACTGTGCCGCTAACGGCCTTCCAGCATGCTGTGCTCAGGACGCTCGCAACCGCGCCCAATGACGCGCGGTACCTGGCGGGCGGCGCGGCGCTCCACTTCACACCGAACTCGCTGCGGCACAGCAGGACCTCGACTTCTTCCACGACAGCGAGACGCGCGTGGCGTCGGCGTTCGCGGCGGATCGTGACTGTCTTGTGCGTGCTGGTCATACGGTGGACGTGGAGTTGAGTCAGCCGGGTTTCATCCGCGCGATTTCGTGGACATTCTCTATGTGCATGCGCAGGTACTTCCACTCGCCGGCCTTGCGTGGGCAGCGGCGGGGAAGGATCCTGGGTTCTCGCCGTTCTCACAGCTCGAGTTGCTCAAGC
>JANOTB010000171.1:0-10716 GCA_031416115.1 Gemmatimonadota bacterium
GAGCTCATCATCGGTGACCGCGGCACGGGCAAGACGGCGATCGCGATCGACACGATCATCAACCAGAAGGGCCAGGGCGTCATCTGCGTCTACGTCGCGATCGGTCAGAAGGCCTCGACCGTGGCGAGCGTGGTCGAGAAGCTCAAGGCCGCCGGCGCCATGGAGTACACGATCGTCGTCGTCGCCTCCGCCTCGGACCCGGCCCCGATGCAGTACATCGCGCCCTACTCGGGTGTCGCGATGGCCGAGTACTTCATGTACCACGAGGGCAAGGCCACGCTCGCGGTCTATGACGACCTCTCCAAGCAGGCCGCGGCCTACCGCCAGCTCTCGCTAGTGCTGCGCCGTCCGCCGGGCCGCGAAGCCTTTCCGGGCGACGTGTTCTATCTCCACTCACGCCTCCTCGAGCGCGCGGCCAAGCTCTCCGTCGACCCCAAGATCGTCGACAACAAGACGATCTTCGTGCCGGGCGGTTCGCTCACCGCGCTCCCGATCATCGAGACGCAGGCCGGCGACGTGTCGGCCTACATCCCGACGAACGTCATCTCGATCACCGACGGCCAGATCTTCCTCGAGGCCGACCTGTTCTTCGCCGGCGTCCGCCCGGCCATCAACGTCGGCATCTCGGTGTCACGCGTCGGTGGCGCGGCACAGATCAAGGCGATGAAGTCGGTCGCCGACCGTCTCCGGCTCGACCTCGCGCAGTACCGTGAGCTCGAGGCCTTCTCGGCCTTCGCCTCCGACCTCGACGCGGCCACCAAGCGTCAGCTTGAGCGCGGCGCGCGCACCGTGGAGGTGCTCAAGCAGGGCCAGTACCGCCCGATGCCGGTCGAGCAGCAGGTCATGATCATCTTCGCGGTCAGCAACGGCTTCATCGACGACGTGGACGTCGCAAAGGTGCGCGATTGGGAGGCCGGGTTCCACGAGTACGTCAAGGCGCAGTTCCCGACCCTCGGCGACACCATCCGCAAGGAGAAGGTCGTGTCGAAGGACTCCGAGGCCGAGCTCCGTCGCGCTCTCGAGCAGTACAAGGCGAGCCGCGCCTAAGGCGACCCAGCAATGGCCAAGGGGCGGGAACTCAAGGGTCGCATCAAGTCCGTCGAGAACACGCGCAAGATCACGCGCACGATGGAGATGGTCGCGACGTCGAAGATGAAGCGGGCCCAGGACCGCGTCGTCGCGGCCCGCCCGTACGCGCGCGCGCTCGCCGACGTGATCGCGAGCCTGTACAACCCGGATCTGGCCGAGCGTTTTCCGCTCCTCCGGCAGCCGGCGAAAGAGGTGCATGCCGCGATCATCGTCCTCACGTCCAATCGCGGCCTCGCCGGCGCGTTCAACGCGAACCTGATCAAAGAAGCGCGCGCACTCATCGTGCGCCTCGAGACCGCCGGGAGCGCGGTCGAGCTCCACGTGGTCGGCAAGAAGGGCAACGGCTACTTCAAGTACGTTGGACGCGATGTGGCGGTGAGTCGCACCGACATCACCGACCGCCCGACCGCTGCCGACGCCGCCTCGCTCGTCGAGTCGCTCATGGCGCGCTTCATCGACGGTGGGCTCGACGCGGTGTACGTGGTCGGGTCGCGCTTCAACTCGGCGCTCTCCACTCCGCCGACTGCCGACCGGGTGCTCCCCGTGACGCCGCCGACCGCGAAGGGCGGCCAGAAGGACTACCTGCTCTACCCCTCGGCCGAAGCGATCCTCACCGAGTTGCTCCCCTCGTACGTGCGCAATGCGGTCTACCGCGCGCTCGTCGAGACCGTCGCGGCCGAACAGTCCGCGCGCCGCACGGCGATGAAGAACGCCACCGACAATGCCGGTGAGATGCTGAACCTCCTCCGTCGCACCTACAACCGCGCCCGTCAGGCGCAGATCACGCAGGAGATCGCCGAGATCGTCGGCGGTGCCTCTGCGCTCCAGGGCTGACCACTATGACTACCGCTACCGCTACCCACATCGGCAGGATCGTCCAGGTCATCGGACCGGTGATCGACGTCGCCTTCGACGCCGGCGATCTCCCCGAGCTCTACAACGCGCTCGAGATCAAGGCGATCACCGAGTCGGGCCAGGAGGTCCGCGTCGTCGCCGAGGTGCAGCAGCACATCGGCCGCAACCAGGTGCGCGCCGTCGCCATGAGCTCCACCGACGCCGTCGTGCGCGGCATGGACGTGCGCGACACCGGTGCCGCGATCGCGGTCCCGGTCGGTGCTGCCGCGCTCGGACGCATCCTCAACGTGCTCGGCGAGCCGGTCGACATGGGCGCGCCGATCCCCGCCTCGGTCGAGCGCTGGCCGATCCACCGCAAGCGCCCCGACTTCGTCAACCTCGAGCCCAAGACCGAGATCTTCGAGACGGGCATCAAGGTCGTCGACCTCATCGCTCCGTTCGTGAAGGGTGGCAAGATCGGGCTCTTCGGCGGCGCCGGCGTCGGCAAGACGGTCGTCATCCAGGAGCTCATCAACAACGTCGCCAAGGCACATGGTGGCAAGTCGGTGTTCTGCGGCGTGGGCGAGCGCACGCGCGAGGGCAACGACCTGTACCTCGAGTTCAAGGAAGCGAACATCCTCGACAAGGTCGCCCTGATCTACGGCCAGATGAACGAGCCGCCCGGAGCGCGTCTGCGCGTCGGTCTCGCCGGCCTCACCGTCGCCGAGTACTTCCGCGACGTCGAGAAGTCGGACGTGCTGGTGTTCATCGACAACATCTTCCGCTTCACGCAGGCCGGCTCCGAAGTCTCGGCGCTCTTGGGCCGCATGCCGAGCGCGGTGGGCTACCAGCCGACACTGGCGACCGAGATGGGCGAGCTGCAGGAGCGCATCACCACCACGCGCGACGGCTCGATCACCTCGGTGCAGGCGATCTACGTGCCGGCCGACGACATCACCGACCCGGCGCCGGCGACGGCGTTCGCCCACCTTGACGCGACCGTTGTGCTCTCGCGTGCGATCACCGAGCTCGGCATCTACCCGGCCGTCGACCCGCTCTCCTCGGGCAGCCGCATCCTCGATCCGCAGTTCGTCGGCGAGCGGCATTACAACGTCGCGAGCTCGGTGCAGCGCATCCTGCAGCGTTACAAGGAGCTGCAGGACATCATCGCGATCTTGGGCATGGACGAGCTCGCCGAGGACGACAAGAAGATCGTCGGCCGCGCGCGCCGTATTCAGCGCTTCATGTCGCAGCCCTTCTCGGTCGCCGAGCAGTTCACTGGCCGCCCCGGCAAGTTCGTCAAGCTCGAGGAGACGATCAGCTCGTTCGAGCGCCTCGTGGCCGGCGAGTTCGACCACCTGCCCGAGCAGGCGTTCTTCATGGCGGGCGGCATCGACGACGTGGTCGAGAACGCCAAGGCGATGAAGTAATGGCGATGCTCAAGATCTCCGTCATCTCGCCCGAAGCGACGCTGTTCGAGGGAGAGGCGCCGTCGGTGACGGCCCCCGCCTTCGACGGCGAGGTGGGGATCCTGCCGATGCACGCGCCAATGGTCACCACGCTCGGCGCGGGTGTGCTGCGCATCGGGAATGGCGAGGCGCGCTTCAACGTGGAGGGCGGGTTCCTCCAGGTCGTGGACGACGTGGTTCGTGTGGTGACCGAGAAGGCCTCGCGAGCCTGAGGCCGGCGCGGCTTCGTCGCGAGATCGAGGCTGAGCGGAACCGAAACGGAGCACCAAGTGTATTCGTCCTTTACTGGGCGCTGCCGCCTGCGCAGCGCCCGGCTTCGTTCGCGGGCGTGCTCACACGCCGCAACAGCTCGATCACTCTCCGGTACCGATCATGATCCGTCGCATCGCTGGCATCAGCGCACTCGTCCTTGCCGCCGCCGCACCGCTGGGCGCGCAGGCGTACATCTATCCCGCACTGCAGCCCTCTCGGATCGC
This sequence comes from Gemmatimonadota bacterium, assembly GCA_031416115.1. Lineage (GTDB taxonomy): Bacteria > Gemmatimonadota > Gemmatimonadetes > Gemmatimonadales > Gemmatimonadaceae > Pseudogemmatithrix. The sequence goes on from JANOTB010000171.1 coordinate 3,869, forward strand.
GCAGCGTGAGTACAACTTCGCGCTCATCGACGGCAATGGCGGCGGTTCAGGGCTGGTCTTCCAGTGGAGAGAGGGCCTTGGCAACCCGAAGCTGCAGTTCACGCTCGACGCCGGCTTCGCCGATCCGGGCCAGAATGCCGACACCCGCCTGTTGATCGGCGGCGGCTTGGCGTATCAGCTCACCACCGCGACCAGCGACATGCCGTTCGACATCGTGCTTGCCGGCGGCCTCGGGCTCACGACGGGCAATGATGTGACCACCGTGCGGTTGCCGTTCGGTGCCGTGTTCGGCCACCGCTTCCCGCTCGACGGGAGCGTCGCGATCACGCCGTTCGTGCACCCGCGCCTGAGCTGGGACCGCGTCTCGTTCAACGGCACCTCGAGCAGCGACACCAACCTCAACGTCGACATCGGTGCGAACTTCGAGTTCAAGCCGCAGATGGCGGTCCGCGTCGCGGCCGCTCTCGGGGACGACGACGCCGTGGCGATCTCGTTCGCGTGGTCGCCGAAGGGATTACGGAAGTAGCAGAAGAGAGGAGGGAGGTGTGAGGTGTGAGGAGGCCGCCCGTTCGGGCGGCCTTTTTCACGTGCGCGCGTTGTTACTCCCCTCTCCCCTCTCCCCTCTCCCATCTCACATCTGCAGTTGAAGCATCTCCTCGACGAGCGCAGTCGACCGCGCCGCCGCGCCGCGCCCCTGCTGCACCATGCGCTTGGCCGCGGCACCAGCGCGCGCGCGTGTGTCCGACTCGGTCAACACGATCCGCAGCGCGCGCGTGAGTTCGTCCGCGTTCGCCAGCGCCTCGCCGCCGCGCGCGTCGATCAGCAGTCCGGCGTCACGGCTATTGGTGTGACGCGGGCCAAAGAGCACCGGAGCGCCGAACGCCGCCGGTTCGAGCACCGAGTGCAGTCCGGCGGCGTGGAATCCGCCGCCGACAAAGGCCGCGTCCGCCAGAGCGTAGAGTTCGCCGAGCACCCCCACGCGGTCCACCACCACCACGTCGTGCGAGAGGTCGGCCGCGGCGAGACGTGAGCACGAGAGTCCCTCGGCGAGCGCCCAGCGCTCGATCGGCGCGATGTGCGACGCCGTCGGCTCATGCGGGGCGATGATCAGTCGCGCGTCGGACACGCTCTGCTTGAGTGCCCGCCACGCGGGGAACAGCGCGGCCTCGTCGGTCGGCCAGGTGGATCCTGCGACGAGCGTGGGTCGCGCGCTCACGAGCGGCTTGAGCAGATCGCTCGCACGGTCAGTGGCGGCAGCACGGGCCGCCACCTGGTCGTAGCGCGTGTCGCCGGTGACTCGAATGCGATCGGCCCGCACGCCAAGCGCCACGAGGCGTTCGGCGTCACCAGCGTCGATCGCACCGACGCGATCGAGCGCCGCGTAGGCGTCGCCGAGTAGGGCGCGCGCGAATGCGCCACCGCGTCGCGACCCGTGGCTCAACGTCGCCGAGATCATGCCGAGCGGGACCGCACGCGCCGCGGCCGACTCGGCAAGGCGGGGCCAGAGGTCGAGCTTCGCGAACACGAGCGCGTTGGGACGAAGCGCGTCCAGCAGGCGCCGCGCCGCGTTGGCGGTATCGAACGGCAAGTAGTCGGCGAAGTCAGCGCCGAGCGTCGCGGCGAATCGTTCGGCGCTCGGCGAGTAGTGCGTGTAGACGATCTGGAGCGCCGGCTGGCGCTGGCGCAGCAGCGCGAGGACTGGGCGCGCCTGCAGCCCCTCTCCCACCGATGGTGCGTGCATCCACAGGAGTGGGCGGGCGGGATCGCGGTGCTCTCGCGCCCAGTGCTCAAAACGCTCCAACGCGCCGCCCCGGGCTCGAACGGCGCGCCAAGCCTTGGCCTCGGCGCGCACTGGGAGGTGTGCCAGCGCGGATGCGGTGCCCGCGACGGCCGCGTAGAGCGGCGAGAGCAGTGGATGCACGTCGCGGTGCGGTGGGGTGCGGTTGACCGGCGATCAGCGGGAGGGCGTCGCAGCACGCGCGGCTGCGGGCGCGGCTGCGGGCGCGGCTGCTGCTGCGGCAGCGAGCGCCGCGTCGATCGCGCGCTTGAACGCCTCGTAGGGCTGCGCCCCGATCACTGGGCGGCCCCCGACGAGGAAGCTCGGCGTGGACCCCACTCCGATCCGTGTCGACCGATCGATGTCCGCCTCGATCACCGAGCGCATCTCGCCCGATCGCAGGCAGCGGTCGTAGCGCGGGCGGTCGAGCGGCAGGGTACGCGTGAGCGAGTCGAAGAACGCGGCGACGTCGCGCCGGTTCTTCCAGTCACCCTGCGTGCGGAAGATCGCGTCGGAGACCGGCCAGAACCGATCCTGTTCGGCCGCGCACATCGCGACCTCGTGCGCCGGCATCGCGTTCGGGTGAATGCTCGCGATCGGGTAGTTCATGTAGGCGATCTGCACTTTGCCGGTGCGCACGTAGTCGCGCTCGATCAGCGGCTCTGTCTCCTCATGCCACTTCTTGCAGAACGGGCACTGGTAGTCGGAGATGACCACGAGCCAGATGCCATTCTTGCCACCGCGGATGCGACCGCGATCGGCGCGGGCGAGGCGCGCCTCTTTGGCGGTGTCGGGCGTTGCGACCGCTGCCGAGGGCGCCGCGGGGACAGCGGCGGCGCGCTGGGCCTGCGCCGAGCTGGGGCCCGCCAGGAGGGTGCCGGCGGCAGCGACTGCGAGCAGGGCTGAAAAGAGCTTCATATGGAAGGGAGGGGAGGTCGAGACAGGGCGCTGCTCGTGAAACTAAGGCAAAGGGCTCTGGTCGTGCGCGCGATCGGCGGGTATTGCGACTGGCAGTTGTGACAGGGGTTGCCGCCTCAGGGTAAAGCGCAGTGGAATCATCGGGTTGGTCGAGATGCAGGTGCCTGATCGGGGGTGCCGACTGAAGCACTTTTGTGATTCAAGCCCTGCATCTCGCGTTGGTCCAGAGGGTTGCGCGACGATTGAGTGTCCTGTTACCCTATCAGCCTGTCTGTTCTCCCCCCCCCAACGGGGGCGGGGCGGTTGGTGTCGTGGCCGTGGTCGCCGTCGGCGGTCCGGTGTGTCGTAGAGGCGATGGCACGTGAGCACGTGACCATCCGTCGGAAAATCCCTTCACGAGGTATGCTCATGCTGCGACGGATCGGGATCAGGGGGCTTCGCGCCTCCACTCTCGCACTTGTCCTCTCACTCGCGACGGCAGTGACGGCGCACGCCCAGAGCGGCGCGTCGATCACGGGCACGGTCAAGAGTGATGCAGGTCAGCCGCTCTACGGGGCGAACATCACTATCGAAGCGCTGATGATCTCCGTTGGTACGGCGGACAACGGTAGCTTCACGATCACCGTCCCTGGTGCGCGCGTTCGCGGGCAACAGGCCGTCATCCGTGCCCGCGCGATCGGCTACGTCCCGATGGTGCGGACGATCACGATCGCGGCGGGCGCGCAGACCGTGGACTTCGAGCTGAAGCAGGACGTCAACCGCCTGAGCCAGGTCGTCGTGACTGGCGTGACGGGCGCGACCGAAGTGAAGAAGTTGCCGTTCACGGTGGCCCACGTCGGTGCCGACGAGATGCCGGTGCCGGGGTCGAACCCGCTCTCGCAGCTCCAGGGCAAGGTGCCGGGCGCCAACATCGTGTCGTCGTCGGGCCGTCCGGGCACGGCGCCGCAGGTGATCCTCCGAGGACCGCAGTCGATCAATGCCTCGGGTCGCGGCCAGGACCCGTTGTACATCATCGACGGTGTGATCTCGCAGGGCGGCATTCAGGACATCAATCCGCAGGATATCGAGAGCGTCGAAGTGGTGAAGGGTGCCGCGGCGTCATCGCTCTACGGCTCGCGCGCCGGCAACGGCGTCATCCAGATCACGACCCGCTCCGGCAAGAACGCGGGCGAGGGCGTCAAGTTCCGCTCGCAGCTCGAGACCGGCACGTCCAACATCGAGAACGAGTACCTGTACCCCAAGACGCACGCGATGCTGATGACGGAGGATTACACCCGCCATTGCACCGTGTCCGTGGGTGGACCGGACTGTTCCCGCAGCGTGAACCTCGAGAACGAGGCGTTCCGCATCAATGATGGTGAGACCCAGTTCGCCCTCCCGCCGGTGCAGTTGGGCAACGATGGTGGCATCTCGCGCCCCATTGGGCAGGGAGCGCGGTATCTCTACCAGGTCAACCCCTTCCTCCGCACCTACAACCCGATCCGCCAGGTCGTGACCGACGGCCAGTCGATCAACTCGACGATGGACGCCACGGGCCGTGTGGGGCGCACGAACTTCTTCGCGTCGGCGAATCAGTTCCGGCAGGAAGGTTCGATGAAGCTGATGAAGGGCTACGTCCGCAACTCGATGCGCGTGAACGTCGACCAGCAGCTGGCGTCGGCGTGGAACTTCTCGGCGCGCAGCAACTTCACCGATGCGACCGACTACAACAGCGGCGGCGCCTTCTTCGCGGTCACGCGTCAGCCGGCGAGCGCCGACCTGACGCGCCGCGATTCACGGGGACGTCTCTTCATCCGCTCGATCCCGATGGTGAACGGCGGCAACACCAATCCGCTCTACAACCACGAGAACTTCCAGCCGGTCAACCGGATCGGACGCTTCATTGGGCAGGCCACCGCGCGCTGGCAGCCGCTGCTCTGGCTCGACGCCGAGGGCACGTTCGGCTTCGACCAGCGGACCAACCATGCCGAGTCCAAGCAGGAGCTCGGGTATCGCACGGCCGCCGGACCGGCGGCAACGACCCAGTTGGGCAACATCCAGCGCAGCTCCGGCCGGTCGTACTCGTTGAACGGTTCAGTCGACGTGACGGCGCGCCGTAACTGGTTCAGCGACAACCTGTCGTCGCGGATCACGTTCCGCGGCCTCTTCGAGGCGCAGGACGACCGCGGCCTGAACGTCGGTGGCAGCAACATCGTCGTCCCGGGCCTCAATGACGTGGGTGGCACCCTGGCGACGACGCGCAACGGCAACAGCTACGTCGAACAGGTCCGGCAGATCGGCATGTTCACCAACCTCGACCTCGACTGGCAGGGGCGCTACATCCTGAGCGGCCTCATCCGTCGCGACGGCGCGTCGCTGTTCGGCGTGGACAGTCGCTGGCAGACGTATGGCCGCGGGTCTGTCGCGTGGCGCATGAGTGAGGAATCGTGGTTCGGCCTCGACGCCGTCTCGGACCTCAAGTTCCGCTACTCGGTCGGACAGGCGGGCAACCGTCCCAGCTTCGCTGCGCAGTACGAGACCTACTCGATCGGCGCCAATGGGTTGTCACTCTCCCTCGACCAGATCGGCAACAAGTTGCTCAAGCCCGAGGTCTCGACCGAGAAGGAAGCCGGAGTCGATGTCGAGTTCTTCAGCAAGTACGGGCTCACCGTCACGCATTCGAGCAACGTGATCGACCAGCAGATCATGCCGGTCCCCCCCCCGGCGATCGCCGGATTCACGAGCAAGTGGTCGAACGTGGGCGAGCTCTCGAACACGACGATCGAAGTCTCGCTCAATGTCCCGTTCGTTCAGACGCGCGATCTGAGCTATTCGGTCCGCTTCAACTACGACCGCACTGTGTCGACGATCTCGCGGCTCGACGTTCCCGAGTTCTTCGTGGGCGCTGGCGGCACTTCGGCCGTCCCTCAGCAGGGCACCGAGACGATGTTCAAGATCGTGCAAGGCGGGCGGATGGGTGAGATCTACGGCCGCCGTTTCCTCACGCAGTGCAGCCAGCTTCCGGCGACGCATCAGGCCCTGTGCGGTGGAGCCGGCTCCGCGTACCAGCGCAACAGCGACGGATTCGTCGTCTGGGTCGGCGCGGGCAACACGCTGGCTGACGGCATCACCAAGAACCTCTGGCTCACGCGCCAGCCGGCCGATGCATCCCCGTGGTCCGGCGGTACGGCCCGCGAAGCGCTCGGGTGGGGTCTGCCGATCCTGCTGCGCGATGCGGGCGGTGCGGTGACGAACGTGAGCCTCGGGCAGGCACTGCCGGCGTTCCGATGGTCGACTGCGCACAGCTTCACGTGGAAGAAGCTCTCGGCGTACGCCCTGCTCGATGCCACGGTGGGCAAGTCGGTCTGGAACGAGGCGCGCCAGTGGTCGCTCGGCGACTTCGCGCACGCCTCGACCGACCAGTCTGGCGAGAGCGTTGCGTCGGCGCGTCCGATCGGCTACTACTTCCGCGCCATTTCCACTGGAGGCGTCGGCGGTCTGTACGACGTCCTCGCCCCGAACAACAACACGACCGAGAACGCGACCTTCGTGAAGCTTCGCGAGGTCACGATCGGCTATCGCCTCGGCCGACTCGCCGGCGTGGGCGACTGGACTGTCTCGATGATCGGTCGCAACGTGTTCACGATCAGCGGCTACCAGGGCTTCGACCCTGAGGTCGGACTCGCGGGCGGCAATCTCGGATCGGGCGTGCTGAACGCGGTGGATGCGTTCGGGTTCCCGAACCTCCGCACGATCGCATTCCAGATCAGCAGCAGCTTCTGACCCCCCGGGGGGGGGGGGGGGGGGGGGGGGGCCCCCCCCCCCCCCCCGCCGCGTCACCGGGGACGTGGCTGCGCCGCGTCTCGCTCGACCTGACCGGTCTGCCGCCCGCGCCCGCCGAACAAGCGGCCTTCCTGGCCAGCGTCAAGGTGAACGGCGAACCCGCCTACAAATCGGCTGTCAGAGGCCTCCTCGCCTCGCCTCGTTACGGCGAGCGCATGGCCATGGACTGGCTTGTTGTCGCGCGCTACGCCGATACCCACGGCTACAATAACGACTCGGCCCGTTCGATGTGGCGCTGGCGCGATTGGGTCATCGACGCGTTCAACCGCAATCTCTCGTTCGACCAGTTCGCGTTGCAGCAGATGGCCGGCGACATGCTCCCTCGTCCGAC
>JANOTB010000172.1:0-6707 GCA_031416115.1 Gemmatimonadota bacterium
GACGAGTTGCAGGTGCACATGCGGCCACCACTCGCCATTCGTCGGCGCGCTACCCACGCGGGCGAAGACCGCGCCCTTCGCGATCGTCTGTCCCATTCGCAGGCCGTCGAGCGAGTCGCGGGTGAGATGTCCGTACAGCGAGTAGAACTCGACCGGGTCCGCGTCGTCGGTCCGGTGACGGAGGACGATGACCGGGCCGTAGTCGTGATGGCCGGCCGCGTCCTCGAACCCATGCACGACGCCGTCGAGCGGCGCGTAGAGTGGTGAGCCCGCAGCGAGCGAGAGATCGAACCCCATGTGGATCGTGCGCGGTTCGCGCGCCGCCGGCTCGTTGGGCCAGGCGTAGATCAGCCGGGCCTCGTCGTAGCCTCCCACGCCGATCGTGGCACCCTGTTCGGCCAGCACGCGCTGAATGCGACGATCGAGTTCCGCGGGGACGTTCTCGCGCGCATCGCTCGAGACCAGCGGACTGCCGGCACTCAGATCGATCGGCGCGACGTTAGCAGAGCGCAGGTCGCTCCCGACCAACGGCGCGAACGTTGCCGAGTGTTTTGCGAGCCAGGCAGTCACGCGCGGCGCATGCGGGACCGGCGACAGGCCACAGGCGTCGCGAAAGGTGTAGTGCGCGAATCGCGGATGGATCGCCGCCAGCACAGGCAACGTCGTAACGAGCGGACCCTGACTAATGCGAAGGTAGTCGTCTCCCGGGCGCTCGGCGCTCTGTTTTGCCGCCATGCACGCGCTCACGCAGAGGCGCATGCACATGAGACTGAAGAGCGCCTCGATCTCAGGTTCAGTGAGCGGATGCATCTCGTGGTATCCGGCGACCACCGCCGCCGCAGCCGCCAACGGATCCGCCGCGCCGAGCGCGACATACGCCATCGCGATCGCGACGTCGTTGACGATGTGACTGTAGACCATGTCGCCGAAGTCGAAGATCCCCGTGACCGTCTGCCGCGCTTCATCGACGAGGACGTTGTAGTCGTTCGCGTCGCCGTGGATGACACCCTGCCGGAAGTCCGCGAGCATCGGGACGACATGCGCCGCATGGTACGCGGCGAGCTTCGTGATCCGTGCTGCTATCGCGGTGTCCGCGACCACCGGGAGATACGTACGGACCACGCGGTCGGCGTTCGCGAGGTCCCAATGGAAGTCGCGATGGAAGGCCGCGTGATCGAAGGTCGCGAGCGCACGATCCACCTGGCCGAGCGCGCGACCGAGATCCCTGCGCAACGCGTCGGTATGGAGAGGCGCCGTGCCGAGGGTCGTGCCTGGAAGCGCCGAGATGAGCCGAACGAAACAGGGACCGTGCTGGGCGATCTCGGCGCCGTCGATGGTACGGATGAGCCGCGGTGCGAGTCCGCTCGGCTCCAGGTGGCGCATGACCGCACACTCGGCTTCGAGCACCTCACGTCGCTCCGCGACGTTGGCCAGCTTCAGGACGAAGCGCGCTCCCGCCTCTGTGCGGAGAAGGATGTTCTGGTCGCGTTCGGACGGGAGGTCCAACGCCAGCGCCCGCACGCCGTAGAGGCGCTCGGCGAGTGCGGTCGCATCGATGAGCGGGAGGTGGGGCACGCCGGTCAGGGGAGGCGGACGCGCAACTGCGCCGCATGATGGCCGGTGTGCACGGTCAGCAATCGTGCCGCCTGCGCGGGATCCAGCTTGCCGAACACGTGGTGCGTCATCGTGATTCGTGGAACTATCCACTGCTCAAGTACTCGCTCCTCCGTCGCATGCGCCGACCGCTGGAGTGCCGCTAGCAGTGGTTCGCGCTCGAACGGACCGTCGCCGGGACGCACCTCCCGCGGCGCGCGCGCGCCCTTCGGCATGACACCGTCCTCGAGTATCCCCTTGAGGAACTTCCATCGGAGCAGCGCGCGCATCCACCACGACGTCCGCACGCGGAGTCCCGGCCCGCCCCGGAACTGCTCGCCGACGACCTCGTAGGTCAATCGCACATGTTCGGCGATCTGCGCGGGCGACCAGTGGGTCTCATCCGGTTTGCGCTCCCATCGTTCGGCCGGGACGGCCTGCGCCGCAGCCACGAACTCGGTGACTGCGCGCTGGTGATCGGTGCTGGCGGTTGCCGCGTCGTGGGGAATCCGCATATCGTAGAGATGCTCGGCGAGAGTGTCCCCGAAACCTATCCGCCAGTGCCGCGCAGTGCGCCGCCGCCGCGATCCGGCTATCTTCGCTTCGGCAGGCCGTTCCCTCGTCGCCCCGGAGTTCCCAATGGAGATCTCCTTCGTCAGCTGGACCGCTGTCACTGCGTGTTTCGCGTTCAGCGTGATCAGTGGCGCGCTCTGGTTCGGGCCCAAGACGTTCTTCCCCGCTTGGTGGAACGCGATCGGCAAGGCCGTCGGGGATCAGCCCGTCGGAACACCGGTCACGTGGCTCCTGCTGATGCTCACGAGCTTCGTGCAGGCGCTTTGCTCCGCGATGCTGGTGCCTTTGATCGCCGGCGCGATGGGCGGCACGAACGCCGCGTCGGGCGCGATGGCGGGGTTCTTCATCTGGCTCGGCTTCGTGGGCCCCACCGGACTCGCCAACAAGCTCTTCGCCGGCTACATCAGGGCGTGGGCGATCGAATCGGGCAATCATCTGCTCAACTTCGTGGTGTTCGGTGCGATCATCGGTGCGCTGAACGGATGAAGCCGGTCGAACGGCTCGGCGAAGCCCGCACGCCCGACGGAACACTCCTCGAGCTCCACCGACACGACGGCAAGTATCTCATCCGTGCCGACGGCGTGGAACTCATGTCGTCGCGCCGCCACCTCTCCGAGGATCGCCTGGCCGAGGTCGCGTGCGCCGCGCTCCACGACGTGCCGCGCGCCCGAGTGCTGATCGGCGGACTCGGCCTCGGCTTCACACTCCGCGAAGCGCTGCGGCGGCTCGGTGCGGACGCGGAGGTCGTGGTGGCGGAGCTCATGGCCGAGGTGATCGCCTGGAACGCCGAGCCCACATATGAGCTGTCGGCCGAGGCGATGCGCGATCCGCGCACACGGATCGTGCATGACGACGTGTTCAACGTGCTCCGCGCGAACCCTGCGGGATTCGATGCGATCATGCTCGACACCGACAACGGCCCCGAGGCGATGCTCATGTCGGAGAATGCGCAGCTGTATGCGGCGTACGGGATCGAGCGCACCATGGCCGCACTGCGCACCGGCGGCGTGATCGTGTACTGGTCGGTCGCCGACGACTCGCGGTTCGTCGACGCGCTGGAGCGCTCGAAGCTCGCGGTGGAGACGCTGCGCGTGCGCGCGCACACCACGGCGGGACCGATGCACACGTTGTACGTGGCGCGACCGCGGCGGAGCCAGGGAGCGGCGGAGTGATTCGATCGCTCGGGATCCGGCGTCGCCTGGCGCTACTCGTGATCGCAGGAGCGACCCCGTTCTTCGTGTACGCGGTCGTGCGGGCGCAGGCCCAGGCGTCGGACGCGCGGGCCGCGACGGACGCCCGTGCGCTCGACATCGCGCGTCGGGTCGCCGCCCGAATCAGCCTCCGGCTCTCGGCGCTCGAGGAGGAGCTCGACCTGCTGGCGGGAATCGTCTCTCCCGAGGTCCGCGACACCGCGCGCAACATCGCCCTGCTCGAGCGGGCTGTGGGCGCGATCAAGGACCTCGACGTCGTGCTGTTCGTGAGCGACAGCGCCGGACGGATCGTCGGGCGCTCCAACTGGAAGCGCGAGCCGGGCGTCGTGGACATCGCCGACCGTGACTATTTCGCCGACGTGAAGCGCACGCGAAAGCGCGCGATCGGAGGCGCGACACTCCAGCGTCCGGAGAACAAGGTCTGGGGCGTGGTCGTCGCACGCCCGATCCTCGAGGGTGAGGTGTTCCGCGGCATGGTCGGCGCCGCACTGCGCGTCCGGTCGTTTCAACCATACGTTGCGGCGGCTGGGCTTCCAGAGGGATCGGTCATCGCGTTGCGCGACAGCGGCACCGTGATCGCCCGGTCCGCTCAAGATCAGCTCTTCGTCGGCACCAATGCACTCCCCATCGCCACCATACGGCGGCAGATCGCGCTACGTGACGGTGTGATCGAGACCGTGTGGCTTGACGGCATCACCCGGGTGACCGGTTTCACGTCGATCTCCGGTTCCCGCTGGCAGCTCTCCGTCGGCATTCCCGCCGCGAACGCCCTCGCGCCGGTGCGCCGCGCGCTGCTCTACGAAATCTTCATCGCGGCACTCACGCTCACTGCCGGCGTGGTCGCGGTGCTGTATCTGGGAAACGGACTCGTCGATCCCGTTCAAGAGCTCACACGCGATGCCCGCGCGATCGCTTCAGGCGACGAGGGGCATCGGACGCGTGTGACCGCGGGGGGCGAGATCGGGGAGCTCGCAGGCAGTTTCAACGCGATGGCCGCACAGATCGCCGACCGCAACGACGCATTGCGCGAGAGCGAACACCGCGCGCGCGTCCTGTTCGATCAGAATCCCGCGCCCGCCGCGGTCTACGACATCGAGACGCTCGATTTCCTGGACGTGAACGAGGCCGCGCTACGGCTCTACGGATACTCGCGAGGCGAGTTCGTCCGCATGCGGGTGTCGGACGTGGTCGTGCCCGGCCAGGCGCCGATCACCGCGGTGGCGTTGCCCCCCGTCGGTGCGCCTCCGATGCAGGTGGCGGGACAGCAACACCGAACGAGCAGTGGCGACATCCGGGTCGTCGAACTGTTCATCTCACGTACGGCGATGCAGGGACGTCCCGTGGCGATCGCGGTCGGGATCGACGTCACCGAGCGGCTCGCCGCTCAACGCGCGCTCGCGGAAAGCAAGGATCAACTTCGGCAGGCACAGAAGATGGAGTCGATCGGGCGACTCACGGGCGGCATCGCCCACGACTTCAACAATCTGCTCACCGGCATCATCGGCCATTCCGACTTCGCGCTCGAGATGCTCGACCAGAGCCATCCGAGCTATGCCGAGATCTCGTCGGCGCGCGACACCTCGTGGCGAGCGGCGACGCTCACGCAGCAACTGCTCGCATTCTCGCGCCGTCAGGTGGTGCCAAAGACCGCAGTCGACATCACCGCGCTGGTACGTGGACTCGAACCGACGCTGCAGCGACTCATGCCCGACCGCATCACCTTGACCCTGAAGTCTGGTCCGGGCGTTGGACTCGTGAGTGCCGCAGAATCACAGATCGAGCAGGTGCTGATGAACCTCGTGGTGAACGCGCGCGACGCGATCGCCGCCACAGGACTGGTGACGATCGAGGTCGCACGCGAGTCGCTCACTGTCGCGACTGCCGCACCGCTCGGCCTCACCTCCGGCGAGTATGTCCGCCTCTCCGTCACGGACGACGGCGTCGGGATGGACGAGGGTACGCGCACACAGATCTTCGAACCGTTCTTCACGACCAAGGCGCCGGGGTCGGGGACGGGACTCGGACTCGCCACGGTGTACGGCATCGTTCAGGAGGCGGGGGGCGCCGTGCACGTCACGAGCACACTAGGTGAAGGAAGTCGCTTCGATGTGCGACTGCCTCGCCTGCCGGGTTCCCGCACGCCGAGCTCCACCGCTCCAGCGGTCGAGCCATTGGTCGCGCGCCCGGTCGCCTTGCCGCCGGGAGGCAACGAGACCGTGCTGCTCGCCGAGGACGAACCGGTGGTGCGTCGCCTCGTCGAGAGCATCCTCAGGCGGCTCGGATACACCGTGCTCGCGGCGGCGAACGGAGAGCAAGCGCTCGCGCTCCTCGCGGCGCACGAAGGTAAGGTGGACCTCCTCCTCTCTGACGTCGTGATGCCCGGCCTTTCGGGGCGCGAACTCGCCGAACACGTAGCGGCGCTGAGGCCGGAGGTGCGCGTGCTCCTCGTCTCCGGCTACCACCAGGACAGCGTGCTCCACGACGGCGTGGAGCGTCAGCGCGTGGCGTTCCTGCCCAAGCCGTTCACGCCGGCAGCACTCGCGTTGCGCGTTCGCGCGGTGCTCGACGCGCCCGAGTGATCGGTCCCGAGAACCTGCCGATTCTCATCAGACGTAGGGATTCGCGGTAGCCGTCATAGCGACTTACACCTTACCGGCCTGACTGGCGTCTGCCGGCTCGACGTCTCAGGTATGATTCATTGGTGCTCAATACCGCACACTCATTCAGTCAGGAGTCCGCAATGCAGATCGTTGATTCGACCTTCGGAATGCTCCGGTGGTTCGGTCGTCTCGCCGCGACGGCCGCGACGACGTACTGGCGCATCCCGTCGCTGGCGTGCGGTCAGCTGACCTGCTTCACCAAGATCGCATTCTTCGCCGACGGCACCGGAGAAGTGACGTCCGGGACCAGCAACTGTCAGCTCAACTCGACTCCAGCCGTCGTGACTTTTGCATGGACGAAGACGGGGCCGAGCACGATGCTCTTGAGCGGATCCGCGTTCGCGTGCACCCCTGTGGCGACCACGAGCAGCGGTACGGTCATCGGCTCGTTCACATCGATCAGTGGCGGCATCGCATCGGGTGTCTTCACTGCCAATCTGAATGGCGGAGCGAGCGTCTCCGCGAGTCTGCTGGCTGGGACGTTCTAGCTGAGCGCGCGGAACGGACCTGACGTCGGTCCAACGGATGCGTTTCCGCAGGGTGCCACCTGTTGCGACCCGTGCCGAGCGGGGCGAACTTCGGGGTCCCCCTCACTCCGTCGGCACTCGATGCATTCGTTAGCGTGTTCTCTCTTCGCGATCGCCGTCCTCTGCGCGCAAGCCAACTCGCA
>JANOTB010000173.1:0-5085 GCA_031416115.1 Gemmatimonadota bacterium
CCTCGGCCGTGCCACCACCGTTCCGGTCGAATAACGGCAACGGCAGCGTCACGCCGACGACGTATGCATCGATGCCCACGAGGCTGAAACGCCGGTAGCCGGCGGACAGCGTCAGGTCGGGCGTGCGCTTCGCGCGCTCGACTGCGAGCGCCGACTCTCGCTGTGAGAGCTCGACGGCCCATCGGGCGAGCTCGGGATTCTGGGAGAGGCGTGTTCGAAGCGCAGCGATCGGCGGTGGGTCGCGCACGTCACTCAGAAATCCGACCGCCCCGGCGAACGTCGCTGCGGATCTGCCCCACTGCGCGGCGAGCCGCGCACGACTGGCGTCGAGCAGCCGCTGCGAGCGATGGGAGTCGACGTCCGCTGCCGCGACCGCCACTTCGGCCTTCGTCGCCTCGATCGGCGACACCAAGCCCGCGGAAACGCGAGCGACGACGCCTTCTTGGACCTCGCGGACGAGTTGCGCCGACTGTCGCGTGAGGGCTGCCATCTCCTGCGCGTACAGGACGTCGATGAACGCATGGGTCGCTCGCGTGAGGACGTCCATCCGGGCGGCCTCGTGATCCCAAGCCGCCAGGTCGCGATCGCGCGCGGCGACGCGTTGGCGGGCCATGTGCTTTCCGGCGAGCTCGATCACTTGGCTGAGCTGCACTGTCGTTTGCGGCTGGACGACCTGCGCCGAGCTTCCGCCGGGCGTGCGGCTCGTCGCGCCGAAGTCCTCCGACGTCACCCCGAGGACGGGATTGGGAAGGCGCCCGGCCTGCAGCGCTCGAGCTTCGCGCGCTCTCGTCTCCCAGGCGAACGCCGCCAAGTCAGGGCTGTGCAGGAGCACGAGCGCGATCGCGTCGCGCAACGAGACGGAGTCCGACGGATCCTCGAATGCGGGGCTCAGAGGACGCCCGCTGTCGCGCGCGGACGGCTGGAAGACGGGTACCTCCCGTCCGAGCGGGCGTGGCGACGCGGGCGCCGGGACTTGTGATCTCGACGCGCAGGCCGTCAGTGCGACGACGGCGCAGCTGAGGACGACGAAGTGCAGTCCCGCAGCTGACCGATCGCTCCGGGAAGGGAGGCGAAAAGGCATGGTGGTATCTCGAAAAATGAGGATGTGGATCCTGCCCAGGGAACGCACCGATCCGGGGCAGTTCGCTTCCGTCGTGCGTGCCTTAACTCGTGCGGCGAAAGCGGTGACTCCGCACGATGGCGGGAATCAGCGCGAGCGGACTGCTCGGCGAATCGCCGAGTGCGCTCAGAGGCCGGCTGGCGGTGCTCGGGGAGAGGTCGGCGGTCGCTCCGCCGAGGGAGGCGCGACTTCCGCCTGAGGAGCGCGAGTCCACTCACTCGAGGACTCGGACGGCTCGACCGGAATGGAGACGACGACGGGAAGCACGGCGGGCGAGAGCGCATTCCAGCGGGTCGTGACCCCCAACGCTACCGTGCGGTGCGGGTGTTCGGCGTCATCATCCGATGCCGAAGCGACGGCCGCGACGGCCGTGAGCGGCGTCGCTGGGGCTGAATGCTCCGCCAGCTCGCTGTGCGCATACCCGTGCGAAAGCGCGTACCCCGGCGTCGAGAGCGACGCGATGAGGCCAACCGTTGAAACCAGGAGTCGCGCGAGAACGGAGCGCTGCATTGGAGGCGAACGCTATCCGCGTATCCAGGGATACGCAACCCCTGCGGGCCGCCGTCGAGTGGCTGTGGACCTCGTGGAAGAGGCTCGTCGGTCGCGGAGACCACGATCCGCACATTCAGGTCGCTCCGCGGCAGGGGCCACAGCCTGTGCCTGCACCGCGACGGGTAGGTACACGACGGCGACACATCTGACCGCCGCGCGACCAAGTCGGCCCGCCATTCTCAACCGGGCTTCCATGTTCCCCTCGCCACTGCGGGAATGAACTTCTCTATCCCCTTTCCGGGGAACGCGACGGTGCGCCCGATCTCAGCGCTCTGATACGCGGTCATCAGCATCTTCACGACCTCCACACCATCGTCGAAGTCGAGCAGCGCCTTCTCCTTGCCGAGGAACACCCGCACGAAGTGCCGGTCCTCACCGGTGTAGCCGTACGCGAGGTACTCCTCCGGCACCACCGGCATCACGCCCTGCTCGGCGTTCTGCTTCTCGACGAGATCCTCACCCGCGCGCCCGGTCACCTCACGCGAGAAGAATAGCTGCAGGCCGCTATCGAGCGAGTTCCACTTCATCGAGTACTCGGGGCCGAGCAACTCGGCCGAGAGTCGCAGCCCTGCGCCGACGAAGCTCCAGCTCGTCGTCGCTTCGCCGATCACCTTGTGCCCGTCGTTGGTCTCGAACTCGATCAACACGCTCGCGAAGTCCTCACACGGTCGCTTGGTGTAGTCCGCGCCCATGGTCGCCTTGAGTTGCTTCGCGTACTTGGGGCGCGACCACTTGAGCGAGGCGATGTGTCCGGTGACGCGCACCGGCTTGACCGTGCTGAGTGGTTGGCCGGGTTCGCAGAGCAGGTGCCGCACCACGAGCGCCGAGTGGCACATCATGTCGTTGAGCACGCCGCCACCCTGCAGCGCGCCATTCCAGAACCAGGGCATGTGCGGGCCCGCGTGCTCTTCAGCCGCGCGCGCGAGATAGGGCCGGCCGGTGGTCGCGGCACCGCGCGCCCAGATGAGCTTCTTGCCGGCCTCGACGTGCGGCGCGAAGAGTTGGTTCTCGAGATAGCCCGTTTTGAGTCCTACACTCTTGACGAGTTTGGCCACCTGCTTGGCCTCGGCGACGTTGCGCGCGAGCGGCTTCTCACAGGCGATGCCCTTGAGCGTGCCCTTGCCGCTCTTGATCGCGTGCACGATCTCCTCGACGTTCTCGATTCGCGCCTGGTTGGGACCGCAGAGCCAGAGCGCGTCGATCGCTGGGTCGGCGACCATCGCGGTGATCGACTTGTATGCTTTCGCTTCGCCGACGTCGAGCTTGCGCGCGAGCTGTGCGGCCGACGCGGCGTTGACCTGGTTGGGTGACCAGACGCCGAGCACGTCGGCGTCGCGAACGCCCTGCCAGGCCTGGATGTGGAAGCGGGTGTTGAAACCGGAGCCGATGAAGCCTACGCCGAGTCGTGTGGTCATGATGTGCGGATGGTTAGCGGGAGAGTCGCAGTATGAACCTTCGGGTGAACTCGACCATCTGGTCATACGCCGCGGCCGGCACCCGCTCGTCATTGCCGTGCATCGTTCGTGTGAACTCACCGTCGACGAAGAGACCGATGATGCCGAGGACCTGCTGGCCGGCATTGCGCAGGTAGAGGCCATCGGTCGCGCCCATCTCCATGTACGGGATCACCGGCATGACGCCGTAGACCTCGGCGAGCGTCTCGGTGAGCGCGCGCGTGAGCGTCGGAGGCATCATCGAGGGCGGGCTGGGGACCGGCGCCAGCGCCACGGTGATGTCGATGTCGGGCGCGTCGATCGCGCGCCGGATGCGCGCAATGACCGAGTCGGGGGCCTCGCCCGGAATGATCCGGCAGTTCACGTTCGCGGTCGCTTCGGCGGGAATCGCGTTGGGCGCTGTGCCGGCTTTGAGCAATGTGGTGATGCAGGTGGTGCGCAGCATCGCGTTGAAGAAGGGCGAGGCGCTCAACCGGCGCGTCGCTTCACGGTCGCTCGGGTCGCGCGCGAGGGCGGCCATCGCCACGCCATCCAGGCCGGGCGTGAGCGGCGCGCGCTGCTGGAAGAAGGCGCGAACCACCGGATTCACGTTCACCGGGAACTCATAGCGCGACAGCTTGTCGATAGCCGCCGCCAGCCGGTCGATCGGCGAGCGGCCCTCGGGTAGTGAGCTGTGACCACCGGGGCCGCGAGCCGTGAGGGCGAAGTCCGCGTACAGCTTCTCCGCCGCCTGCACGCCGAACGCGATCTGCTTGCCGTCGGCGAGCTCGCCACCGCCAGCGTCAGCGACGACCACGAACTCACCGCGCGTGAGGTCGGGACGGTTGGCGACGAGATACTGCACGCCGTTGTACGGACCGTTCTCCTCGGAGGCCGTGAGCAACAGGAGCAGGTCGCGCGCGGGCACGACGCCGCTCCGCCTGAGGTCGATGAACGCGGCCGCGAGCGCGGCAGCCGGGCCCTTGTCATCGAGCACGCCACGGCCGTAGAGCACGCCGTCCCGCTCAGTGAGCTTCCACGGGTCGGTCGTCCAGAGCGGCGGCTCGGCCCCCACCACATCGAGATGCGCGGCGAAGATGCGCGGCGGGAGAGACCGGTCGCGGCCCCGTACTCGCACCACGAGGTTACGGTTGCGTTCGGTCTCGCTGAGCAGCATCACGTCTTCGGCCGCGAAACCGGCAGCACGGAATCGTTGTGCGAGCGACTCGGCGAGCGGCGTCGTGCTGCCCTCTTCGGTCGTGCGCGCCTGCACCATCTCGGCGAGGATCTCGCGCGCGAGGGGCGCGAGCGTCGCTGGTGCATTGCCCTGTGCCTGCATGCTGCGAGCGGCGAGCAACGCGAGCAACGCGAGCAGCACGAGCGATCGTTGGGTCATGTCGGTGCGGGCTGCGGGTGGAGAAAAGCGCCGTATTATGAACAGACATAGAGATAGCGCGCATCGTCGTCGGTGACTAGCGTCCAACTACTCCCGTTCACCGTCGCTATGACCGTCGCCGCACTGCCCGACCTCCCGTCCGAGCACCGCTCGCTCCAGCGCTGGCTGGTCGCCTGCATCGTTGCCGTGTTCTTCACCGTGGTCGTGGGTGGGATCACGCGGCTGACGGAGAGCGGGCTCTCGATCACGGAGTGGCGGCCGGTATCCGGTGTATTGCCACCCATGAACGCGACCGAGTGGGAGCAGGCGTTCGCGTCGTTCCAGCGGATCCCGCAGGCCGAGACGACGCACAAGGGGATCACGCTCCAAGGCTTCAAGCTGATCTACTGGTGGGAGTGGTTCCACCGCATCCTCGCGCGCGGCGTCGGGCTCGTGTTCGCGGTCCCGTTCCTCGTCCTGCTCTGGCGTGGTGGTATCCCGAAACGCTTCCGCTTCCGTCTCGCCGCACTCCCGTTGCTCACCCTCGCCCAAGGCGCACTCGGGTGGTACATGGTGCGGAGCGGACTCAGCGTGAGGTCGTCGGT
>JANOTB010000174.1:0-17231 GCA_031416115.1 Gemmatimonadota bacterium
GGGGGGGCGTCTTTTAAAAACTGGGGGGGGGGGGGGGGGGGGGGTCATTGCTTTATATAAACGGCGGCCCCCCCAACCCGCTACCCTAGACGGCCATCGGCACCAACCTTCGTTAGCCAGATGGCGCGCATAACCGTGCACTACTAGTGACGCCGCACATCTGGAGCTACGAAATCCGAGAGCTCGTCGAACAAGACGACCTGATTCAGCCCGCTGATCATCGTTCTACTTCGGGGATACAGAAATCTCTTCGGCTGCGCGTCTCCGATCCGGAGATCGGCCTTGGAGAGCCACAATCGCCCGCCGCCGAAGATCCACTGCATGCGGACGACGTAGCCGTCGGGGTGCTCCTCGATCTTTGCGCAATTGCGTGCGGCCACGCCATTGACTGTCATTGATCCCCATCTCGACTCGCGCAGCGCGCTTCCGACCGACACAGCGAGTTCACGGGTCATGCCTGACACGCTGCGGAGAATTGTGGTCACTAGAAGCCACATGCCCACGAAGAAGAATGGAAATACGTATGGAAAGATCCGCTCGAAGTCGTTCATTCTGGCTAACGTGGATTGGCTTGACCTGCCTATTCCATTATTCCCTGATTAGACAGGTCTGCATAGTCAGCGAATGAGAATCTTGGATGCGGACGAGCGCCTCGCAAGTACCTCGCGTGCCAACGTCTTGCCGCCGGGCGCTCAGCTAACCCTTTAGTACGTTCTCCGAATTAGACAGACCTGCATAATCCGGCGCGAGCCCGTGATCACGCACGCAGCCCCCCGACCCATCGACCGGGGGCGGCACGGCGTGGTGCTGCGCAGCCTCGTCCCCTTCCTGGATCATCCCGGGCTCGCCTTCCAGTGCACGCTCGGCGCCCGACCGCTTCGAAGCGGTACTGATGCACGCGCGTCAACTTGGGTCGCCCCCGATGTGTCGGGTTAACCCCCACTCAGGCCACCAACTGGATGCGGTACGCCGGCGCCGGCACCACCACCGGCACCACCTCCGGCACCACCTCCGGCACCTCGGCGTTCACCGTCACCTGAGCGCCCGTGCCGCCCGGCCTCCGGTGCACGCGCTTCGCCGCGCCCCACGTGGCCAGCACCGCCTCGTCGCCTTCGAACGCCACGCGCACGACCGCGTCCAGTCGGTCACCGCGCGCCGCGCGCGCCGGAACTGCACCGGGAGCCCCGCGCGCGCCCCCACGTGCGTCCCGATCAACACGGCCCGCACGCTCACGACCCGCTCCAGCTCGTCGCGCGCCTGCCGGAACCGGGCCAGGAAATCCACCGGCAGTCCCTGGGCGATGAACACCGCTTCGAACGGCTCTGCCGCCCCGAGCATCCCATCACTCGCTTGGAGGACCTGCGTCACGCGCCACGAGGCGCGCGGCATGCGGAACGCCGCCGGCAGGCGCACGTCCGACTCCGGCTCGATCTGCGCGCGCGCGATCGTTACGATCGGCCGCATGTGGCGGTCCCGCAGGCGCCTGATCAGCTGCGCCTACCGGCGCAACTCGGCGCGACTCAGCGCCCGCCCGGACACCTGCAAGCCCGCATACGCCCGGATCCGCCGCCGCGCGTCGTCGAGCGTCGCTGGGGCGTCCGCATAGCGTAGTGGCCCCGTGGCCGGATGCGCCTCGAGGAACGCGCGCACCCGCACGAACGATTCCAGCACCTGCTTCTGTGTCGCGTACATCTCCCCTCCGGTTGGATGTGAACGCTTCGAGCTTGCCGCACTCCCGTCGCAGGCTGTCGCACTTGCCTCGCAGACTGTTCCACTTGCCTCGCAGCCCCCTCGCAAGCTGTTGCACTCGCCTCGCAGGTTGTTGCTCCTGCCTTCGCGCTCGATGCTCCCTCTCCCCGATCGTCGACTCCCGATGCGCCAGCCGATCGATCCCCCTACCTATACATGTCTTTTGAAGGGCGATTCCTATGAATGCCGGATTGGCCGTGCCGATTCGGCAGTCGGATCTTATTGATGGCGATGCGCCGTGCACCCGCGCTCAGTGCGCTGCGCCGAGTCGCGCGAGAGCTGCGAGGATGGACCGCCCTGCTAATCGAAGAGGTCCGTCTCTGGATTCTCGTGCCGCACCGCCTGCAGTCCCCCCCCCGCATCACCATCGCGCGCTACACCGGCCTCCGGCGCGACGGCAGCCCGTCCAGCGGACTCCGCACCCCCAACCCCCCGCGGTTCAGCACGTGCGTGTAGATCATCGTCGTACTCACGTCGCGGTGCCCCAACAGCTCCTGCACCGTCCGGATGTCATAGCCCGCCTCCAAAAGGTGCGTCGCGAAACTGTGCCGGAAGGTGTGGCACGTCACGCGCTGACTGAGGCCCGCCGAGCGTGCGCCCGCGGTCACCGCAGCCTGCACCACCGTCTCGTGAAGATGATGACGCCGCCGCTCCCCCGTCTCCGGGTCGCAGTACTCGCGCGTCGCGGCAAAGACCCACTGCCAATCCCATCGCCGGCCGGACTGCGCGCCGAGCTTCACACGCATCGCATCCGGCAGCGCGACGTAGCCAGCTCCCCGCCGCACGTCGGCGTCATGCTGCGCCTTGCGCGAATCCAGGTGACACCGAAGGTCCGCGACGATGCTCTCCGGAATCATCGTGCGCCGGTCGCGCCCACCCTTGCCGTGCCGCACCGTGAGCTCGCCGCGATCGAGGTCGAGGTCCTTCACGCGCAAGGTGCAGCACTCCATCACACGCAGGCCGCTGCCGTACAGGATCCGAGCCATCAGTTGCGACACACCGCGCATCCGCTCGATCACTCGGCGCACATCGTCGGCGCTCAGCACCGTCGGCAGGCGAGCCGCACGCTTCGCGACGAGATGATCTGTCGGCGCGGCCATCGGCCGCTCGAGCACGACCTCATAGAGGAACCGGAGCGCGGCGAGCGCCTGGTTCTGCGTGCTCGCACTCACCTTCCGGTCGCGCGCCAGGTGCGTGAGGAAGTCACGAACCTCCGCGAGGTCCATCGCGCGCGGATGCCGGCGGCCGTGGTAGCCGATGAACCGGCGTACCCAGTGCTCGTATGCCTCGAGCGTGCGCGGGCTGTAGTGCTTCGCCGCGAGCCGGTCACGCAGGACCTGCAGCAGCGTGGGAGGAGTGGCCATGCCCTGAATTCTCCCGTGCGCGAGCGGGAGTCACCAGCGGACCGCCGCAGGCGTTACCGCTTCGCCGCTCGCGCATCGCGCGGAGCGAGCACGAACTCGCGGATGCGCCGGAGCACCTCGCTGTCGCCACGGCTGGTGCGCGCGAACGCGCCGACGGTCACGCCATGGTCTCCGGGGACCCAGAGTGAGTCCACCGAGGCCCCCGCCGCGCGCAGGTGCGCCACGAGCGACGTGGTGTTGCGCGGCCGGACCGTCGTGTCGTCGCGACCCATCGCAAGCAGCGTGCGCGGGACGTCGTGCCGGACGAAGTGGACCGGCTGCGCATCGTGCTCGCGCGCCGGCGATCCGGCGAAGGTCGCACGCAGCAACTTGGAGTCGAGCACGAAATCGTACGGTCCGGATAGACCGATGAAGCCGGCGAATATCCCGGGCGTGAGTCCCTGCTTGGCAAGATATCGCTCGTCATACGCCACGAGCGCGGTGATCTGCGCGCCGGCGCTGTGGCCCATGAGGAAGAGTCGCGTGGTGTCACCGCCCCACTCGCCAGCTCGTGCGCGCGCATGCGCGACGGCGGCAGCGACGTCATCCACGAACGCCGGAAAGCGCACCGCGGGCATCAACCCGTAGTTGGGCAGCACGGCCACGAACCCCTGCTTCGCGAGCCCCTGCCCCACCCACCGGTACGACTTCTTATCGCCGCTCTCCCAACTGCCACCATGCACGAAGATCACCACGGGCAACGGACCGGGCAGAGGCAGACCGTCAGCGCCAAGCGGTCGGTACACATCGTAGCGCTGCCGCTCCGCGCTGCCGTACGCGATCTCGGTGCGCGGTGCATCGCCGTTCTCGATGACATTCGCCGCGCCGAGCAGGATGCCGGTGCAGCCTGACATCGACAACGCCAACAACATCGGCCACGCGCGCGCGCGCGACACGCTGACCCTCAGTCCTCCACTCACGGAACGATCGCCGCCGGCACCTTGAGGAACCGATCGTACCACCCCACCAGCGTCTCATGGAAATGCGTGAACTCGCGCTCATTGGTCATCGGGATCCCATGACCACCGTCGGCGTAATTCACCCACTCGACGTTCTTCCCCAGCCGGCGCAACGCGTAGTACATCTCGCGCGTGTTGATCGCCGGCACGTTGTGGTCCTCTCCACCCGTCATGAGCAACAGCGGCGTCGTGATCCGGTCGGCGTAGAGCACTGCCGAATGCTCGATGTACTTCATGGGCGCCTCCCACAGGGTCGCACCGATCCGGTCCTGACTTCGCTCGGCGGCGTGCGTGTTACGGTCGCCGAGGCGCGGAGAGTCGGTGTAGAACGAGATGAAGTCGACCTTCCCGGAGATGTTGACCGCCGCCTTGAAGCGCTTGGTCTGCGTGATCAACAGGTTGGTCGCGTAACCACCGTAGCTCGTGCCATGCACGCCGAGGCGCCCCGAGTCGGCGACGCCCATCGCGATCACATGGTTCGCCGCCGCGGTCACACCCTTGAGCCAGGCCTCGCCGGGATACCCGGTCTCGAAGCCCACGCTCGGCTTCACCACCGCATAGCCGCGCGACGCCAGAAGATTCGCCATGGCGTCAAAGGTGTCGTCGAAGAACGTCTCGTAGACGAGGAAGATCGTCGGCGCGGGCTTCGCACCGTTGGTCGGGTGATACAGCACGCCCCATTGTGGCGCGCCGTCGGCGTCGAGGTAACGGATGAGCTCGGTGCGCGCCAGCGACTGCGGCGCGAGCTGCGGGTTCGACTCGATCACACGGCGCGGACTGCGGAGTGCCAAGTCCGCGACGTAGGGATCGGCAGGCCGGTTCGATGCTCCGATGCTGAGCGCCATCGTCTCGCCGTTCCGCGAGAGCTGCACCCCGGTGCGGAACTGCCCGTCGCGCGCGAGAGTGTCGGTACGGGTACTCGCGCGGTCCCAGCGCACCACGCCGCGCTCCCAGCGGTCGCGCATGTTGACGGCGAGGTAGACGTAACGGCCGTCGTGCGACCACTGCAGCACGGTCGGCCGCGGACTCGTGAGGTCGGTGCTGTCGGGCAGCGCGGCGATGCGGGTCATGGCACCAAGTGTGTCCACGAGGTACAGTCCATCCTGTCGTGAGGCGATCACGGCGTCGCCGAGTGGCGCGGTACGCACGAGACTCCATCGCGTGCGGGCACGACGGTCGCGCGCCGCGCGGCTCGTGTCGCTCGCGGGCACGGAGTCGGGCGCGAGGATGCGACGGCGCGCGGTGTCGGCCGCGAGAGGTGCTCCATCGGCCACGCGGCCCATCCACACCGCGCCGTCGCGTGCGTAGAAGAACCGCCGCGCATCCTCCGCCCACTGCAGCGTCACGCCCTTCAACGTCGGGAAGATCACGCGCGTCGCGGTGTCACCGGCAACGCGCGCGATCACGCGCTCCGTGCGCCCCATGATCGTCTCGTAGTCCGTGCGTATGGTGATGTCGTCGTTCCATACCCGCACGTTGCCGTCGGGCGAGATCGCCCACGACGCGATCATCCCTTCGGCGATCAGCGTCTCCACGCGTTGCGTCGCCGGAGTCCAAGCCGCGACGGCCCGACGATTCGCCTCGCGACGCAATGCCTCCCAGGGCAGGAACGGCTCCCGTTCGCCGGCGCCGAGATGGGTGATCGGTCCGCGCACCATGGTCGCGAAGCGCTCCTGGACCTGTGTGCGCCATTCGTCGGTGCGGAGCGCGAAGTAGAGCTGTGTGCCCGCTCCGTTCCAGCGCAGCTCGGAGTTCTCGGCGACGTAGCTCCCCGCCGCAAGGCGCGAGACGACGCTGCGACCCGTGGCGCGCTCCCACACGACCATACGGGAACGGTCATCGACCAGTTCGATGAATGCGAGCCGTGTGCCGTCGGGCGACCAGGTCGCCGCGCGTACTGGCCGCTTGCCCGCGAACACCGGCCGACGTTCGAGAGTGCGCGTGTCCACCGCGAAGAGCTCCGCGGGCACCACGCGCAGGTAGCTCGGGTCACCATCGCGCGCGGCGACGACACCCAAGGCGTCGCGACGGCGGCTCGTAGTGAGCGCGAGCCATCGGCCGTCGTCGCTCAGGTCGGCGACCGTCGCGGTGGCGACGTCGAGCAATGCGGATGCGTGCAGGGAATCGGTCGATGCCTGCGGTGCGAACGCGACGATCGTCGCGATGAACAGTGGAGTCAACACGGGCAGACCGGTCCGGGTGTGGGTGCAAAAGGAAGTTACCGGTCGCGGCGGCGCGTGTCACGCGCCGCAGTCTCTGCTTCGACCGAGCCGCGCTCGACGCGCGCAAAGCGAACAAACCCAGCGGCAATACCGCCGAGCCGGCGCCTCGCTTGCTATGACAAGGTGTTCGTCTACCACAATGGCGCTGAGTCGTACTACGCAGGCCGCGGCTTTCGAGGTCGACTGGTGTAGCGAATGGTGCGACAGCGACTATCGCCGTGCGTCGCGGTGCATGACGTTGCGCGCACGCCGTCCCATGTCAGGGTGATCAGCGCGTGACCGCCCGTCCAGTGTTGGTCTTCGGTGCCGGTCACCTCGCGGTCCGGATGAGCAAGCTCGCGGTGGCGAGCGGTCACGCCGTCATCATGACGACACTTCTCGGCCCGCGTTCGCACTTCGCCAGCGCGAGGGAAACCGGCGGACTCCGTGGACTCGAATACGGTGGCCTGGACGCAGGATGCCCGAACGACAACGGCCCCCCAAGCAGTACGCTTGCGAGGCCGTCGCCTACCGGGAGTGGGCCTGGGAGGAGTTGAACCTCCGACCTCACGCTTATCAGGCGTGCGCTCTAACCACCTGAGCTACAGGCCCGGTTCAGAGCCTTGAAATAAAGCCGAACGTTGCGTCAGGGTCAACGGCCGAGGACGAGGACGCCGGACGAGGACGAACCCCGCCGCCTTGCGGCCGAGCGCTAAACTCGGCACTCTCGCCTTGGTCGCCTCCCCCATCGCCCCGCCCGCCCATGTTCGAGCAAGCCGAGAAAGGCCTCACACTCTCCGACCGGGCCTACGAGACCACGGTCCGGCACCTGCGCTCCAAGCTCCTGACCGCCCACTTCGCGCTACGCGAGACCCAGCGGCAGGTGGTGGTGATCGTCTCCGGAGCCGACGGGGCCGGCAAGGGCGAACTCGTCCACCGGCTCAACGAGTGGCTCGATCCGCGCGGTGTGGTCACGCACGCCTTCTGGGACGTGTCGGACGAAGAGAAACAACGCCCGCACTTCTGGCGCTTCTGGCGGTCGATGCCGGGCAACGGACGCGTGGGGATCTTCTTCGGCTCCTGGTACACGCTGCCGATCGTCGAACGCGTGACCAAGGTGCGCCGCAAGCGGGAGTTCATTCCCGAGCTCGACCGGATCGTGGAGTTCGAACGGATGCTCACCGAGGGCGGGACCACCTTCGTGAAGCTCTGGTTGCATCTCGCCAAGGCAGCGCAACGCGAGCGGCTCGAGGCGCTCGACAAGGATGGTCGGCTCGGGCCCGACGACTGGGATCACTTCAAGTCTTATGATCGGTACCGCGAGGTGTCGGAGCGAGCGCTGGTGCAGACCAACGAGCGTTGGGCGCCCTGGCATGTGATCGATGCGACGGACCGGCGGCATCGGGAGGTCGAGGCGGGGAAACTCCTGCTTTCGGCGATCGAGACGGCGACGGCGACGGCAACGGCAACGGCAACTGCTTTCACCACAGGGGCACAGGGGGCACAGGGAACTGCGAAAGGCGGGGGCACTGCGGTGGCGGCGCGGTGGGTGGCGGGGCCGTCGATCCTCGAGACGGTCGATCTCAAGCAGACGCTCACGGTCGCGGTGTACGAGCGCGAGATGCGCGTGCTGCAGGAGCGCTTGAGTCGGCTCGCGTGGGCAGCGCGCGAGGCGCAAGTCGGGACCGTGCTCGCGTTCGAGGGGTGGGACGCCGCCGGCAAGGGGAGCGCGATCCGGCGCGTGACGCAGGCGATCGATCCGCGCCTTTACCGAGTGGTCGGCATCGCGGCTCCCACTGACGAGGAGCGGGCGCAGCACTATCTCTGGCGCTTCTGGCGGCATGTCCCGCGCGATGGCCGGATCGCGATATTCGACCGCTCCTGGTACGGCCGCGTGCTCGTGGAACGCGTGGAGGGCTTCGCCCCCGTCGCGGACTGGGACCGCGCCTTCGGCGAGATCAACGCCTTCGAGCGCCAACTCACCGACCATGGCACGGCGGTCGCGAAGTTCTGGATCCACATCAGCGCCGACGAGCAGCTCAAGCGCTTCAAGGAGCGCGAGCGCGTGGTCTACAAGCAGTTCAAGATCACCGCCGATGACTGGCGCAACCGCAAGAAGATGCCGGCGTACCGCGTGGCGGTGGAGGAGATGCTGGCGCGATGCACCGCGCCGGACGCGTCATGGACCGTGGTGGCCGGCAACGACAAGCGGTTCGCGCGGGTGCAGATCCTCAGGGCGATCGCCGAGCGCCTCGAACGCGCACTCGGCTGACTCAGCCGGGTGACTCAGCCAGCTGACTCACCCGGCGGTTCAGTCGTCGTTGCGACCCGGACCGGGGTGCGGACGGTCCTCTTCGTCCTTACCGTCATACTCGTCGTCGAGGTCGATCAGGTCGTCGTCGAGATCGTCGTCGTCCTCGTCGTCATCGTCATCGAGGTCGTCATCATCGAAGTCATCGTCGTCGTCATCGAGATCGCCGTCAAGGTCGTCCAACTTGCCGTCGTCCTCGAGGGCGGCGGCGAAGCCCGCATCGAGCCCGGCGTGGAACTCCGCGTCGCTCAGATCGAGATGCGGAACGTCCGAGGCCGCAGCCCGGACCGAGGGAGACTGCACATTCGCCAGCATTGCCGCGTTCTCCTGAAGAGTGGCGTGCGAGAGTGGTGGCGAGACCGGCCCCCGATCACGGATCGGTACTGCGTCGGACGACTGGGGACGGCGCACCGGTCCGGTGTGCTGTCCAAGATGGTGTACGGTGTCGCGGGGTCAAGGGTCCGGACCGGTCAGACGCCCGCGCGTTCCTTCTTGGCCACCCGGCTGATGCGCTTGCGGTCGCTCTCGGAGAGCAGGCGCTTGCGGAGGCGGATGCTCTTGGGCGTGATCTCGATCAGCTCGTCGTCCTCGATGTACTCAAGGGCGGTCTCGAGCGTGAGGAGACGCGGCGGCTCGAGCGTGAGGGCATCGTCGGCCGACTTGGAGCGCATGTTGGTGAGCTTCTTCTCCTTGGTCGGGTTCACATCCATGTCCCCCGGCCGGGAGTTCTCGCCCACGATCATCCCCTGATACACCTCGTCGCCCGGCGTCACGAAGAGCGTCGAGCGGTCCTGCAGGTTGCCGAGCGCGAAGGCGATGATGGTCCCCGCCTCCATCGACACGAGCACACCGCGCAGACGGCCCTGCAACGCACCCGCCCACGAGCCGTACTCGAGGAAACGGTGGTGCATGATACCAAGCCCACGCGTGTCGGTCATGAACTCCGAGCGGTAGCCGAACAGACCGCGCGCCGGGATCCGGTACACGATGCGGACCAGCCCCATGCCGGGGTTCTTCATCTCGATCATGCTCGCCTTGCGGGGGCCGAGCTTCTCGATGACGGTGCCCATGTATTCCTCGGGCACGTCGATCGCGAGCTCCTCGTACGGCTCAAGCCGCTCGCCATTGGGGCCCAGGTGCATGATCACGCGCGGCCGGCTCACTTGGAACTCGAAGCCCTCGCGCCGCATGGTCTCCATGAGGATCGAGAGATGGAGTTCGCCGCGGCCCGAGACGGTCCAGGCATCGGTGCCCTCGGTGTCTTCCACGCGCAGCGCGACATTGCGCTCGAGTTCCTTCTCGAGCCGCTCCTTCACCTGACGGCTGGTCACATACTTGCCGTCCTGGCCCGCGAACGGCGAGTTGTTGACCATGAAGTCGACCGAGATCGTCGGCTCCTCGACGGCGATGCCCTCGAGGCGCTCCGGATGCTCCGGGTCGGTGATCGTCAGACCGATCTCGACGCCCTCAAGCCCCGCGAGCGCGACGATCTCGCCGGCGACGGCGCTCTGGACCTCGATGCGCTCGAGCCCCTCGAAAACATAGAGTTTGGTGATTCGACCCGGCGCGCCCTTATGCGTCTGATCGACCGGGAGCAGGTGAACGGTGTCGCCCACATGCGCGGTGCCGCGCTCGATACGCCCGATCGCCAGTCGACCGAGATAGTTGGAGTAGTCGATCGTCGAGACGAGCATCTGGAACGAGCCGTCCTTGTCGCTCGGCGGCTTCGGTACATGCTTCACGATGCAATCGAAGAGCGGCGTGAGGTCGACGGCCGGGACCTCCATGTCCATCGTGGAGGTGCCGTTGCGGCCCGACGCGTAGATGACGGGCGCGTCGAGCTGATCCTCGTTGGCTTCGAGCTCGATCAGGAGGTCGAGCACCTCCTCGTGCACGCGCATGGGGTCGGCGCCCGGGCGGTCGATCTTGTTGATGCAGATGAGGACGGTGCGGCCGAGTGCGAGCGCCTTGCGGAGCACGAAACGCGTCTGCGGCATGGGGCCGTCGAACGCGTCGACCACGAGCAGCACGCCGTCCACCATGCGCAAAATGCGCTCGACCTCGCCGCCGAAGTCGGAGTGGCCGGGGGTGTCGACGATGTTGAGCTTCGTGTCACCCCAGTGGACCGAGGTGTTCTTGGCGAGGATGGTGATGCCGCGCTCTTTCTCGAGCGGGTTGGAGTCCATCACGCGTTCGGCGACGACCTGGTTCGCGCGAAAGGCCCCGGCCTGCCGGAGCATCTTGTCGACGAGCGTGGTCTTGCCGTGGTCGACGTGCGCGATGATGGCGATGTTGCGGATTTCCATAGCCTGTAAAGATAGTAGGGGATAGGGGGTAGGTGGTAGTGATTACCATCGCCTGCCGCGCGCACCCCGCCCCCGCCGTCGGCGTCGGGGCGATTCGGTGGGCCGCAAGATCAGGCGTACGCTACCTACTCGGCGCACTTCCATCTTTCGTCCACGCCATGAGTAATCCACACTCTCCCGGCCCTAACGTGCCGCCAAATTCGGGCGGGAAGCGGCTCGAGGACAGGTACACCTCCACGCCATGCAGTTGCATCGGCGACGGACCGTCGTCCAGACTCGTTTCTGAGGGCTGAGGCACCCCATCGAGGATCACACGAAGTCGACAACCGGGCAGAGTTCTCCCCCCGCCGGTGGCGAGAGGCGTGCTTCTCGTGCTGCGTGCCTGTCGTTGTCCGCTGCTGTCGACGACGACGACTCCTGCCACACGACCAAGGGCGTCAGAGAGGCGCGAATACTGACGCAATTGGTCGGTGCGGAGCACGGCATTCGGCTGGCGCTGGCGGGCTCGCGTCTCGAAGGCGTCGAGGCGCGACGAGACTCTGCGATCCGCGAGGACTCGGACCGTGTCAAGCATCCCAGGGCGGAGCGCGAACAACACGAGACCAATCGCATTGCGACCAGGACCGACGCGGGCGACGACACTCGCCGGTGATACGCCGACCTTTCGGGCCGAAATCCTCAGGTCTCCGACACCAGTAACCACGAACACCACGGTCCCGCGCGGGTCGGTCCGACGGCGCTCCTCGATTCGATTAGAAGACTGGAGCCGTACCTCTACTCCCTCGACAGGTTGGCCGGACTGAGAACGTATGCGCACCTCGAGAATCGACGGCGACGACGCGCGGGCACTCGGCTCATCGCGGGGACGAACCACTAGGTCGACCACCTGGTCATCATCCGACGGCTCGATCGCCGAGTACGCACCGGCGCTTTCGCCGATCACCCAGACGCGGGTCGGAATCTCGCCCGACGGCAAACAGAGTCTCCAGTAGCCCCGCCCGTCCGTCGCCGTGACGCGATTCACTACTCCCGTCGGCCCTGACACCTCGACTACGACAGCAACGCCGGGGACAGGCACGCCGATTGGGGTCCCAACCGCACCCCCGACAACACCGCCTCCCGGAATCTCGCGCGCGCACGCGAGCGTCAGCACGTCACGCCGCGAGAGGCCACCGAACGCCAGCGTCGTTGGTCGTGGGGCGTCAGCGACCTCCAGCACCGTCGTCTGCTCGATCTGGTGAGCCGCCATCCACGCGGTCGCCGTGCGAACCTCGTACCGGCCCGGTGGCCATGGAATGGGCTTGCCCTCCGTCGGCGACGGGACAATGGACGTGGCGAGACGGAGCGAAAGGAGGACCGTGGAGTCATCGCTCGACGCCGCTCGTCGCAGGACCAAGCCGGAGACGGCTGTGTCGGTAGCGAGCGGGCACGTCGCGCATCGTGACGCCGCGAGCCGAATGGCTCCAACTCGCCGTCGCGACGTGGTCACGGAGCGGGGCGCAGATCGCAAAGTCGGAACTCCTGCCGACGGCACAGAGGAGCGTCCGACCGCGACTAGCGGCATGTCCACCCACCACGAATCGATCGCCGAGCGGTTCCCCTTGTTCGAAAAAGCCACCTTGCCCTCTGCGTGCGTGCCCGCGAGGACAACCGGGGGGTTCACATACTCGAAGCGTACGTATTCGAGCAGCTGACCGCCCGGCGAGAAGACCATCTCGCCTGCCACGTCGGTTCGTCCAACGGCCTCGCTCGCGGAGCGAAAGGCGAGCGAAAGCGCATCGCCGGAGGGCCCTCGTCCATCGTCGGCGCGAAAGCAGTAGCGCGCAAGGAACTCTGGTGACAGCAGCGTGGTCGCAACGGGAAGCAAGTACGTGAAGCCCGCATCCTCCGCGAGTATGAAACCACGATCCGCCAACGCGGACGCTGGGGCCGGATGAAAGCCGCTGGGCGATCCGCCTGCATCGTCTTGAATCTGGAGCACCGCGACGATGCCGGTTCGCGCATTCACTCGCTGCTCGTAGTTCAACCATCGTTCCGCGACTCTTGGCGCACCCTGATCGGCAACCTGCGCGGCCAACCCAACCTCGAGAAGTCGCCAGAGGTCTCCGACGCGTCCGTTCGCACGCGCATCGGTGCACTCCGAGGTGCCACGTACTCGAATCGTTGCGAGCGGAACCGGAACTCCGGGGCCCTCAAGTTCTCCCAGCACCACGTCGGCTGCAGCGACCCTAACGCTGATTTCGACGGGCCGGTACCCCAGGCGAAGCAGTCGCAGACGAAAACTGCCCGGTTCGACCGGTCGCACCGTGAACGCGCCGGAGGACGTGGGACGGACGGCCGCGATCGTTCGACCATCGAGATCCGTGAGCTGGATGACACTTGCTCCGGGCTCACGGGTCGTGGGGTCAATCTTCACGACCCCTGTGATAGCGGCCGCTTGGGCCTGTGCAGCCCCCGGAATCGCTCCGTGCAGCACGCACAAGGCAAGAGTCAGAGACCAGCGTGGTGTCCACATGTGTCCGTCCTCCGTGCGGCTAGCGGACCATGAACCCTTCAGTGCGTCGCCCACTCCGGACGAGAATCCCATCTCTCCGGCCTCCTGCCCGCTGGCGTCAGCGTTTCTTCCCCGCCGCACCCGCCCCAGCCGCCGGCGCCACCGCCTTGGGCGACCCGGCCGGCGTGCTCGTCGGGTCCACCTCAACAAAGCTCACGTCGAACCCCTTCGTCTTGAGCGAGTTCACGAACGACGCCTTGTCGACCGACTTCATGTAGGCCTCCTTCGGCTCCACCAGTTTCTTCTCCACCAGATCCAGCAGCGTGTCGTTCATGGTGATCATGCCGAGCCGCTTTGACGTCTGGATGATCGACGGGATCTGGAAGGTCTTCCCCTCGCGGATGAGGTTCGAGATCGCCGGGGTCACCAGCAGGATCTCGCGCGCCGCCACCCGCCCGCCGCCGATCTTCTTGCACAGCACCTGCGAGACGACCCCCTTGAGCGACTCCGAGAGCATCGTCCGCACCTGCTCCTGCCGGTCGGCCGGGAACTGGTCGATCAGTCGGTCGATCGTGCTCGCCGCCGTCGTCGTGTGCAGCGTGCCGAACACGAGATGGCCCGTCTCGGCGGTCTCGATCGCGATCGCCACCGTCTCCAGGTCGCGCAGCTCACCGACCAAGATGATGTCCGGGTCCTCGCGCAACGCCGCGCGCAACGCGCTCTTGAACGACCCCGTGTGCACTCCCACCTGCCGCTGCGTGATGATGCAGTTCTTGTTCTCGTGCACGAACTCGATCGGGTCCTCGATCGTGATCACATGGTCCGAGCGCGAGCGGTTCACCAAGTCCACGAGCGCGCAGAGCGTGGTCGACTTGCCCGAACCGGTGGGGCCGGTCACGAGCACGAGCCCCTTGGTCAGGTAGCAGAGGTTCTGCACCTCGGGCGACACGCCGAGCTGGTCGGCGGTGACGATCTTGCTCGGGATCACCCGGAAGACCGCCGCCACACCTTTTCGATCACGCAGCACGTTCGCGCGGAAGCGCGCGAGGTCAGCGATCTCGTACGCGAAGTCGGTGTCGTTGGTCTCGGCGAACTCGCGGCGGTTGCGCTCGGGCATGATCGCCTGGAGCAGCGCCTCGGTCGTGCTGGGGTCGAGCTTGCCCTGCCCCTCGATCCGCTCCATCTCGCCATTCTTGCGCAGGATCGGTGGCTCACCGACGCGCATATGCAGGTCCGACGCCCCCTGCTCCACCAAGATGCGCAGCAACTTCTCCATCGCGTCCTTGGCCTGCCCAGGGTCGGCGGCCGCCGATTTCACGTCGGGGATCCGGTGCGCCGCACTCACC
Source organism: Gemmatimonadota bacterium (assembly GCA_031416115.1). GTDB lineage: Bacteria > Gemmatimonadota > Gemmatimonadetes > Gemmatimonadales > Gemmatimonadaceae > Pseudogemmatithrix. The sequence goes on from JANOTB010000174.1 coordinate 14,770, forward strand.
CCGACGGCCGGTTCTTCGGCGATCGAGACGCGCTGCATCATGCCGGTCGCGCGCTGGAACTCACCCGCAGCGTCGACGACGATGTCCACCACGAATGCATCGCCCTGCAGCGTCGCGCGCACCGCGAAGACGGAGTCCTCACTGGTGTAGCGGAACTTGGTCGGCTGGCGCGCCTCGAGCTGGATCGCCGCCTGCGGCGTCGCGATCTCCTTGATCAGTGCGATCATCTGCGGCGCGGTCAGTGGTTTGGTCACTGGCCTCGGCTTGCCTTCCACCATCAGGGTCGCCGCCTCCCCCTCGCGCAAAATGAGGGAGTCGGCGCGATTGGAGATCATCACGGAGAGCAGGCGGTCGAGTTGCGCCATCAGCGAGAGGCCGGCGTGAGAGTGGCGGGGACGGCGGAATCGGGGACGGCGGTCGGAGCGGGTGCGCAGGCGCCGAGCGGAACGCCTTCCAGCTGGATCGTTGCGTGCAAGATACCGAATCTCCCGACCGCTGCATGGAGCTCCTCGAGCACGCGCTGATGCTCAGCGGCATCGGGCGCCACGGCATGCGCGCTCATCGCCACCACACCCGAGGTGAGGGTCCAGACATGCAGGTCATGCACGCTGCCCACGCCGCGGACCTGCGCCATGGCGCGGCGGAGCGCCTCAAGCTCGATGTGCGCCGGGGTAGACTCGAGCAGCACGTCCACCGCTTCGCGGACGAGGCGCCAGGCGCCAGCGACGATGAGCCCGGTCATCACGATCGAGGCGATCGGGTCGGCGACGAGCCAGCCCTTCCAGCCCACGAGCACCGCGGCCACGATCGCGGCGACCGAGCCGAGGAGGTCGGCGAGCACGTGGAGATAGGCGGCCCGGATATTCATTGAGTGGTGCGCGCTCCCGTGGAGCAGCCACGCCGAGACCGCGTTCACACCGAGGCCGAGCACCGCGACGACGAGCATGAGTCCGCCGCCGATCGGCTCTGGCGACGCGAGACGGCTCACCGATTCCCAGAGGATGAGCGCCGACGCGCCAAGCAGGACGGCGCCATTGATGAACGCGGCGAGGATCTCCCACCGCAGGTAGCCATAGGTCTTCTGCGGTGTTGCCGGCTGCCGGCTGAACCAGGCGACGAAGAGCGAGAGCGCGAGCGCCCCGACGTCGGTGAGCATGTGGCCGGCGTCGGCGAGCAGCGCGAGCGAGTTGGAGACCAGGCCGCCGACGACCTCGGCGACGAGGAAGAGTGCCGTGAGCACGAGCGCGATCGTCAGGCGGCGCGTTCCGGTCTCATGGGCGTGCGTGTGGACGTGCGAATGCCCGTCGAACTGCGCATGCGCCGCGACGACCGGCGACTGGCGTTCGATCACGCAGTCCCCGTAACTTTCACTCGTGCTCTCGCGCCTGTTCGCCATTGTTGCCCTGTTGGCCCTCAACGCCTTCTTCGTCGCGGTGGAATTCGCGCTGGTGCGGGCACGTCGTTCGCGTCTCGAAGCCATGGTCCGCGCGGGGGACCACTTCGCCCGGTTCGCGGTCACGGCGACCTCCCGTAGCAATCTCACACGGGTGCTCTCGGCTGGCCAGTTGGGTATCACCTTGGCCTCGCTCGGACTGGGCTGGGTGGCCGAGGCGTCGTTGGGTCAGACGATCGAGCATTGGTTCGCCGGGCTTCCGGTGCCGCTCGAGCTCTCGGTCCGGCTGGGCATCGCCACGGCCGTCGCCATGACCGTGGTGACCTACCTCCACGTGGTGTTCGGCGAACTCGCCCCGCGGGCGCTCTCGCTCAACTATCCCGAGCAGTTCGCCAAGTGGCTCGCGCCGCCGATCCTCGCCTTCACCTGGCTCGTCTGGCCCTTCATCTGGGTCCTGAACGGATCGAGCAACCTGCTACTCCGGCTCGTCGGGCAGAAGTCGGTTTCCGATGAGGAGACGCCGCACTCGCCCGACGAACTGCGGCTCCTCGTCGAACGCGCGTCCGAGGGCGGACTGCTCCCGGTGAGCGATGCAGAGATCCTCGGCGGTGTGTTCGAGTTCTCGGAGAAGAACGCGCGCGAGGTGATGACGCCGCGCACGGAGATCGTCGCGATCCCCGTGGATGCGACGCTCGACGAGGCGATCAGCGTGGTGGAGGAGGCGGGGCGCTCCCGCTACCCGGTGTACCGCGACACGATCGACGACATCGTGGGGATGGTGCACTCGAAGGACCTCCTCCGGGCGCTCCGGCGCCCCCCCGCGCAGTTCACGCTCGAGCGGATCATGCGTCCGGTGCACGTGGTGCCGGGATCGCGCGAGGTGGAGGAGGTGCTCGCCGACTTCAAGCGGCGGAAGGAGCACCTCGCGATCGTGCTCGACGAGTTCGGCGGCACCGCGGGGATGGTGACGATGGAGGACCTGCTCGAGGAGATCGTCGGCGAGATCCTCGACGAGTACGACAAGTCGCCCGTCTCCACGGCGCTCGACCCCTCGGCCGCCGGGGCGCGG
>JANOTB010000175.1:0-2635 GCA_031416115.1 Gemmatimonadota bacterium
GGTTTCTGGAACGCCTGCGAGGACATCGGCAGCGCCGGCGGCATCGTCGTCTACAACGGCGACGACGACATCCCGATGGGCGGCGGCGTCCGGGCGCTCGGATTGCGCGATGCGATCGCGTGGGTGCGCGAGCGGATCTGACCCACGTATATTCGACCGACTGCGGCCCTCACCGGCCACGCGCGTCCACCATCCCTCGCCCCTCACCATCATGCCGAATCCCTTCGCGCACCCCCTCGCCACCCGCCGCGTCGCGACCGCGCTCGCGCTCGTCGCGCTGACATTCGCCACGCCCCGCCTCGCCTCGGCCCAGCTCGCCGACACCAAGGCGCTCACCGCCGACGCCGTGAAGGCGATCCTCGCCCACGCCGAAGCCACCGCCAAGACCAACGGCTGGAACCTCTCGATCGCAGTGACCGACGCCGCCGGCGATCTGCTCGGGTTCATCAAGCTCGACAACGCGAGCACCGGCTCGGTGCAGGTCTCGCTCGGCAAGGCACGCACCGCCGCGCGATTCGGCCGACCCACCAAGGTCTACGCCGACCGCGTGCTCAACGACACGCTCACCTCCTTGTCGATCGACGGGCTCGTCGCGCTGCAGGGCGGGTTGCCGATCATCGTCGGCGGCCGCGTGATCGGCGCGGTGGGCGTCAGCGGCGCGAGCAGTGCGCAGGACGAGCAGGTCGCGGCGGCAGCGATCGCGGCGGTGATCAAGCCCTGACCGGCGGGCGCGATCGCAGTGGCGACCAGGCGCTGAGGGCCGGCCGGGCTATTCGTCGAGCGACGTCAGCTCGATGTCGGCCTTGCCCTCGACGTCGTAGTGCACGGTCACGTTCCACGGATTGCAGCAGACTTCACAATCCTCGATATACTCCTGCACGTCGCCACCGCTGGGGTCGAGCGTGATCTCCACCGACTCGCCGCAATGCGGGCAGGTCACGGTGGCTTCGGTCTCGTGGTTGCCGTCGCCGCCTTCTTCAACTTCGCCTTCGTAGTCGTCTGTCATGCGTGAAATCTACACGGGTGCAGGGCCGGTGTTCATCCAGTCAACGTGAACTTCTTCAGAGAGACAGACCCATGACCGAAGACAACGCAACCGATGGCATCGACCGTCGCGCATTCGTTACCCGCGCCCTGATCGTCGGTGTGGTCGCCACACTGCCCCTGGCCTGCGCACCCGGCGCGAGCTCGGTTCCTGCCGGAGCGCAGACCGGCGATCCAGCGGGCGATCCGACCGACGACCTGTTCGAGCTCACGGTCGCCGGAGCGCGCGAACGGATGGAGCAGGGCACGCTCACCTCGCATGCGCTCACGCAACGCTACCTGACACGCATCGCCGCCTTGGACAAACGCGGCCCCGCGGTGAATGCGGTCATCGAACTCAACCCTGACGCTCTCGCGATCGCCACTGCGCTCGACGCCGAGCGCAAGGCGGGCAAGGTGCGCGGGCCGCTGCACGGCATCCCGGTGCTGATCAAGGACAACATCGACACCGCCGACAAGATGCGCACCTCGGCGGGCTCACTCGCGCTGGCCGAGAGCACGCCCGCTCAGGACGCGTACATCGTCACACAGCTGCGCGCCGCCGGCGCCGTGCTGCTCGGCAAGACGAACTTGAGCGAGTGGGCCAACTTCCGCTCATCGCGTTCGAGCAGTGGTTGGAGCGGACGCGGCGGGCAGACGCGCAATCCGTACGTGCTCGACCGCAATCCCTGTGGCTCGAGTTCAGGAACGGGCGCCGCACTCGCGAGCGACTTCGCGACCATCGGAATAGGCACCGAGACCGACGGGTCGATCCTCTGCCCCGCGTCACTCAACGGACTCGTGGGTGTGAAGCCGACGGTCGGACTCTGGAGTCGCTCGGGGATCATCCCTATTTCGGCGTCGCAGGACACCGCGGGCCCGATGACGCGCACGGTCGCCGACGCCGCGGCGCTCCTCACGGCACTCGTCGGGCTCGACCCGCGCGACGACGCCACGGCGCGGCACTCGGTTCCCGTGGGCGTGGACTACACCACGAGCTTGGACGCCGCGGGACTCAGGGGCGCGCGCATTGGCGTGGCGCGCAACATGGCGGGCTTCAATCCCGACGTCGACAAGGCGCTCGATGCCGCGATCGCCGCACTCAAGGCGGCAGGCGCGACGATCGTCGACCCGGCCGATCTCGCTGGCGCGGGTAAGTTCGGCGACGCCGAGTTCGAGGTGCTGCTCTACGAGTTCAAGGATGGGCTGAACAAGTACTTCGCATCGCTCGGCCCGAGCGCACCGATCAAGTCGCTCGCCGAGTTGATCGCGTTCAACGAGAAGGAAGCGGCGCGCGAGATGCCGTGGTTCGGGCAGGAGACGCTCATACAGGCGGAGAAGAAGGGACCACTCACCGAGCCTGCGTACTTGGCAGCGCGCGCGAAGTGCATTCGCATGGCGCGCACCGAGGGCATCGATGCGACGCTCGCCAAGCACTCGCTGGATGCGATCGTCTTTCCCTCCAACGCACCCGCTTGGCTGACGGACCACCTCAATGGTGATCACTTCGTAGGCGGCGACACGTCGTTCGCGGCCGTGGCGGGTTACCCCGCCGTGACGGTGCCCATGGGATCGGTGCACGAACTCCCGGTGGGGCTCACGTTCACGGGCC
>JANOTB010000176.1:0-2839 GCA_031416115.1 Gemmatimonadota bacterium
CATCGCGTGCCGTGTCCCCGGCGTGCACGCGGTCGCCACGCGTGGCGGCGAACCGCTCATCGCGCCGCCTCCTCATCCACCACATCACAGATCCCATGCTGTATCGCCAAGTGTATCTCCTGCGCCCGATCCGTCCGCTCCGTCGGCACCACGAGACAGAGATCGACCATCCCGCGGATCCTCCCCCCGTCCCGCGCCGTCAACGCCAGCGTCTTCACCCCGAGCACCTTGGCCGCCTCCACCGCACGCAGGCAGTTCGGCGAGTTCCCACTCGTGGTGTGCAACACCAGCAGGTCCCCGGCACGCCCCAACGCCTCGACCTGTCGGCTGAACACCTCATCGAACGAGAAATCATTCGCCGCCGCCGTGAGCAGCGACGTATCAGTCGTGAGCGCGATCGCCCGCAGCGGCCGCCTAGTCCGCATGTACCGCACCACGTACTCGGTCGCGATGTGCTGCGCGTCGGCCGCGCTGCCACCATTCCCGCAGAAGAACAGCGTCCCGCCCCCCTGCACCGTCTCACGCACCATCTGCGTCGCCGCGCGGATCTGCTCGCCGAGCAGGTCCGCCGACCGTGCCGCCGTCTCGGCTAACTCGCGAAGGTGCGCGACCGGGTCCACGGACTGTCCACTCATTGCGCCACCAGTTGATCCGCGAGCGCCCGTAGTGCGACGACTTCCACGCCGCCGGGCATCGGATATCCCGCATCGCCGCTGAATACGACGAACGTCCGATGCGGTTGTAGGTCCTCACAGGCGTGATGGAACCCACGCCCCAAGGGCGGGGCGTGGCCCCGCTTGATCTCAATGGCCCACCGTTGGCCGCCCGGAAGATCCAGTACGAGATCCATTTCCGCTCCAGCCGAGGTCCGGTAAAATCCCGCCTGTGTCTCTGGCGGTGCTACGGATAGCAGATTCTCGATCACGAAGCCTTCCCAACTTCCCCCGACCACGGGATGGCCAATGAGCGCGTTGTGATCACCGAGACTTCACCAACCGCTTGCCGACATTCGCATGCACCGGTGGCAGCCGTCGTACCAGCAAGAGGTCGGAGAGCAGATCGATGTAGCGCCCGATCGTCTGGGCACTGGCGCCGAGGCTGCCCGCCAAGCGGGACTTGTCTCGACCTCCAACACATTCAATCGGCGTGAGTTCCCGATACGTGATGCGTCCGGCCCCTAAGTTGGGGGAACAAGTCCGGCATCCGGTGGATCTCGTCGAGGATCACCGTCCGATCCTCGTAGTGCTCAAGAAAGACTCTCGGATCCGCCACTTTCTCGCGATCGCCCGAATCCTCCAGATCGAGATACACGGAGTTCCGCTTCTCGCCGATTCTCAGTGCGAGCGTCGTCTTCCCGACCTGGCGGGGACCAAGTAGCGCCACCGCCGCCTGATTCTTAGCCCTGTTCGATCTCCGCTTGAATCCGACGTTGAATCATCCTCGAATATAATCCATACGTTGGACGATTTTCAATGATAACGGCAGTTCCCGCCGCATCATCTGACTGACTCGGTCGCGAATATCCGCGCCATCACTCCGTCCTGCGCGCGCTCACGCGGCGCCCGCGAGGCAGTCGGTGGCGTCAAGAGACCGCCAGCCCACTCGAGATCCGCCGCACCCACGACTCCGGCACGTCGGCCCCTTCCGCGAACTCCGGCCAGCGCGAGACCGCGCGCCGAACGTCCGCGAGCACGGCACTCGCCTGAGGGAGATCCAGCCCGGCCGCCACCGCGATGCGCTGCAGGTGCCGGGTCCCCGGCGCCCGCGACTCGCCGTCCACGGACATCGCGTGGTATCCCGTGCCGCGCTCCGTCCACGTGAGATCGTAGGCCGGCGCAAGGGTCCACGTGCCAGACGGCGACATCAGGAACGCCACGTTCCGAGTGTGGTCATCTCGATTTCCGGCGTACACGTTGAACGCAGCGAGACGCAGGGCCTGCAGCACCTGTGTGAAGCTCCCCGTGAGTCGCCGGGCGACCTCCAGCAGATGCCCGTAATCGGCGAGATCGTTCGCCGGATCGAGTTCCAACAGGGCCGCCAACGTCTGCACGTGCCGAGGCTCGTCCCCCACGCGGTCGAACCGATCCACGATCAGCGCGTCCTCGCCCGACTCGAGATGCCATACGTGCGCTTGCGGCACCCCGAGTCCGGCCGCGCGCGCCATCTCGAGATACGCCGACTCGATCGCGGGGAGTGCGGGGGAATCGGTCCGCGCACGGAACTTGATCAGCACGTGACGGAATCCGGCCCGAAGGGGCAACGCGGCATCGTGGATCCGTCCGTCATCGTTCCACGCGACCGTGAGCTTTGGGCGCACGCCCCCCGAGGTGCCAGCCGCGCGCTTCATCTCGGTCGGGAGTGCGTCGATCTTCTCCGCATCGAGCCGCAACGCATCCGCCGCGAGGGACTCGAGGTCCAGCCCGTCGGCGACCCGCCCCCACACGTCCTGCGCTGGCTGGTACGCGAGCGCACCCATCCCACGTCGTCCGACCGCACGCAACAGTGAGAGGGGAGAAGCCCGGAAGGGATCCACCCCCGACTCGCGCAGTGCCTGGTGCAGCACCTTGAGCCCCCATCCGTCGGGGATGGAATCGGCGAAGAGGCCGCGCAGTCGATGGAGAGCGCGCGGTCCGGGTGGGTGCGCACCCTCACGCAACGGGAGGGCGAGCGGCGACAGTTGCACTCCCAAGGCGCGGAACGCGGGGTCGTACTCGAAGTACGGCCCGTCACCGACATCCAGGAGCCGCCCGACGGTCGGCGCAGGATCACGATCGCAGAGGTGAACGTCGAGCGACTCGGCCGCCGCCATCAGCGGCCCCGCTGGCGGCGCTGGCCCCGC
>JANOTB010000177.1:0-13212 GCA_031416115.1 Gemmatimonadota bacterium
CCGCCGTTGAACGTGAACCACATCGAGTTGGTGATCGCGCCCTGCCGGCGACGGCTGGGGCCGCACCATGACCCGTTGTCCTGCAGGCCCGCGCAAACGCTGTACGGCACGGCCATGTCGAACGAGACATTGTACGGCTGCCCGAGCGCGAAGCTGTTCGGGAAGGTGTAGCTGCCACCGTTGTCGTTCGAGATGCCGATGCCGCCGTCGTTGCCGACGATGTGACGCTGCGGATCCTTGGGGTCGATCCACATCGCGTGATGGTCCACGTGTATGCCGACCGTGGCGTTGCGGGCGTTCTTGCCGCCCTCATCGGAGACCTTCACCGGCGTCGACGAGAACCAGACGCGATCGGGGTTGGTCGGGTGCACGCGGACCTGCGAGTAATAGAAGGGGCGGACGTTGTCGTTCGCCGTCTTCTCCCAGGTGCGGCCAGCGTCGGCGGAGCGATAGAGACCGCTCTGGAGCGTCTGTGCCTTCGCGCCCGCGGTCGGCTTCGGGTTGGGCGTGCTGTCGGCCTCGACCATCACATACATGATGTCGCCATTCGACGGCGCGATCGCGATCTCCATGCGGCCCTTCATGGTCGCCGGGAAGCCGCCACCCTTCACCTCGGTCCAGCTCTCACCACCGTCGGTCGACTTCCAGAGCGCGGAGCCCGCGCCGCCCGAACGGAGGAAGTAGGGTCCGCGCAGACGCTGATAGCTCGTCGCCCAGAGCACGTCCGGGTTGCGCGGGTCGAGGTCGACGTCCACGAAGCCAGTGGAGTCGTTGATGAACTTCTTGAGCTGCCAGGTCGCGCCGCCGTCCGTCGTCTTGTAGAGGCCGCGATCCTTGTTGGTCGTCCACGCCGCGCCGAGGGCCGCGACCCACGCGACGTTCGGGTTGGTGGGGTGCACCTGGATGCGACCGATGTGCTCCGTGGCCTTGAGGCCCACGAACGTCCATGTGAGACCGCCGTCGATCGACTTGAACACGCCGCCACCCGGGGAGATCGAGTTGCGCGAGTTGGGCTCGCCCGTACCGAGATAGAGGATGTTCGTGTCGCTCGGCGCGATCGCGAGATCACCCAGCGAGGCCACCCCGTAGTTCTCGAACACCGGGCGGAACGTCGTGCCGTTGTTCGTGGTCTTCCAGACGCCACCCGCGGCCGCGGCGACGAAGAAGGTGCGGGACGGATACGCGATGCCTTCGACGTCGGCAACGCGGCCCATCATGTTCGCGGGGCCGACCTGTCGCCAACGGAGGGCGTCAATGACGGCCTGGTCGACGGTCTGCGCGAACGCCGGGACCGCGGCAAGTGCCGTGGCGCCGACGCACGCAGAAATGAAGCGATGCAGTCGCATGAGCAGGGGACTCGGGCTGGGGTGGGAACGGATGGGACCAACGATGTGCTACGCCACCCGCCGCCCCAGTGTTGGGGGGCGGAATGGCCCCTCGGGTCAGTCGCGGCGGGGGCGCGGTGGAACGCCAGCGTCGGTGCCCACCGGTGGCAATAGCGCGCGCGGGATCCCCAGTTCCTCAGGGGTCGGCAGCTTGCGCTCCCGAGCGAATCGGCGGCGCGCCCGGTCGAGCGCATTGATCCGCTGCACCCAGGTGATGATCTCGGCGTCGTAACGCGCGAGGTCGTTCTGCAACCAGTACGGCCGGTTCTCCGCGCGCCACGACCGCTCGAACAACTCACGCGTGAGCACATAGCCGTCGCGCATGTCCTGCAGGCGTCCGTTGATCCCCGAGAGCTCGGCGAGGTCGAGCCAGGTGGCCGTCCCGGCGCGCCCCGCGGAGTCGGCGCGCACGTACGCGGCGGCGATCTCGTCGGCGAACTGGAACTTGGCCGCGAGCCAGTCGATCCGCCGCGCGCCGAGTTCCATGGCGTCGAGCGCGCTCAGCTCGCGCAGGTGGCGTTGCGAGCGCGCCTGCGCGATGAGCACGAGCGCCGACTCCGCGTGCACACGCGCACGAGAGAGCACGGGGCGCAGGCGGATGAGATCGACCAGGCCTTCGTCCGTGTAGGGGTCGACGAAGAACAGATAGCTCGACGCGTCGCCGGCCCGCGATTCCTGCAACGTGGTGTGTGCACGCTGCAGGTGCAGTTGCGCGGCGTCGATGCGCCCCGTGGTGTCGCCGTGGAACTGGAGCCCGAACGCCTCCTGAAAGCGCGTGATGCTCGCCTCGCCGCTCTGCCAAGCCGCCGCCGCGCCAAAGAGGATTCCCTGCCACACCTGCTCGAAGATCGCGTCGCCGTTGTCGTCCCACGTGGTGTTGAGCATGCCGGTAGAGCCGCCCGCTTGTCCCTCGCGCGCAAAGCCCTGGATGTTGGGGAGCGCCGCCGCATAGTTGGGCCACACGCGGTTCCAACTGCTCACGCCGGGCGCGATCCACGTCTCCATGCCCACATCACGAAATGGCTTGAGGAAGCTGTCGAACCGATCGCGCTTCCCGTAGTCCCAGGCGACCGCGATCATGTCCTTGGGCAACGTGCCCACGAGCGCGGGCGAGTTCATCGCGATGTCGCCCCAGAAGAGGAACCGCTTGCCGGGCGTGCGCAGTGCGGCCTCGATGTCGCGCAAATACTCCACATAGACGGCGCCGACTCCCACCGGGCCTGCACCCGCTGCGTCGACTCGTGCCTTGGTCTGCCCCTTGCCGAGCTCGAACGTCTCGTCGGCGCCGAGGTGCCAGAAGGGCGAGGTGAACATCGAGTCGATCTCGGCGAAGAACTCCTTCGCGAGGGCGATCGAGCCGGGCTGGCCGGGCGCGAGTACGTGGCCGTGCGAGGTCTCGGCGAGCGGCGCGTAGAGCTCGAGCTTGAGCGCATGATGCAAGTGCCCGAACGTCTGCTGCTGCGGGATGATCATCACATGGAAGCGCGCCGCGTACTCGACGAGCTCCTTCACGTCGGCGCGCGACATGGCGCCGCCCGGCGGTGCGATGAGCGGATTGGAGCGAAAGGCGAGCGTGTGCTCGAAGTAGGGCGAGAGCACATTGATCTTGTACGTCGCGAAGAGTCGCACCTGTCGCTTCTGGTACTCGAGCGTCGGCACGGGGCCGCGCGAGATGTCGTCCTGCACGCCGCGCCAGCGCATCGCCGGCCAGTCGCGGACGAGCGCCGGCGTGAACGTCACCTGCTCGCCGGCGCCGGTGAAGAGCTGTTTGAGCGTCTGCAGGGCGTAGAACGTGCCCTCGTCGGTCGCGGCAACGATGTGCGCACCGCGCTCATTCGCCAGAAGCACGTAGCCCTCGGCGACCATCGCGCTGTCGAACGTCAGCTTCGTGTTCGCGAGGAGTTCACTCGCAGCCGGCGTGCCGCGACGATGGAGCTGGACCGGCCAAGCGCGCACTGGCGTGGAGAGCTCGGCGCGAACACCGCGCTCCCGCATCGCGTCGACGAACTCGCGCGCGGCGACGCGATCCTCAGGGTCGGTGAGCGTGCCGAAGCTGATCGTCGCGCGAAATCGTTGCGGCGCGTCGGGTGTCGCGATCTCGCGTGGAGCGGGGATCAGGCGCGGGGCCTGCGCGACGGTGGTCAGCGGAAGCAGGAGCGCGAGGATCGCGGTGCGCGCGAGGATGCGCGGAGTGGACGTCATCCGCGCAATGTGCGCGCCGCGCCGTGCGTGGACAAGCGGGGTCGTGTGCCTGTAGCTTGCGCCCGTCACCCGCTCCGGAGAATCGATGCACCCGTTCGCCGCACTGCGCCGCCGTTCGCTCGCGCTCATCCTGATCCTACTCGCGGTCCCGTTCCTCGACACGGCTGCGCAACTGCCCGGCCGCACCAGACTGCTCCGACAGCCGAGTGTGAGCGAGCGCCACGTCGCATTCGCCTACGCCAACAACATCTGGGTCGTGGGCCGCGACGGCGGCGACGCCAGGCGGCTCACGTCATTTCAGGGGAGCACGGGGAATCCCGAGCTCTCCCCCGACGGCAACTGGGTCGCGTTCAGCGGCACCTACGGCGGTAACACCGACGTCTACATGGTGCCCGCGAGTGGCGGTGAGCCGGTGCGGCTCACTTGGCATTCCGCCGCCGACGTGGTGCAGGGATGGACGCCCGACGGCAATGCCGTCGTCTTCTCGTCGCCGCGCTCGGCGGCGCCGAGTGGGACGGCGCAGACCTTCTGGCGCGTATCGAAGGAAGGTGGTATGCCCGAACAACTCGGCATCCCGCGCGGCAACCAGGGCACCTTCTCGCCCGACGGCAAGCGCTTCGCGTACCGACTCACCACGTCATGGGACGAAGGGTGGCGCAACTATCGCGGCGGGCAGAATCGACCGATCTGGATCACGAACGTCGGTACGTGGGAGGTCGAGTCGCCGCCCTGGACCGACTCCAAGGACATCGAGCCGGTCTGGGTGGGGGAGACGGTCTACTTCCTCTCCGACCGCGACTGGCTCATGAACGTCTGGTCGTACGACACGCGGACCAAGAAGCTCTCGCAGGTCACGAAGTTCACGGACTATGACGTCAAGAGCATCGGGGCGGGGGCGGGGGTCGTCGTCTTCGAGCAGGCGGGCGATCTGCATCTGTACGATCCGCGCGCCAACACGACCAAGCGGCTCGAGATCACCGCCAAGGGCGATTTCCCGTGGCTCTTGCCGCAGTGGAAGGACGTGGCGGGGCGGATCGCGGCCGCGGCGCTCTCGCCCACCGGCAAGCGCGTCGCGATCGAAGCACGCGGCGACATTTTCTCGGTACCCGCCGAGAAGGGCGACTGGCGCGCACTCACCACGACATCGGGTGAGGCCGATCGCACCCCTGCCTGGTCGCCCGACGGACGGTTCATCTCCTGGTTCTCCGATGCGACGGGTGAGTACCAGCTCATGATCGCGCCGCAGGACGGTACGGGCAGGCCACGCGCGATCGTGCTCCCTGAGCCGAGCTTCTATTACACACCGGCCTGGTCACCCGACAGCAAGAAGATCCTCCTCACCGACACGCACCTCCGGCTCTGGATCGTCGACGTCGCGACCGGCAAGGCGACCAACGCTGACAGCGATCAGTACATGGTGCCCACACGCTCCATGGACCCGCGCTGGAGCCCCGACTCACGTTGGATCGCGTACACCAAGCGGCTCGCGACGCAGTTGCACGCCGTGTTCGTGTACGACACACAGTCGGGTCGTTCCACGCAGATCACCGACGGTATGGCCGACGTCATCTCACCGGCGTGGGACGCGAACGGGCGCTGGCTCTACTTCCTCGGCTCGACGAGCTTCGCACTGCAGACGGGGTGGCTCGACATGACCTCGTACGACCGCCCGACGACTCGTGCACTCTACATCGCGCTGCTGCGCGCGGGTGACAAGTCACCGCTGTCGCCGGAGAGTGACGAAGAGGTCGCGGCTGACTCGGCGTCCGCACGTCCTGCGACGGAGCCAGCTCCACCGCCGCCATCAGTGACGATCGACTTCACCGGCCTCGCGCAACGGATCGTCGCGGTCGACGTCCCGGCGCGCGACTACTCGTCGTTGCAGGCCGGGCCCAACGGCACGGTGTTCTTCACCGAGAGCGTGCAAGCGAACGGCGTCGGTGGCAACCCGACGTCGGTGCTGCACCGCTGGCTTCTCAAGGAGCGCAAGGCAGCCCCCTTCGTGACCGGCGCGAACGAATACGATCTCTCGGCCGACCGCAAGAAGATCCTGTTCCAGTCGGCCGGCAACTGGACGATCGCCGATACCGACAAGCCTGCGCCCACCGGCACCGCCGGACGCGTCAACGTCTCCGGTGTGCGCCAGCTGGTGGACACGCGCGCCGAGTACCCGCAGATGCTGCACGAGGGATGGCGCTTCATGCGCGACTATCTCTACGTGAAGAACCTGCATGGCGCGGACTATCGTCGCACCATCGCGATGTACGAACCATTCCTCCCATACGTCGCGCACCGCGCCGACTTCAACGCGCTGCTCGACGACCTGAGCGCCGAGATCTCCATCGGGCACTCATACGTGAGTGGCGGTGATCTTCCGCCCGTACCGCCCGCGAACGTGGGTCTGCTCGGCGCCGACGTCACCGTGGCGAACGGGCGCGTACGGATCACGCGGATCCTCACGGGCGAGAGCTGGAACCCGCAGTTGCGTGCCCCACTCTCGGCGCCGGGTGTGGACGCACGCACCGGCGACTACATCATCGCGGTGAACGGCGTGGAGCTCAGCGCCAACGGCAACCTCTACCGGCTGCTTGAGGGAACCGTTGGGCGCCAGACCGTGCTCACACTCAACGACCGGCCGACCGCCGACGGCGCGCGTCGCGTGATCGTCGTGCCGGTCGCGAACGAGAGTGGGCTGCGTCAGTTCGCGTGGATCGAGCGCAACCGCCGCTTGGTCGACTCGCTCTCGGCGGGGAAGATCGCCTACGTGTACGTGCCCAACACCGGCCAGCCCGGCTACGAGTACTTCAACCGCTACTTCTTCGCGCAGCAGGATCGCTTGGGTGTCGTCGTCGATGAGCGCTACAACGGTGGCGGCTCAGCGGCCGACTACATCATCGAGATCCTCGCGCGTGACTTCGATGGCTATTTCAACAACCCCGTCGGTGAGCGCAGGCCATTCACCTCGCCTACCGCCGGCATCTGGGGCCCGAAGGTGATGATCATCAATGAAATGGCAGGCTCCGGTGGTGATCTCATGCCGTACATGTTCAAGCGCCGACAGATCGGCACGCTCGTCGGCAAGCGCACCTGGGGCGGGCTCGTGGGCACGTGGGACACGCCGCCGCTCATCGACGGCGGGCGAATGATCGCCCCGCGCGGCGGCTTCTTCGACCGCAACGGCGAGTGGGCCGTGGAGAATCAGGGCGTCGCCCCCGACATCGACGTGGAGAACTGGCCCAAGGAGGAGAATGCCGGACGCGATGCACAGCTGGAGCGCGCGGTGGCGGAGGCGTTGCGACAGTTGCGCGAGAAGCCGGTGCAACTGAAGCCCGAGCCCGCGGCGCCGATCAGATCGCGGAGGCCAGGCCGGCCGTAGATTGCCAGATGGCCGACGTTGACCTGATGCTTCGGTTCGCCGCCCTCTCGAGGATGACTCATCCCTCGAGGGCGGTTCGCCGTTCATGAGACTGGCGGCGGAGCACTTCGCGCGCGCGACCTCGCGTACGAACAACAGGCGCCGTATTTGTTCGCTGAGTTGCAATGGGTCCTTATGCTCTTTATCTTAGCTCTAAGATGAAAACGGCCAATAACAAGAGTCTGGAGACGGGGCAGGTCGGCACGACCGACGCCCCAGCCACCCCGCCACAGGACGTTCCGACTGCCACAGCGCTCAAGCTCTGGGTGGTGCTCTCGCGTGCGGCTGCGGCCGTGCAGGCCCACGCGGTGGCGGACATGACGAGGCACGGACTGACGCCGGCCGAGTTCGGTGTGCTCGAGGCGCTCTTTCATAAGGGACCGCTCTTGCTGGGCGATGTGCAACGGCTCACGCTCGTGTCGAGCGGGGGCACGACCTTCCTCGTGGATCGGCTCGAGAAGCGGGGACTCGTGGAGCGGCGTTTGTGCGAGACCGATCGACGGGCGCGGTATGCTGCGCTTACTCCAGCTGGCACTGCACTCATGGTGGAGATCTTCCCCGTGCATGCCGAAGCGATCCGCCGGGCAATCAGCGGGCTCGGACTGGCCGACCAGCGTGAGGCGACCGATCTGCTGCGGGTTTTGGGGCGCGAGGCTTCCGCTCTGAGCCTTCCTGGGGAGTAGGGGTCGCTCGCAATCAGGGTGGGGGGTTGACTGTCTGTCTCTTAGTGTTTAATATCTCAGTTATGAGAAGTTTACTAGAGAATCACTATAAAGAGGAGCACGCCATGCAGTGGACCATCGACAACACCCATGCCCTTGTTGAGTTCTCCGTGAAGCACATGGGGATCTCGACCGTGAAGGGACACTTCAAGTCCTTCACCGCGACCGGCGAGACCAACGACGCGGGCGTGCCGACCGCGGTGCAGATGGAGATCGACGCGGCGAGCGTTTTCACGAACAACGACCAGCGCGACGGTCACCTCAAGTCCGACGACTTCTTCGGTGTCGAGAAGTACCCGACGCTCCTGTTCACGTCGACGCGGATCACGGGCACCGGCGACGATCTCACGATCGAAGGCGAGATGACGATCAAGGGCGTCACCAAGCCCCTCACGCTCACCGGCGAACTGTCGCGGACCGTGACCGACCCGTGGGGCAACCAGCGCTCGTCGCTCGCGGTCACGGGCAAGCTCTCGCGCGAGGCGTTCGGGCTCGTCTGGAACATGGCGCTCGAGTTCGGCGGGTTCATGGTGTCGGACGAGGTGAAGCTGCACGTCGAGGCCGAAGCGGTGGTGGTGGTGCCCGTGGCGGTGTGAACCTCTGGTGGGAGGTGGGAGGTGGGTGGAGCTACTCCTACCACCTCCCGCGCTCTCCTGCATGCGGATACTCGTAGCGCCCGCAGGCCGCGCCGCGTAACGTTCGCGGACCCTTCTTCGGAGCCGCTGCGACGTGCGTACGACAAAGATCCTCTTGCTGGCTGGGCTGTTCGGCTCCGCGCTCGTGAACACCGCGGTCGAGGCACAGGGGAGCACGCCCGCTGCGCGCCACAACGTGCGCACGCCCCGCCTCGCGATCCGTAACGCGACCATCATCGACGGCAACGGAACGCCGGCGCGCGGGCCCGCCGACATCCTCATCGTCGGCGATACGATCGCCCAGGTGGTCTGGCTCGATCCGGTCGCCCTGCGAGCGGGTCGCGCTCGGCGTCCGGTCGCCGACGCCGAGATCGATGCCACGGGCAAGTTCGTGCTCCCCGGCCTGATCAACGCACATGCGCACCTGCAGTCGGAGCGCGCGGGCCAGCCTCAGCCCTACGAGTACTCGCTCAAGCTCTGGCTCGCGTCCGGCATCACGACGGTCCGCGAGGTGGGCGCAGACACCAACGCCGGTCTGCTCGCGGCGCGCGCAGCCGAGCGTGCGGGGACCGCGGTGTCGCCGCGCATCTATGCCTACCTCCGGTTCGGCGGCGCGCGCACCGCAGAACTCGCGCGGGCGCGTGTGCGCGCGCTCAAGGCCGAGGGCGCGGACGGCATCAAGATCACCGGACTCGACCGGGACATCCTGCTGGCGATGCTCGACGAGGCGAAGAAGATCGGCCTGCGCGTCGCGCACCACGTCGGAGTCGAAGAGACCAATGTCTGGGACGACATCGCCGGCGGCACGACGACGATCGAGCACTGGTACGGGATCCCCGACGCGGCGATCCGCGACAAGCGCCAGCGTTTCCCGAGCGACTACAACTACAACGACGAGACCGATCGTTTCCGCTGGGCCGGGCGCCTCTGGCGCGAGGCCGACCCGGTGCTGCTCGACTCGGTCTTCTCGTCGATGGTCCGCGCCAATGTCGCCTGGGTGCCGACGCTCGACATCTACGAGGCGAGCCGCGACCTGCAGCGCGCGCAGACGCAGCCCTGGTTCCGCGACTACCTGCATCCGTCGCTCGAGGAGTACTTCAAGCCCGATCCGGCGAACCACGGCTCGTATTTCATCGGCTGGAGCTCCACCGACGAGGTCTACTGGAAGGAGAACTACCGCCTCTGGATGAGCGCGCTGCGGCGCTTTGAGCAGATGGGCGGCACGATCGCCTGCGGCGACGATGCGGGCTTCATCTACCAGATGTACGGCTTCGGGCTGATCCGTGAGATGGAACTGCACGCCGAGGCGGGCTTCAATCCGCTCCAGGTGATCGAGCACTGCACCGGCAACGCGGCCCGCGTGATGGGCGAGGAGAAGCGACTCGGCCGTGTGCGCGCGGGCTTCCTCGCCGACCTGATCGTGGTCGACGGGAATCCGCTCGAGGACCTCAAGGTGCTCTACCCAACTGGCACGACCGCGATCGTCGACGGGAAAGCGGTGCCAGCGGGCGGCGTGCAATGGACGGTGAAGGGCGGGATGCCGTATCACGGCCCGACGCTCATGACCGAAGTGCGCGACCTGGTCACGGCGGCACGCGCCGCGCGTCGCTGAGCGGCGCGCCGCCATGAGCTTCAGCCCTGACCTGCTGAACGGCCGCGTGATCCTCATCACCGGTGGCGGCACCGGGCTCGGCCGCGCGATGGGCGAGCGATTCCTGCAGCTCGGCGCCACGGTGGTGATCGCTTCGCGTCGCGAGGCGGTGTTGCACGCCGCCGCGGCCGAGATGATGGCGGCGCATGGTGGCACGGTCGTCCCGATCGTCTGCGATGTGCGCGACCCGGACGCGGTCGAGGCCATGATCGAGTCGGCGTGGACTCAGTGTGGCGGCGTGGACGGGCTCGTGAACAACGCGGCGGGCAACATCGCTTCGCCCACCGAGCGGCTCTCGCACCGCGCCGTGGACTCGGTGCTCGGCATCGTGCTGCACGGCTCGATGTACTGCACGCTCGCACTCGGTAAGCGCTGGCTCGCGGCCGGGCGAAAGGGGCGCGTGCTCTCGATCGTCACGACCTACGCCGAAGGTGGCTCGGCGTACGTGGTGCCGTCGGCGGCAGCAAAGGCCGGCGTGCTCGCCATGACGCGCTCACTCGCCGTGGAGTGGGGGCCGCGCGGCATCACCTGCAACGCGATCGCGCCGGGGCCGTTCCCCACCAAGGGGGCGTGGGAGCGACTGCTCCCCGATCCCTCACTTATGACGGAGGCGATCGACCGCATCCCCGTGCGACGACCCGGTGAACTGATCGAGCTCGCGGACCTCGCGGCGTTCCTGATGTCGGACCTGTCCCTCTACATCAATGGCGACTGCATCACGATCGACGGCGGCGAGAAGCTCAAGGGCGCGGGCCAGTTCTCATGGATGGGATCGCTCACGCCAGCCCAGTGGGGAGCGCTCGAGGCGTCGGCGCGCGGCGCGACGCAGAAGGACCGCGCGGCCGGCGGATGAGCACGGACGCACGCCTGAACATGGACGAACGCCTGATCACGGACGAACGCCTGATCATGCACGAACGCATGCTCTCCAGTATCCGCGCGTTCCTCGAGACGCACGCGTTCCCGTTGGAGCGCGAGCTGTTCGCACGACCGTTCACTGAGCTGCTGCCGCAGCTGCAGAATCTCCGAGCCGACGTGAAGCGGCTCGGACTCTGGGCGCCGCACTTGCCGCGTGACATGGGCGGACTCGGGCTCACGCTGCCGGAGTTCGCTCACGTGAGCGCCCTGCTCGGCGAAAGCCCGATCGGCCACTACCTGTTCAACTGTAACGCGCCCGACATCGGGAATCAGGAGCTGTTGCTCTCGCATGGCAGCGCCGAGCAACGCGAGCGATGGCTCGGGCCGCTCATGCGCGGAGAGATCAGAAGCTGCTTCGCGATGACCGAGCCCGAGTTCGCTGGCTCCAATCCGGTCTGGATGGACACGCGCGCCGTGCGTGACGGTGACCACTACGTGATCTCGGGGCACAAGTGGTTCACATCGTCCGCCGACGGTGCCGCCTTCACGATCGTCATGGCGGTGACCGCACCCGAGGCAGCGCCGCACCAGCGCGCGAGCCAGATCATCGTGCCGATGGACGCGCGGGGTGTGGTCTTCGTGCGCAACATCCCGGTGATGGGTGAAGGTGGCAGTGACTATATGAGCCACGCGGAGCTGCGCTTCGAGCAGGTGCGCGTTCCGATCACGAATCGGATCGGCGGCGAGGGCATGGGGTTCGCGCTGGCACAGGAACGGCTCGGACCGGGGCGCGTCCACCATTGCATGCGCTGGATCGGTATCTGCGAGCGCGCGTTCCGGCTCATGGTGCACCGCGCGGCGACGCGCGAGCTCTCGCCCGGCGAACCGCTCGGCCGGCAGCAGGCGGTGCAACATTGGATCGCCGAGTGCCGTGCGGAGATCGACGCGTCGCGGCTCCTCGTGCTCGACGTGGCCCACCGCATAGAGCGGGACGGCGCGCACGCGACGCGCGACGGGATCTCGCTGATCAAGTTCCATGTGGCGGGCGTATTGCAGCGGGTGCTCGACCGCGCGATCCAGGTGCATGGCGCGTACGGCATGACCGACGAGACGCCGCTCGCGTACTGGTACCGGCACGAACGCGGCGCGCGGATCTACGACGGGCCCGATGAGGTGCACAAGAGCGCGGTGGCGCGGCGCATACTCGAGGCGGCGGGGATGTCGCGAATGTCCAAACGGCAGATGTGAGATGGGAGATGTGAGATGTGGGACGCTTGCTTCAGCTTTCTTCCGGCTTTCTTCCGGCTTTCTTCCAGCTCTCTTCCAGCTCCTGAGCGACTGATCACATGAGCGATACCAGACCTGTCAGAGAGGGCGAAGAGCTACCGCTTGAGCCGCTCAACGCGTGGCTCGCGGACGCGGTCCCGCACCTCGGGCGGGTGACGGCGGTCTCGCAGTTCCCTGATGGGTTCTCCAACCTCACGTATCTGCTCTCGTGTACGCACGGCGAGGCCGTGTTGCGTCGCCCGCCGCGCGGTGTGGCCACCGGCAAGGCGCACGACATGCCGCGCGAGGCGCGGATCCTCTCGGTGCTCGAGTTGCGCGGGGTACCCGCGCCACGCGCGTTCGCGACGTGCGAGGACGCGAGCGTGATCGGCGTGCCGTTCTACGTGATGGAGCGCGTGAAGGGGCTGATCCTGCGCGGCGCCAAGGCACCGTCGGCCTTCACGCCGGAACTCTTCGGCAGACTCTCAGCGACGTTCGTCGACACGCTTGTCGCCATCCACGGCGCCACGCCCAGCGATCCCGTGATCGGCGGGTTGGGGCGACCGCTCGGCTACGTGAGTCGCCAGGTGGAGGGATGGACCGAACGCTATGCCGCCTCACGGACCGACGACGTGCCGGCGATGGAGCAGCTCGCGGCGTGGCTCGCCGAGCGGCAGCCGAGCGAATCGGGCGCGTGCCTCGTGCACAACGACTACAAATACGACAACCTCGTGCTCGACCCGACGCAGCCGGACCGGGTCGTCGCGGTGCTCGACTGGGAGATGGCGACCCTCGGCGATCCGCTGCTCGACGTCGGCACCGCGCTCGGCTATTGGGTCGAAGCTGGCGATCACCCGGCGTTCACGTCACTTGGGCTCGGGATCACGGCGCTGCCGGGGAACTACACGCGCGCGGAGTTGTGGGCGCGGTATCTGGAGAAGGCGGGGCGCGCGATGCGGCCGGTGGCGTGGTACCACGCGTTCGGGCTGTTCAAGATCGCGGTGATCGCGCAGCAGATCCATGCGCGGTACCGGAAGGGGCTCACGACGGATGAGCGGTTCGCGCGACTCGGCGAGGC
>JANOTB010000178.1:0-1942 GCA_031416115.1 Gemmatimonadota bacterium
GGCATCGAGCACGAGCGCGACCGGCCAGGTCCACTTGGCGGCGAGGTCGCGGTACATCGTGTCGGCTTCGATCGCGTCCTTGAACGCCGACGCCCACTCGGGCGTGAAGGGACGGTGGGCGACGGCGCTCATGAGTGGCTCAGGGCGTCGGTGCAGGTGCTGGCGTTGGTGCCAACGTGGGTACCGGCGCAGGCACCTCGTCGATCGGCCAGAACTCCACGCGATTGTCCATGAACAATGGCACTGCGATCAACTTGCGCGCGGGGTCATAGCCGAGATCCGCGGGTGCGTTGAGACCCTTCCGCAACGTGGTGCTCGTTCCGCCGCTGAACACCGTGAGCGAGGAGTCAGCCCAGCTGGAGTAGATCGCGCGTCCATCGGCGAGCACGACGAGTCCGTCGCTTCCACCGGGGCCGGCGCCGAGCACCGTGGTCTCCTTCGCACCGGTCACCCATTCAAAGATGCTCGGCGAGTTGAAGCCGATGATCATCCAGGCGTTCTTGGGCGCATTCCACGCGATGCCGTTGGCCGCCGACTGCTTCGGGAGCTTCACCGCAACGCTCGGCACGCCGTTTCGCACGACGAACACCTGACTCTGCCCAGGATGCGAGACCGCGCCGGTCGCGTCAAAAGCGATACCGCTGTCGGTGATATAGATGCCGCCGTCGTTGCCGATCGCGACATCATTGAGGAACGTCGCGCGCAGTGGTGCCAAGTCGATGCTCGCGACCTGCTTGCCGCTCGTGAGGTCGAAGCCGCGCAGCGCATCGATGTCGGCCACCCAGAGCGTGTCGCCGCGCATGGCCATTCCCTTGGGCGCGTGCAGCGTGACGTCGTCGTCGGCCCCGCTGATGAACGGCAACGAGTCCATGGTCTCGCCGTCGGCGCCAAGGCGGACGATGAAGCCGTTGTCGTCCTTCTGCGGCGCCTGCCCGTTGATGTTGGAGACGTACCAGACGCTGCGCGTCGCATCCCAGAGGACCGACTCGGGTGTGGCGAGGCCGGTGCTGGCGACGTGCAGCGGCGTGTTCGGATCGCGTTCGGCGGGCGCGGCGGCTTCGGGCGCGGCGTCTTGCTTGGCGCAGGCCGCAAGGGTAGCAAGGGTCGCAAAGGCCGTGAGAGTGAACGCGGCGAGCGCGCCGCGCGTAAGCGAACGGACAGTGAATACCATCGGAACAACTCCATGTGGTCGTGGGCGACCGCCACTGGGCGGCGATGGAGCTGAATCTAGCGCTTGCATTCCCTGTCCGACTCTGGCAACATCGAAGGGTTCGCCCCCACCCCTGAGGAGGAAGTTCGCGTGAGTCTCCGCTCCCTGTTCCGCCGCGCCGCATTCGCCACTGCCGCGGCGGTCGCATTCTGGCCCGTCGCGCTCACCGCGCAGACGGTGCAGCCCACCGCCCTCAACGGCCTGCGTTGGCGTGAACTCGGCCCCGCGCGCGGCGGGCGATCGGTCGCCGTGGCCGGCTCCGTTGCGCGCCCGCTCGAGTACTGGATGGGCACCACCGGCGGCGGCGTCTGGAAGACGACCGACGGCGGCGTGAACTGGCAGCCCGTCACCGACCTCTACTTCGGCGGCACGATCGGCGCGATCGGTGTGGCCGAGTCCAACCCGGATGTGGTGTACGTGGGCGGCGGCGAGACCGACATCCGCGGCAACACCTCGCACGGCGACGGTCTATGGAAGACGACGGACGCTGGTCGTACCTGGGCGCTCCTGGGACTCAAGGAGACGCGTCACATCGGCCGCGTGCGCGTGCATCCGACCAACCCCGACATCGTCTACGTGGGCGCGCTGGGCCATGCGTTCGGCAAGAACCCCGAGCGCGGCGTCTTCAAGTCGATCGACGGCGGCAAGAGCTTCAGCAAGATCCTTTTCCGCAATGATTCCACGGGCGTCTGGGACCTGATCATGGACCCGACCGACCCGAACACGCTCTAC
>JANOTB010000179.1:0-3232 GCA_031416115.1 Gemmatimonadota bacterium
CACCTCTCCGTCCTTCAAGGAGAAGGGGTGGTCGACTTCACGGATGAGCGGCGGAAGGTCGGTCGGCCCGCGCGGGTATGGCGACTCACGCCCAAGGCCAACGATCGATTCCCGGACTCCCACGCGGAACTCGCGGTCGACATGCTCCAGGCGATTCAGCGCGCGTCGGGGGACAAAGGCCTGGAACGTCTGACCGCCGAGAGGACGCGAAGGCAGGTGGAAAGCTATCGCGCGCGGATGCCGAGCCAGGACCGGCCGCTCGCAGAGCGCGTCGCCGCTCTGGCGAGCATCCGACGCGAGGAAGGCTATATGGCCGAGTGCAAGCGCCTCCGGAATGGAGCGATCGAGCTCGTACAGAACCACTGCGCGATCTCCAAGGCAGCACACTTCTGCCCGAAGCTCTGCGGCAGCGAGCTGACGCTCTTCAGTGAGGTCCTCGGTGACCGCGTCACTGTCGAGCGGATTGAGCACATTCCGAGTGGCGACCGCCGGTGCGCCTACCGAATGATTGTGGAGTCGGGTTGATCAGCCACGAAGATTAATCCGTGCCCAGACCTCACATCGTGATCGTCGGCGGCGGTTTCGGCGGCCTCTCCGCCGCGGAGGCCGGACACGGAGGCCGGACACGGAGGCCGGACACCCTCGCCGTGCACGCCGAGACGCGACATACTGCACAGGCCCCGATTCAGTTTCCTATCCCGAACCGGGGTGCGCTGCCTGTCGGCGCACGATTCCCTCATTGGACTTCAGCCCGGACGCGGGCCGGGAGAACTCGCATGCCCCCGCTGACCACACGTCGCGATCTCATCAAGCTGCTTGGGCTTCCCGCCGTGGCCGCCCTCGGCGCGTTCGGCGCGACTGCCTGCGACGCTCGAGGCCGTCCCTACGTGGTCGATCGCGGCGGACAGCGCGGTGGTCCTCGCCGGTTCGTCCCCGTCGACGTGGACCCGAGCCGACTCGTGCGCAGCACCGTCGGCCTGCGGCCGTACCGGAACGCCGGCTTCCGCCTCGACGCCGAGCGACTCGACGGCAAGCAGCTCATCCATCTGTATGGCCATGGCGGCGGAGGGATCACGCTCTCGTGGGGAACCGCGAACCTCGCCGTCGGACTCATCACGGGGAATCCGCCGCCGGGGCCGGTCGCCGTCATCGGCGCCGGCGTCATCGGCCTCACGACGGCGATCCTCCTCCAGCGGCTCGGCTACGACGTCACCATCTACGCCGCGGCGGCCTGGCCTCACACCACGTCCAACGCGTCGGCGGCGACGTTCTATCCCTCGCACGTGATCGCGGCCGATCGCGTCACGCCGCAGTTCACCGCCACGTTCGAGGCGGCGCTCTACCGATCGTATCACGCCTTTCAGCGGATGACCGGCTCGCGCTACGGCATCCGGTGGCTCGACTCATTCGCTCTTTCGAACGATGGCACCACCTCCCCGCCTCCCGACATCGAGACGCAGGTGCACCGCAAGGTGGTCGGCCACAGTTCGCGCCTGCTCGCGCGCGGCGAGCATCCCTTCGGCGCGGCGCGCGTGACGCAGGGGCGCGACCTCGTCATCGAACCGATGACCTACCTGCGCGCGCTGCTCGAGGACGTGCGGATGGCGGGCGGCACGGTGCGAATCCAGCGCTTCGACACGCTGCGTGACGTGGCGAAGTTGCGGGAGCGCACCGTCTTCAACTGCACCGGACTCGGCGCGCGCACGCTCGTCGGCGACACCGACCTGCGTCCGGCGCGCGGGCAGCTCTGCGTGCTGCCGCCCCAGCCCGACGTGGACTACACGCTCTACCACGGCCCCTTCTATTACATGGTGCCCCGCGAGGACGGGATCATCCTCGGCGGGAGCTTCGAACTCGACAACGAGACGACGACGTCCGACGCGGAGACGGACCGGACGATCATCGCGGCGCATCAGGCGGTGTTCGGCGCGATGCGGTGACGGGGGGCGATCGCGCACTGGCGAAACGTTGGCGAGGGACTCGCCCTTCGGGAAGTACTGCCGGAGCAAGCCGTTCGTGTTCTCCTTTGTGCCCCGCTGCCACGGGCTCTGCGGGTCACAGAAATAGACCTGCACGTTGGTCGCGATGGTGAACTGTTGGTGGTGGGCCAACTCGCTGCCGCGATCCCAGGTCAGCGAGCGGGCGAGGTGTTCGGGCAGGCGCTGGATCACGCACGTGAGCGCGGCCACGACGACCGCCGTCTCCTTGCTCACGACCGCAATCAGGATCGTGAAGCGCGCCGTGCGCCCGAGCACCGTGAATTCGGCACTCATGCCCGTCACCTGCGCGAGGCGAAGCGCCGTATCGGCGGTGACACCGCGCTTCTCGCGGACGATCTCGTTCAGTCGAGGGAAGGACACCCCCAGCTGGATCGCGAATGCAGACTGCGAGAGACCGAGCGGCTTGAGGAACTCCTCGAGCCGCATTTCGCCGGGATGCACTGGCGGCACCGTCGTCGGCAACCGCCGGCTGTCGAGCGACCGCGTCGGCGCCGTACGCTTACTGGTCGTCCGTGACTTCGACGTCGTACGCAGAGAACTCCTCCCGGCGAAAGCAGGCACGATACTGTGGATTGATGCGAATGCTGTGCTGGCCCTCGCGATCACCGCGGAGCCGCTCCAGTCGATTGCCCGGCGGAATCGAGAGTTCGCGCCGCTCGAGCACGCGATTCAGCTGCGTGAGCTTGCGGCGGACCACCGGCCAGAGCGCCGCCGGACACGCGGTGCGCAGCCGGCGATCGGCATCTCGGCGATGATCGC
Source organism: Gemmatimonadota bacterium (assembly GCA_031416115.1). GTDB lineage: Bacteria > Gemmatimonadota > Gemmatimonadetes > Gemmatimonadales > Gemmatimonadaceae > Pseudogemmatithrix. The sequence continues at coordinate 2,760 of JANOTB010000179.1, forward strand.
AGCACCCCGAATATGGCGAAGCGAAACGCGTCGCGGAGTTATTCTACAGCCTCAACGTTTGCGTTCAGGTGCGAGCGCACAAGCGCCCGCTCGTCAACTGCAACGCTCGGTTGCCGCCCCTTGACGCACCAGACTATCTTGTACAGCTTTCTTGTACAATACTCCGGATCCCATGGCCACCAAGACCAGCTACAGTCACGCCCGCGAAAACCTTGCATCCTTGTGGGATGAAGTCGAGAATTCCCGCGAGGCCGCCGTCATTCAACGGCGCGGCCATGAAGACATGGCCCTGGTGCCCGCAGATGAACTCGCGAGCCTTCGCGAGACCACGTACCTCCTCCGGTCGCCCGAGAACGCCGTGCGCCTGCTCGCCGCCCTCACGCGTGCCCGTCGCGGCCGAAAGAAAACGACCGACTTGGCGTCGCTCCGTCGAGAGCTCGGCTTGACCCCCTGAGCATGCGCACCAAGCGCGC
>JANOTB010000180.1:0-31089 GCA_031416115.1 Gemmatimonadota bacterium
GGGAACATGTGCGGAGGGTAGGGCGAGAATCCGTCCCGAGGGACATCGTCCTGACGCCGACGATGCCCCAATCATGCGTCCGTCCGCTCCGTACACCGCGCGCGCCTCTACTCTTGCACCGCGTGCCCCTTCACCGGCACCTTCTGCGCCGCATCATGCGGCATCATCTCAAACCCCTGGAACCGATACCGCACACTCCCATGCCCGTGCGTGATACTCTGCAACTTGGTCGCATACAGATGCAGCTCCGCCTGCGGAACAACAGCCTTCACCACAGTCCCAAGCCCATCATCCAACGGCTCCGTCCCCGCAATGTGCCCCCTGCGCCCTGACAGATCCCCCATCACATCCCCGAGGAACGCATCCGGCGTAGACACCTCCACCGCCATCAACGGCTCCAGCAACGCCGGCCGACACTGCGGCGCGATCGTCTTGAACGCCAGTATCCCAGCCAGCTTGAACGACGACTCATTCGAATCAACAGCGTGATACGACCCGTCGAACACCTCGACTGAGAAATCAACGACAGGATACCCCGCAAGCACACCACGCTCAGCCGCCTCCTGCACCCCACGATCAACAGCCGGGATATACTGCCGCGGGATCACCCCACCTGAGATCTTATCCACGAACTCGTACCCAGCACCGCGTGAAGCGGGCTTGATCCGGATCCAACAGTCCCCGAACTGCCCTTTCCCGCCAGTCTGCTTCTTGTGCCGCCCCTGCCCTTCAGCGTGGCCGAGCAACGTTTCACGATACGGAATGGCCGGAGCACGCAGCTTGGCTTTGACGCCGAACTGACGCTCCAACCGCTGCAGCGCGATGTCGAGGTGCCGCTCCCCCTGCCCCTCGACGATCGTCTCGTGCGTCTCACCCTCGAAGTGCGTCTGGATCGTAGGGTCCTCATCGTGCAGCCGGTGCAGCCCCAGCTGCAGCTTCTCCTCATCAGCACGCGCCGCAGCCTCGATCGCAAAGCTCACCAGCGGGTCGGGGAACGGGATCGCCGGTAGCCGCACCGGCTGCTCCTTCGTACTCAGCGTGTCGTTGGTGTGCGTGTTCTTGAGCTTCGCCACGCAACCGATGTCGCCGGGGAAGAGCCGCACCACCTCGATCCGTTCCTTGCCCTGCGGGATCGCAAGGTGGTTGAGCTTCTCCGGCAGGTCGCGCGAAGCATTGAACACCTCGGCGCCATTCACCACCACGCCGCTGAAGGTGCGGAAGTACGAGACCTCGCCCACATGCGGTTCGTTGGTGGTCTTGAATACGAGCGCGGCGAACGGAGCTTCGTCCTTGGGGTGGATCTCCACGATCTTCGTGCCAACAGCACCCTTGAGCGCGTGAACCTCCTCCATCTCGTACGCGTTGGGCATGAGCTGCACGAGGAAGTCGAGCACGGTCCGCACTCCCCACGTCAGTTGACTCGAGCAGCACAACAACGGGAAAAGCTCGGCCCGCTTCATCGCCTCCTTCATGGCCTGCATCTCGAGCTCGCCCGGGATCTCCTCACCGGCAAAGAACTTCTCGAGCAGTGCATCGTCGGTGGCAGCAACGGCCTCGACCATCTCGGCGTGATACTTCTCGAACCGCGCCAGCTCGCTCGCAGGGATCGCAGTCTCCTCGTACTCACCGGCCTTAGTGCCGGGCTTGAAGAGATGCGCCTTCTTGGTGAAGAGGTTGATGATCCCCTTGAAGCCGGCTCCGGCGCCGATCGGGATCTCCACTGGAACGACCTTCGCCGTGAGCTTGGCCTTGATCGACGCATACGCCTTGTCGAAGTCGGCGTACTCCTTGTCCATCATCGCGACCACGAAGAGCACGGGATCGGCACGCTTGACCGCCTCGCGGAACATGCGCTCGGTGCCGACCTCTACGCCTCCGGTCGCGCCCACAGTGACGAGCGCGCCGTCGGCCGCGACGAGTCCGGCGATCGCGTCACCGGCGAAGTCAGCGTAGCCGGGGGTGTCGAGGAGGTTGATCTTGGAACCTCGCCACTCGGCGTGCGCGCAGCCGAGTGCGATGGAGTAGCCGTGGGCGATCTCTTCGGGGGACGTGTCGGTGAGGGTCGTCCCATCCTTTATGGTGCCATGGCGTTTGATCGCCCCGGAAACGAAAGCGAGCGCGTCGACCAGTGTGGTCTTCCCGCTCGCTCCATGGCCCACTACCGCGATGTTCCGGATCTCCGCGCTCTTGTATTCCCGCATGGGGACAACCTCCTCCCGCCTCCTGGCGGGCGCATGGTAGGTCTCCTGACAGTGCCTCAAAGACCGGGGGGATGCAAGCAGGGGGAAGCCGCAACATGTGTGCGGTCTTCCCCCTGCTCGGGCCGCCGGTGAAGGGCGGCTCCGCGTTCTCACGCCCGTGGCGTGGTCCCGCGCGTATGCAGCCGGCTGTCGGCTAACTCACCGGGCCTAGTACTCGTCGTCGAAGTTCCCCGCGTCGGCCTCGCGCACCGCCGCGAGCATGTCGGAGGTCCGGTGAGCTACACCGGCCCCGGCGAGCTGGAAGGTGAGAGCGCGGTTGCTCCCTTCCGGCCAGTCGGGCATCAACAGCCCCGCGAGAAGCCGGCGGATCGCCTGCCCGCCTTCATTAAGCAGATCCTGCGCGGTCTCGCGCAGCACCGTGAGCGGGATGTTGAGGTCGGCCCTGATGAGCTCCCCGGTGGTGTGGTCGCGCCAGGCGGCGTCGCCCACGGCACCGGAGGTCTCGGTCACACTCATCTCGCGAGTCGCATGTGGCGCGGACTTGCCCTTGCGAGCCTCGACCGCAGCGGCGAGTGCCAGTGCGAGCGATTCGGCCGTCGGCTGGCCATAGAGCGTTACCACGTCGCGCGACGGCGACTCGAGCGTCTCAGGCGACGCGACCGAGCTCACCCGCGCGATCGAGGGGAACTCCCTCGGGCCCTGCTCCCACTGCACCATCACGTCCAGCATGCGCGCTCGCCTCGGTTCCGTTGGTGACTCTCACTGCCCTGCGTCACTAACACGCTGGACGCTGTGAAAGTTCTACCCCATGGTACACTGAAGTGTCACTGCAAAGTGGCGGCGAGCAGCAGGCGATCCGCGATCGTTTCATCGTCGTGACGAAACCGTCCCCCCGTGCCGTGTCGATGATGCCGCGCACGACCACGGATCGCCTGCTCTCACCATGATTCCTGGCCGCCGCCGCATGCGCCCCCACTGCGCCACGCATCGCGACGACGGCCCCCCAACTGATGTCGAGTATCGGCACATCGGCGCTCCGAGAGCAGACCGCCGACGAACAGGTGTCGCATGTGCTGAGCCGCCTCACCTTCGGCGCTCGCCCCGGAGACGTCGCCCGGGTCCGTACCATGGGAGTCGATGCGTTCATCGCGCAGCAGCTCCAGCCGGAGCGGATCCCGGACAAACGCCTCGAGGCCTGGCTCGGCCAGTTCGAAACCCTCGACCTGACCTACTTCGATTTGCAAAAGGCGTACCCAAGGCCCAACGAGGCCCTCCAAGCACTGGCTCCGGCGAACCGTAACTCGTTGAGCCAAGCGGACTCAGCCAGTCTCAGGAAGACCGTCGAGGGACTGCGGCGCGTGAGCACCGAGGTGCAGAGTGCGCGCATCGGGCGGGCACTCATCACCGACCGGCAACTCGAAGAAGTGATGACCGAGTTCTGGCTGAATCACTTCTCGGTCTTCGCCGGCAAGAACGCACTGAAGCGCTACACGCTCGCCGAGTACGAGAAGCACACGGTACGCCCTCGCGCGCTGGGGAAGTTCCGCGATCTACTCGGCGCGGTCGCCAAGAGCCCGGCGATGCTGTACTACCTCAACTATGGCCGATAGTTGCTCGAGCTCCACACTTTGGGCGTGGACGACGGGTACAGGCAGCAGGATGTGATCCAGGTCGCAAGATCGCTCGCGGGGTGGACGTTCTTGCCGCAGCGGCCGAACGCGGCGCAGGTGCGACAGTGCGCCACGTCGCACTTGGGTGCGACGCGTACGGACGCACTCTTTCCGGGGTTCGCGGGACCCAAGACGCTCGGGTTGTTGGGGTGAGCGTGGGGACGTTGGCCCCACTCGGTTCGCTGGAGTGAACGTCGATATCTTGCACGGATGCAGATCGTCCGTCGTCCCGCCGTTGTCGTAGTGCTCCTCGCGGCCGTGGTGCCGCTGCTCGCGTTCCAGTCGCCGGCGGCAAGGCCGGCAACTCCACGCGCTTCTTCGGCCTCGACGTCGGCCGCGACCACGCGCGCACCGAACACGCTCGGCGTCATACCCGTGCTCGAGTACCACCTGATCGGCGACCGCGACGGCCGTTGGTCACGCAGCGCCCAGCGCTTCGCGCGCGACCTCGAGTTGCTGCACGCCCGCGGATACCGCCCGATCACGGTGCGGCAGCTCGTCACGAAGCAGATCGACGTTGCACCGGGTATGACGCCGGTCGTGATCACCTTCGACGACGCGTCGCCGGGCCAGTTCCGCTTCATCGCGACGGGGGATTCCGTGCGCGTCGATCCCACGTCGGCGGTCGGCATCTGGGAAGCGTTCGCGGCGAAGCACCCAGAGTGGAAGGGGCGCGCCGTCTTCTGCATGCTCCCGTCAGCGAGTGAGGGCCACGCCTTCTTCGGCGACAGGGGCATTCAGGGCCAACGCACGGCGTGGCGACTCCAGAAAGTGCGCTACCTCGCCGAACGCGGGTACGAGCTCTGCAACCACACGCTCTGGCACGCGAATCTTTCCAAGATGAGCAGCGCGATGGTGCAGGAGCAGATCGCGCGCGCACAACTGGCGGTGGACTCAGGCATGGCCGGTTACCGTATGCGCACGCTGGCGTTGCCACTCGGGATCTGGCCCAAGGACCGTTCGCTCCTACAGCGCGGATCGTGGCGCGACGCCAAGACAGGGCGCACAACGACGTACGAGATCGACGCCGTTCTCAGAGTCGGCGGAGGACCGTCGTTCAGTCCGTTCGACACGCTGTTCGATCCGCTGCTGATCCCGCGAGTCCAGGTGTTCGCCCAGGAACTCGAAACGATGCTCGACCAACTCGACCGTCGCGGAACGCGCTATGTCGCGGGACCGCGCCAGTAAGTCACGCGCTCAGAAGCTCCACTTCTTGATCGTCCCCAACGCCGACGCGAGCGCGGACTTCTCGTCCGCCGACTCGGCCGTCGCGAGCAGCATCTCGTAGGTCCCCACCGCCAGCTTGAGCGCGACCGAGTCGTTCTCGGCGCTCGCAACGCTCGCCGCGTTGTCGGCAAGGGCGGCGTGAGCCAGCTTGTCGTCGGGAAAGCGCATGGTCACCTGGTGCCAACGTGTCATCCGACCGCGAGGCGACGACTCGGTGAGTGCCCAGAGGTGCCAGGCGGCACGATTGGACGGGTCGGCCGTGAGCGCGCGCGACGCGATCTGGCCGACCACGTCGGGGCCGCGGCCCGTGAGCCAATAGGCATTGGCGAGGGCCACAAGCGCGGCCGCGTTCTCCGGCTCGCGCTCGACGACACGCTCATAGACGGGCCCAGCGACCTCGTGCATCTCGAGGAACGGCTCGACCGCGGCGACAAGGTCGGCGGGGCTTGGCGTCTCGGCGCAGATGACGTCGAGTCGGGCGAGAAGGCTAGGAATATCGGCGTCGGAGCGATAATCCTTCACGGCGGCCGCTACGGCGGCGCGCGCATCGGGTGCAGAGCGGACCATGCCTAAAGGTATTCGCTGCATCCCACCCGTGGCACCGGAGCAAAGGTGACATCTCCCGAGGGAGAGAAGGGGCTCCAGCACTCGCTGAACAACCCGCTGGCGGGGTTGCTGGCGGAGCTGCAGTTGCTCGAGATGGAAGATCTAAGCGAGTCGCACCGGGGGTCGGTGGAGCGCTCGCTCCTGCTCTGCCGACGGGTGATCAAGATCGTGCGCGAGCGGATCCCGGCGTCGCAGGTGTAGCCCGAGTCGGCTCGAGGCCTGCGTCCGGTCGATGAAGATGACGCCATCGAACTCCAGGGGCAGCACACCGCGGACCTCGAAGGCGTAGTCGTACGCCGCGTTGACAAGTTCACAGTTCAGGGTTGCGCCTCGCGTCCTGACCACCCATACTCCTTGCACCGGTCGTCTTGGTGAGGCTCTGCCCACCGGACGATCGCGCACCTCAGATGCTCCCCCGCCGTGCCCTTGAGCGCGGCGCCCCCCCGGCAGACTGGCCGGGACTTGGCCGGATACGTCTGGACGCTCGCTCCACATAGCTGAACGCGGTTGCGCTCTCCGCAACGACCCTCGTGGTCCCACACCCGTATTAATGACAGAAAGCCGTCGTCCGCCCCGCCGTGGGCGTAGTGCGCGCCCCAAAAAGGGCGAAGTCGCACCTGAGTCCACGTCCGAAGCCACTTTCGAAGCCGATCCGTATCGCGATGCCTCCGAGTCTGCCGAGGCGTCCGCGGCCGCGCCCCCTGCGGCGCCAGCCTACGAGGCGCCGAGTGCTGCCGCGGCGGACTCCTCCGAGTCCGCTCCAGCCAACGCTGACCGCACTGACTCGCCAAGCAACGGCGCGCCTCGCGAACCGCAAAATGGCGACCGACCGATCCAAGAGAATGGCGAGCGCGGTGATCGCAGCGGCCGAGGCCGTCGCGGCCGCCGGCAGCGCGGCCGTGGTCGCACTGGTGAGCGCCCCGAACGTGGCGGCGAGCGTCCCGTGGGCGCCGGCGGTGAACGTCCCGCAGGCGGCGAACGTCCCGACCGCGGACCTCGCCCTGAGCGTGGTCACCGCCACGACCGTGGTGAGCGTCCCGACCGCGGCGAACCGCGCGGTGGTGCCGATCAGGGTCCGCCGGTCATCCTCGTGGTCGACGGCGAGACGATCGGGTGGTTCGATCCGGCGCGCGATGCGGGCTTCATACGACGCGCCGAGTTCAGCTACCTCGCCGAGCCGAATGACGCCTGGGTGCCGCCGTATCTGGTGAAGCAGTTCGGCCTGCGTCGCGGCGACTCCGTCGAAGCACGCATCGGCCGCGACCAGCGTGGCCGACTCGCGGTGGCCGAGATCGTTCAGATCAATGGTGAGGAGCCCAACGCCGAGATCAAGCGCACCGATTTCCAGACGCTCACCGCGTCGTATCCCGAGCGAAAGCTCACGCTCGAGACCGGTCGCCCTGCGAAGAACGGCCCTGAACTCACGCGCCGCGCGATCGACCTGATCGCGCCGATCGGCTACGGTCAGCGCGCCCTCATCGTCGCACCGGCACGTGCCGGCAAGACGATGCTCATGCAGGCGATCACCGAAGGCATCGCCGCGAACCATCCCGAGGCGACGCTGCTGATCCTGCTCGTGGACGAGCGCCCTGAGGAAGTGAGCGAGGCGATCTCGTGGGGCGTGGGCGAAGTGGTCGCGTCGAGCTTCGACCAACCGGCCAAGCGTCACGTTGAGGTGGTGGAGATGGTGCTCGAGCGGTCACGTCGCCTGGTGGAACAGGGCAAGGACGTGGTGATCGTGCTCGACTCGCTCACGCGCATGGCCCGCGCATTCAACACGGCCGAGCGCGGCACGGGGCGCACCCTCTCGGGCGGACTCGACACCTCGGCGATGGCACGGCCCAAGGCTTTCTTCGGCTCAGCGCGTTACATCCTGCCGCAGCATGGTGGCGGATCGCTCACGATCATCGCCACCGCGCTCGTGGAAACGGGATCGCGCATGGACGACGTGATCTTCGAGGAGTTCAAGGGCACGGGCAACTGCGAGATCAAACTCGACCGTTCGCTCTCGGAGAAGCGCATCTTCCCGGCGTTCGACATCGCGACCTCAGGGACGCGACGCGAGGAGAAGCTATACAAGGCGGAGCAGATCGATGCGATCTACACGCTACGGCGCGGATTGCAGCAGATGCCGCCGCAGGCGGGGATGGAGTGGTTGATCAAGCGGATCGCGGGGACGACTTCAAATGATGCGCTGCTCGCGGGGCTTTGATCGAACTGCAGATGGGAGATGGGAGATGGGAGGAGGCCGCCCGTTCGGGCGGCCTTCTTCCATTGCATGAGGTGTTTCTTACCTCTCACTTCTCCCATCTCACTTCTGCAGGTTAGGCTGGCTCCAGGAGCACATCCTGAACACCCACCGCAACCTCAGTGAGTGGCACGAACCGCCCCTGCGACGGCTCCCACTTGAGTACGCGATAGTTCATGCGCGTGGCCCAGGCGGCTACGTCGAGGAAAGTCGAATCGAACGTCGAGAGCCAGTAGGCCTCGAACTCCCCGAAGATCAGCGGGCGCGTCGCTGCCACGAACTGCTCGGCTCCGCGTAGCATCATGAGTTCGGCGCCTTCTATATCCAGCTTCATGAGGTCGCAGCGGACTACGCCCTGCTCGGCGGCCCACTGATCGAGCGTCACGACCGGCACGCGAAGGTGACTCGGCCCTGAGCCGGTGACGAGCGCCGCGGTGCCGCTGCCCGCGCCCGTCTCTTCTGACTTGAGCCACATGCCAAGCTCGCCGGGCGCATCGCCGAGTGCGACGGGCACGATCTGCACACTGCCCTGCACCGCATTGGCTTGCACCGCCCAGTCGAGCCGCGCGCGGTTCGCGGGCACGGGTTCGAACGCGATCACGCGGCCGCCGCCGGGTGCGAGGTGTCGCGCGAGCGGCACGGTCCACCAGCCGACGTTCGCGCCGACGTCGAACACCACCGCGTCGAGCTTCACGCGCGCGAGCAGTGCGTTGCGCACGTCGTCGTCGGCCTCGCCGAGCCAGCAGGCGAGTGCTTCGGCGTCGTCGCGCAGGTCCCAGCGCGCGCAGCTGCCGTCGCGCATCACGACGTCGCGCATGGGATCGCTCGCGATCGCTCGCGCGCGCAGGCGGCGGTGCAGCGCACGCGCGAGGCTGCCCTTGCCACGGAAGCTCGGCGTGGCGCGGCCGAGCGCGGCGAGGCGATCGTACAGGATCAAGCCAACTCGTCCCACAGCGCCGCGATCGCACGCATGCCGCGGCGGAAGTTCTCCTGGCTGATCCATTCGTCGGGCGCGTGCGCGTTCTCGCCCGGCAGGCCGAAGCCGACCAACAGCACCGGCGCCTTGAGGATCCGTGCGAAGTCATTCACGACCGGGATCGAGCCGCCTTCGCCGGTGATCACCGGCTCGCGGCCGAATGCCGTTGCGAGCGCGCGTGCGGCCGCATCGAACAGAGGGCCTTCGAGATCGGCGCGCCACGGATGTCCGCCGTGCAGCGCGGTGACGGTGACCGTCACTCCTGCGGGCGCGACGGCAGTCACATGCGCTTGGAGCAACTTGCGGATCGTCTCCGGGTCCTGATCGGGCACCAGTCGGCAACTGACTTTCGCCATCGACTTGCCGGGGAGCACCGTCTTGGCGCCCTCGCCGGTGTAGCCGCTGAGCAGGCCATTCACTTCGCAGGTCGGGCGGGTCCAGAGTTTTTCGAGCGTCGTGTAGCCGGGCTCACCGCCGAGCGCGCTCACCGCGAGATGCTTCTTGAAGTCGACTTCGTCGAACGGGAGCTGCTTCATTTGCGCGCGCACGGCGTCGGGGAACGGGCGCACTGTGTCGTAAAAGCCGGGGATCGCGACCTTGCCGCTCGCATCATGAAACGTCGCGATGATCCGTGCGAGCGCGGTGGCCGGGTTCACGACGGCACCGCCGTACATCCCCGAATGCAGATCGGAGTTGGGACCGGTGACATCGATCTCGAAGTACGCGAGCCCGCGCAGCGACGAGAGGATGCTCGGGATGCCGGGGGCGAACATGGTCGAGTCGGAGATCACGACCGCGTCGCACTTGAGGCGCTCCCGGTGCTTCTCGATGAACGGCACGAGGTTCTCCGAACCGACCTCTTCCTCACCCTCGGCGAGCACGATCAGGTTCACGGGGAGCGTGCCACGCGCCATGAGGTGCGCTTCGATCGCCGCGATGTGCAGCCAGAGCTGTCCTTTGTCGTCCACGCTGCCGCGCGCGAAGATCTTGCCGTCACGGATGGTCGGTTCGAATGCAGGCGAGGTCCAGAGTTCGAGCGGCTCGGGCGGCTGCACGTCGTAGTGGCCATAGACGAGTACGGTCGGCGCTCCCTTGGGCGCCTTGCGCCACTCGGCGAGCACCACCGGATGCCCCGGTGTGGGGAGCGTCTCGGTGGTGAAGCCGAGCCGCGCGAGATGCGCATGCACCCAGTCGGCGGCGCGAGCGACGTCGGGCTTGTTGTCCGAGTTCGCACTCACACTCGGGATGCGCAGGAACTCGAAGAGATCGTCGTGTAGACGCTGGTCGTGCTGCGTGAACCAGGATTCGAGCTTGGGATCGAGCGTCTTGATGGTCATGTCAGGGGGTCGGTTGGCGCGCTCAGTCGCGAGGCGCACGTGGGTCGGTCGAGTCGGCTGGCCAGGCGCCGTCCCAACCGGTGAGGATCCAGAGCTGTCGCGTCGCAACCGTCTCGCCATCGCGCAGCAGCGGAATGACGGGGCCTGGCTTGATCGTCGAGAAGTGCATCATGAGTCGGCTGATCGGTCTCGGCATGCCGCCGGTCCGCGGGATCTCGAGCGAAAGCAACAGGTCGTCGCCCGGTCGCGCGGTGTCGGTGAAGCGCGCCCAGAGGTCGTACTGATTGCGGCGACCTCCCAAGTTGAGCGCGGTCAGGTCGTGCAGGCCACGCGAGTGGAAGGTGAGCAGGGCGGCGTCCTGATACCGATTCGCCGCGACGTGCAGCTTGCGGCCGTCTGCTGGTACGTTGACTGCGTAGGCTGAGTCGAACGACGAGGCGAGACCGCTCCAGCCATGCGCCTGCGAGACCTGATCGCGACGGGCCGGAAGCGGAAGGATCCTGAATGCGGCATGCAACAGAAACACCGCACTCAGCACGCCGGCGAGCCAGAGCGCTCTCCGTTCCCATGCCGTCCGCGCGCCCTCGCGCGCCGCACCGAGCAGCACGAGCGCCGGGAGCCACGCGATCGCCGGCCAGTTGGCCTCGACGTTGCGGCGTGTGGCGCTGTAGACGAAAAAGAGCGCGCAGAATGTAGAGACCACCGCGAGCGCAAAGCGTGCCTCGTGACGAGGCGTACGTAATGCCTTCCAGATGCTGCCGACAATGAGCACGAAGAGGATCGGCGTCACGAGTCCGACCTGCGACCCCAGCAAGTTGAGCTGACGGTGCAGCAGCGTCTCCTTGACCTTGATTCCCAGACCATGACCCAACTGGAACCGGAACGCGATCCAGTCGTGTTGCGCGTTCCAGAGGAGCACCGGCACCATCACGAGCGACGCGACGACCACAGCGATCCATGGCCCGGGCTCGCGAAAGCGCGCCCGCAGCGGCGCGTGCAGCGCGAACGCGAGCAGAAGTGCGACCGGCACGAAGACGCCGGTGAACTTGGAGGTCATCGCCACGCCGATCGCGACGCCGCCGAGTGCCCACCAGCGCGTGGAGGCTGCGCTGCCCGGCGCTTGGTCCAGCGCTCGGACCACGAAGTAGAGCGTCCAGCAGACTGACGCGAGCAGCGGTGCGTCGGGCGTGGCGAGCACGAGTCCCGCGGCGGCGAGCGGGAGCACCAAGAACGCGAGCGCCACATAGCGCGCCGCCTGCGGCCCAGCGAGATGACAGGTGGCGAGTGCCAACGCGAGACCGCCGGAACTCCCGACGAGCACGGGCAAGAGCCTCACTCCAAGCGGCGTGTCGCCGAGCAACGCAGTGCCGCCGGCGATCAGCCACGCAAGCATCGGCGGATGATCGAAGTACCCGCCAGCGAGCCGTCGCGACCACTCCCAGTAGTAGGCCTCGTCGGGAAAGAGCGGCACGATCGCGGCGAGCGCGAGCCGCAACACGGCCGCGATCGCGATGATCGCAAGGGCATGATTCCAGGGCGCCTGATCGTTTAGCGAACGTTCTGAGCCGTCGGTCACCGCGTGCAGTCCCGGTCTATGGGCGGATGAGGGGCGAACGAGTAAGATGAATGTAACCATGCCCAACCGTCTCGCCTCCGAAACGAGCCCGTACCTGCTCCAGCACGCCGACAATCCGGTGGACTGGTACGCGTGGGGGCCCGAGGCCTTCGCGCTGGCCGCAGCCTCTGACCGGCCCGTCCTGTTGAGCATAGGGTACGCGGCCTGTCACTGGTGCCACGTGATGGCACACGAGTCGTTCGAGGACGCGACCACGGCGCGCATCATGAACGAACTCTTCGTGAACGTGAAGGTCGATCGCGAGGAGCGGCCCGACGTCGACTCGATCTACATGCAGGCGGTGCAGGCGATCTCGGGGCACGGTGGGTGGCCCATGACGATGTTCCTCACGCCCGACGGCGTGCCGTTCTACGGTGGCACCTACTACCCGCCCGACGACCGCATGGGGATGCCTTCGTTCAGGCGCGTGCTGGTCTCGGTGTCCGAGTCGTGGAAGCACAAGCGCGCCGATGTGCTCAAGGGCGCGGAGTCGCTGCGCGGCATCTACGCGGCCGCCGAGGGCCCGACCTCCGCGGGGCCTGCGCTCACCGCACTCACGCTCAGCGACACCGTGCGTTCCACGCGCAGTTGGTTCGACCAGAAGGCCGGCGGCTTCGGGTCGGCGCCCAAGTTCCCACAAGCGATGGTGCTTGACGCGCTGCTGCGACAGTGGGCGCGCTCGGGAGAAGCCGAGTGGCTGAGGCTCGTGCGCTTCTCCTTCGGCAAGATGGCCGGTGGCGGGATCTACGATCAACTCGGCGGCGGCTTCCATCGGTACACCGTCGATGCCCTGTGGCTCGTGCCGCACTTCGAGAAGATGCTCTACGACAACGCGCTGCTGGCACGGCTCGCGGTGCATCTCTGGCAGGCGACCGGCGACGCCGACGCAAAGCGTGTCGCGCTCGCGACCTTCGGCTGGCTGCGCCGCGAGATGACCGACGCGGCTGGCGGCTGGTACTCGTCGCTCGACGCCGACAGCGAGGGCCATGAGGGCAAGTTCTATGTCTGGTCGCTCGCGGAGCTGCGCGCGGTGACCGGCGACGACGCGCCGATCGCCGAGGCGCACTGGGGCGTGACTGCGGGCGGGAACTTCGAGGGGACGAACATCCTCAACGTCGCGGTGCCGCTCGCGGACGCGGCGACCAGGTGCGGACTGAGTGAAGCAGCAGCCGTGGACGCGATCGAACGCGCGCGCGCCAAGCTCTTTGCGGCGCGAGCGCCCCGCATTCGGCCTGCGCGTGACGACAAGGTCCTCGCGGGGTGGAACGGTCTCATGCTCCGCGCGATCGCCGAGGCGGCGCGCGCGTTCGGTGATCCGTTGCTGCGCGACGAGGCGCTCAAGGCAGGACGGTTCCTGCGGGACTCGCTCGTCGTCGACGGGCGGGTCATGCGCAGCTGGAGCGCGGGGCGCGCGCACATCGCGGGCTTCCTCGAGGACCATGCGGCGTTGGGGCTGGGCTTCGTCGCCCTGCATCAGCTCACCTTCGACCGTGAGTGGCTCGACCTCGCGGTCGCACTCGCAGACACGACGGTGGAGTGGTTCTGGGACGACGACGCCAGCGCCTTCTACGACACCGCGCGCGACGCCGAGCGTCTGGTGACGCGCCCGAGAGACGTCACTGACAATGCGATCCCGTCGGGGACTTCGCTCGCGGTGGAGCTGCAGTTGCTCGTGGCGGAGTACACGGGCAGCGCCGCCACGCGGAGGCGTGCGGAGTACGTGCTGGCGACGCTGTCGGAGCCGCTGCGGCGTGCGCCGCTCGCGTTCGGGCATCTGCTCGGCGTTGCCGACTTGGCCGTGAACGGCGCGGTGGAGCTCGCGATCGCGGGCGACCCCGCGAGCGCAGCGTTCCGTGCGCTCGCCGACGCGGCAGCGCGGGTCTACTCGCCGTCGCTGGTGCTCTCGGGCGGCGAAGGCGCCGCGGTGAAGGGCCTGCCGCTGCTCGAAGGACGCTCCGCCCCGGCAGGGCGCGCGGTGGCGTTCGTCTGCGAGCGCTACGCTTGCGAGCTACCGATCGTCGAGCCGGACACGCTGGTGGCGCGCCTCAGCGGTCTGCGCGCGCTCACTCGAAGTCTAGCGCGAGATCGAGACTCGGCGCCGAGTGCGTGAGCGCCCCGATCGAGATCCGGTCCACGCCACACTCGGCGATGCCCCGCACCGTGTGGAGCGTGATGCCGCCCGACGCTTCGGTCCAGCAGTGACCCTTGGCGAGCTGCGCGCTCTCGCGCATCACCGTGTTGGTCATGTTGTCGAGCAACAGGGCGTCGGCACCGGCGGCGATCGCGGCGCGGACCTGCACGATCGTGTCGCATTCGACCTGGATCATGAGCCCGGTCGGCGCGTGCGCACGTGCGCGCGCGACCGCGACTGAGACATCGCCTTCGCAGGCGGCGATGTGGTTGTCCTTGATGAGCACGGCGGCCGAGAGATCGCGGCGATGATTGCGGCCGCCACCGCAGCGGACGGCGTACTTCTCGAGGTCGCGCCACCCGGGCGTCGTCTTTCGCGTGTCGACGATCTGGACCTTGAGCCCCTGCACCGCGTCTACGTACCGCGCCGTGAGCGTCGCCACACCGGAGAGTCGCTGCATGAAGTTGAGCGCCACGCGCTCGGCGCTCAGCAGTCCGCGCGCCGGGCCGTTGAGGAAGAGCACCGTATCGCCTTTGGAAACGCGGCGGCCGTCCTCGACGTCGATCCGGATCTCCACGTTGGGCTCGAGCAACCGGAAGGCCGCGAGCGCGAGCGGGACGCCGGCGATCCGGCCCGGCGCGCGCGCCACGACTGCGGCGCGCGCCGAACGCGTGCTGACCACGGTCGAGATCGTGGTGACGTCCTCGGTGGCGCGGTCCTCGTCGAGGGCTGCCTTCACGAGCGCGACGATCGTCTGTTCGCTGAGCGGGAAGTCTGAGCCGACCGCGACATAGGTCGGCGCGGTGAGGGGCGTGATGCGCCGCGGCGGGACTGGGTCTCGCGAAGCCATCACTCGCCTGGATCCACGCCAGGGGACGCCGGCACCGGTGCGCCACCGCCGATCGCGACCATCCGTTCGATCGAGAGTCGCGCGCGCTGCGCCACGTCACGCGGCACGGTGATGCGGTGTTGCAGCTGCTCGATCGCCGCGAGGATCTTTGGCAGCGTCGTCACCTTCATGTAGGCGCACGAGGCGCGCTCGTTGGCGGCGAAGAACTGCTTCCCTGGGTACGCCTTCTCGAGCCGGTGCAGGATGCCGATCTCGGTCGCGACGATGAACGTCGACGCGTCGCTCACGCCGGGGCGCTTGATCATCCCCTCGGTGGAGAGGATGTGCACGCCCTTGGGATCGACGTCGCCCGCGCTCACCGCCTCGACGACGCTCGTCGCGCAGCCGCACTCGGGGTGGATCAGGAACTCGGCCTCGGGATGCAGCGACCGCTGCAGGCGGATGTTCTCGGGATCGATCCCCGCATGCACGTGGCACTCACCCATCCACACGTGGATGTTCTTGCGCCCGGTGATGCGGCGGACGTGCGCGCCGAGGAACATGTCGGGGAGAAAGAGGATCTCCTGGTCGACAGGGATCGCGTTGACGATCTCGACCGCGTTCCCTGAGGTACAGCAGTAATCGCTCTCTGCCTTCACCTCGGCCGTGGTGTTCACGTAGGCGACGACGATCGCGCCCGGATGCTCGGCCTTCCACGCGCGGAGTTGGTCGGCGTCGATCGTCGAGGCGAGCGAGCAGCCGGCGGCGAGGTCGGGGAGCAGGACCGTCTTCTGCGGTGAGAGGATCGCCGCGGTCTCCGCCATGAAGTGCACGCCGCAGAAGACGATCACGTCGGCGTCGGTCCTTGCGGCTTCGCGCGAGAGGCCGAGGGAGTCCCCGACGTAGTCCGCGACGTCCTGGACCTCGGGGCGCTCGTAGTTGTGGGCGAGGATGACGGCGTTGCGCTTCTTGGCGGCGGCGCGGATCTGTGCTTGGAGTTCAGCAACGTCGCGGGGCGACGTGAGGGTGGTGGCCATGTTCTTAATGATAGGGCTCCCGCGGGAGCGGAGGGAGGGCGCGGGGCGGGGCGGGCGCAGCGGGGTATGAGTATCTTGAACGAACCTCAACCTCGGCGCCCTCTCGATGCCTCGTACCGCCTTCTCATTCGTCCACCGCGCCGCGTTCCTCGGACTCCTGCTGGTCGCGGTGCTCGCGACGACGGCTGCGACTGTCGACGCGCGTGCAACCGTGCGTGAGAGCGCGCTCCGACACACGCGGCTTTTGCGGAGCATCCCGCTCGCCGACAGCGCGACCAGTGCATCACCGGCGACGGTCCAACTCTGGTTCAGCGAGAAGATCGAGCTCGGCCTGAGTCGCGTGCGGATCGTGGGCGCCGACGGCAAGTCGGTTTCGATCGCACCGCTCACGCAGGACGCGACCAAGGCCGGTGCGCCGGTGGTCGGACGCGTGCCGGCTCCGCTCGCCGACGGCAAGTACACGTTGCATTGGACCGCCGCCTCGGGCGATGGGCACGCGGTCAAGGGCAGCTTCGGTTTCGCGATCAAGTCGCACTGATCTCGAAGTCCGCGAGCTCCTTCGGCGACCCACGCGATGCCTGAGACGCTGCTCGACGCCTTCGCGAATGCGCTGGTCAACCTCGCGCATTACACCGGACTCACGGTCGCGATCGGCGCCGTGACCATGCGAGTCCTCGTGCTCTCGCGCTGCGGACTCACCGTGTCGGAGCGCGCGCCAGGTACGCGTCACGCCGCGCACGCCGGACTCTGGGGTGCCGTGCTCATTTTCGCGGCGGCGCCGCTTCGCGCGCTCAATCAGGTGCGCACACTCGTGGAGCCTGGCGAGTCGTGGCTACCGGTCGTGCAAGGGGTGCTCGGCACCTCCGTGGGCAAGGCGCTCCAACTTCAGGCGATCTGGGCGGCGGCGGCGATCGTCGCGTTCCTCGTAGCGCGTCAGGGTCGCGACCGCGGATGGAAGATCGCGGCGATCGCGCTGCTGATCCTCGCACTCACGCCCGGCCTTACTGGTCACGCCGCCACCGCTGCTTCTCCCACGCTCGCACTCGTCGCGGCCACCACACACGTGCTTGGCGCGGGACTCTGGATCGGCGGGCTCTTTCATCTGTGGCGGCTCAGCGGCCCCGCGAGCGACCTGACGCTGCGACGCGCACTCGAGGCGTTCCATCCGGTCGCGATGGTCGGCGTCGCGCTCATCGTGGTGAGTGGGCTCTACCACACCTGGTCCACGCTCGACACGCCGGCGAATCTCGTTGAGACCGCGTGGGGCAGACTGCTTTCGCTCAAGGTCGGGCTGGTGCTCGCCGTACTCGCGCTCGGCTACAAGCACTGGCGCTCAGCGGAACGGGCAGTCGAGGAGGGAGACCGGGCGAGCCTGCAGCAGAGCATCGGGCGCGAAGCGTTGATCGCGCTGGCGGTGCTCGTGGTGACGGCGGTGCTCACGTCGACTGCGAAGCCGGGCTGAGACCGATGGAGCGGCTGCGTCGCCGCATCGTACGGAGCGTCCGCCGCACAACGCGCCGACGATCCGCGTTCGACACAACATCAAGGAGTTCTGTCATGCCGATCGCTCGCGTGATACTCACCATCGCCCTGACCTTGACGAGCGTCCCGGTGCGATCGGCGCTCGGCCAGAGCATGCCCGCCGATGTCGGCGTGGGGCGTATCGCCTGGTTCGATCTCACCACGACGAACCTGTCGCGGTCGAAGACATTCTATGGCGCGCTCCTCGACTGGCGGTTCACGGCGTTGCAGGGCACCGACCAAGCAGTGGAGATCGTCGCGGGGGATCGTGCTATCGGAACGATCCGCGGCGCAGAGGGCGCGATCGGCCAGAACAACGGCGTGGTGTATGTGCAGGTCGCGGATCTCCAGGCCAGCTGCCGGAAAGCGGTCGAGCTCGGCGCGACCATAGTGCCCGGATTCCCGTTCAACCTGTCCGGCGGCACAGGCGCGATCGCACTGATCGTCGATCCCACCGGTCATCCATTGGGTCTGTACTCGCGCACTCCCCTTCCGCCGCCGGTGCCCGCCGCGGACGGACTACCACTCGATATGCTTCCCCCGCCACGCATTCCGCGGCTTGGGGAAGTCCCGCCGGAAATGCCCTCCGCGTGACTCCCTCCGCTTGAGCGCAGCAGAGACGATCATCTGCGAAGTGTCGACCATGTTGAGCTCCTCGGTCATCCCCGCGGTGAGGCGCGCGCGAAGGGCCTCGAGCGCGCGGCGCGCGGTGCCGAGCCCTTTGGCGTCACGACTGATTCCGGCATGCTCCCACATGAGGCGACGGACTTCGTCGGCAGCGACCTGTGCGGCACCGCGGTCGCGCAGACCGCTGACCTTCCATTCCGTCCGGCGCGGCACGCGCGGCAGTTTGGGTTGGTTCACCGCGTCGCGCGCGACACGCTCGGCGAACACGAGACCTTCGAGCAGCGAGTTGCTCGCGAGCCGGTTCGCGCCGTGCACGCCGGTGCGTGAGACCTCGCCGCAGGCATAGAGTCGTTCCACGCTGGAGCGTCCGGCCAGATCGGTGATGATGCCGCCCATCATGTAGTGTGCGGCCGGTGTCACCGGGATCAACTCGCGGCGCGGGTCGATGCCCCGAGCGAGGCAGAGCTGCAAAATGCCGGGGAAGCGTCGCGCGAAGGTGCGCGAGATCTTGCGCGCGTCGAGCCAGACGCGGCTGCCGCCCATCTGTTCGCGGAAGATCTCACGCGCCACGATGTCGCGCGGTGCGAGTTCGGCGAGCTTGTGCTTCCGGACCATGAAGCGCGTGCCGCGGTCGTTCAGTAGCGTCGCTCCTTCACCGCGCACGGCCTCGGAGATGAGTGCGAGCGGGTTCTCGCTCGTGTCGAGCGCGGTCGGGTGGAACTGCACGAACTCCATGTCGGCGAGCCGTGCGCCGGCGCGGTGCGCGATCGCGTAGCCGTCGCCGGTGGCGACGAGCGGATTGGTCGTGTGGCGGTAGAGCTGCCCGCAACCACCGGCCGCGATCACGGTCACGTCGGCGATGATCTCGACCGCCTTTCCGGAGACATTCGCGCGCACGCCGCAGCAGCGTCCCTGGTCCGTGATCAGGTCGAGTGCGCGCGCCGTCTCGAGCACGGTGATGTTCCTGCGCTCGGTGACACGGTGGATGAGCGCTCTCGCCACCTCAGCGCCGGTCTGATCGCCCTTGGCATGGACGATCCGCTTTCGTGAGTGCGCGGCCTCGCGACCGAGCGTGAAGCGTCCGCTCTCATCGACGTCGAACTGTGCGCCTGCCGAGGCGAGTTCGCGCACGCGGTCGGGGCCTTCGGCGACGAGGACTTCGACCGCGGCCGCGTCGCAGAGTGCGGCTCCGGCGGCGAGTGTGTCTGTTTTGTGCAGCTCCGGGGAGTCGCCCGCGCCGAGCGCGGCGGCGATCCCGCCCTGCGCGTACGCGGTCGCGGAGTCGTTGAGCGTGCGCTTGGTGAGGACGACCACGTCGCCGTGGTCGGAGGCGCGCCAAGCGGTCTGAAGGCCTGCGACCCCGGAGCCGATCACGAGGAAGCGTGTGCGGATGCGTTGCGGCATGACTGCAATCAACGAAGGCGCGCGAGCGGACGCGAGTGGCGCCCCTCTCTCCGGCGCGGCTACCTTAGGTCGCGCACTGTCATCCCCCCGAGACCCAAGGACGTCCATGAGCATCCAGCTCCGCCTGACGATCATGAACTTCCTGCAGTTCTTCGTGTGGGGCGCCTGGCTGATCTCCATGGGCGGCTACATGATCGTGACGCTCGGCTTCACGGGTACGCAGGTCGGCAGCGTGTACGCCACCATGGGCATCGCCTCGCTCTTCATGCCCGGCCTGCTCGGCATCGTCGCCGACCGATTCATGAACGCGGAGCGGGTCTTCGGCCTCTGCCACCTCGCCGGCGCGGGACTGCTGCTCTGGGCGAGCACCGTGACGCGGTACGAAGTGCTCTACCCGATCATGCTGCTCAACGCGATGGTCTATATGCCGACGATCGCGCTCAACAACACCGTGTCGTACAAAGTGCTGGAACAGCAACAGCTCGACGTCGTGAAGCATTTTCCGCCGATCCGCGTGTGGGGCACGATCGGTTTCATCGCCGCGATGTGGATGGTCGATCTCGCTGGTGTGACGAAGAGCGCGTTGCAGCTCTACGTGAGCGCGGGCGCCTCGGTGCTGCTCGGACTTTATGCGTTCACCACGCCGGCGTGCCCGCCGGTGGGCAGCCGCAAGGGGAGCGGACTCGCCTCGCAACTCGGCCTCGACGCGTTCGTCCTGTTCAAGAGCTACCGGATGATGATCTTCTTCGTCTTCGCCATGCTCCTTGGCGCGGCGTTGCAGATCACGAATGCGTTCGGCGGCGCGTTTCTTGACGACTTCAAGACCGCCTTCCCCGACAGCTTCGGCGTCCGGCATCCGAACCTGCTGCTGTCGATCTCGCAGATCTCCGAGACGGCGTTCATCCTCACGATCCCCTTCTTCTTGCGGCGCTTCGGGATCAGGACGGTGATGCTCATCAGCATCGTCGCGTGGGTGTTGCGATTCGCACTCTTCGCCGTCGGCGATCCGGGCGGTGGCCTCTGGATGCTCGTGCTCTCCATGATCGTGTACGGCATGGCGTTCGATTTCTTCAACATCTCGGGTTCGCTCTACGTGGACCGCGAGGCCGACGAGAGCATCCGCGCGAGCGCGCAGGGCCTGTTCATGATCATGACCAACGGCATCGGCGCGTTCATCGGCGGCACGGCGAGTGGTTGGGTCGTGGACCGATTCACCGCCGACGGCGTGAAGGACTGGCGCAGCATCTGGCTCACCTTTGCGGCGTACGCGCTCGTGCTCGCGGTGGTCTTCCCGTTCGTGTTCTCGAAGCCGGAGCCGGACGCGAAGGCCGAGCACGCGTAGAGGATCGGTCCGGCCCCGGACCCCGTTCTCGGCGGGGTCCTCCCGGAGGTTTCCTGACAAGGCTCCCTGACAAGGTTTCCTGACAAGGTTTCCTGACAAGGCTCCCTGACAAGGTTTCCTGACAAGGTTTCCTGATAAGGTTTCCTGACAAGGTTTCCTGACACGTCTTGCGGGTTTTTCCCTATAGACGTATGCTCCGCCTGCGGCCCCACGCAGAGTCCCAGTTCGCGGCCGCCTGACCCTCTGTGGGGGGTCGGGCGGTCGTGGCATACCGCACTCCGAGTTCTCACCCCGTATGGAGGAAGTCCCGTGTCCCGACCCAGCAGTGGCAGGCTTCTCAAACTCGCGCGCTTCGCGGCGATCGCACTGGGACTCGTCCCGGCGGCGCTCGCTGCGCAGGGCCGCACCGCAACCGTCGAAGGGACGGTCCGCGACGCCGGATCGAACCGGCCCCTTGAGTCGGTCCAGGTGTTCGTCGTCGGTACTTCTAACGGAGCCGTCACGAACGCCCAGGGCACGTACCGGCTCGTCGTCCCCAACGTGACAGGTGAGTTCCGCCTCGAGCTCCGGGCGCGGACGATCGGCTACACCCAAGTCACGCGCGCGGCGAACGTCGTGCCGGACCAGGTGGCGAAGGTCGACTTCTCCCTCCAGCAGTCGTCGCTGCAGCTCGACCAGGTGGTCGTGACCGGCTCCGGCCAGGCGACCGAGGTGAAGAAGCTCGGCAACACGGTCGCGATCGTGAAGCCGCCCGAGAACATGCCGATGAGCGATGTCTCGAACATCCTGCAGGGGCGCGAACCCGGCCTCGTCGGCCTGCCCTCGGGCGGACTCACGGGTGAGGGCGCGAAGATCCGCATTCGCGGCAACTCCTCGCTCTCGCAGTCGAACGAGCCGATCATCTTCGTCGACGGCATCCGCATCAACGCGGGTGGCGGGCAGGCGGCCAACGGCAACGTCGGCTCGTCGCGTCTCGACGACTTCGACCCCAACTCGATCGAGCGCATCGAAGTGCTGAAGGGCGCTGCTGCGGCGACGCTCTACGGCACCGAAGCCTCGAACGGCGTGATTCAGATCTTCACCAAGCGCGGCAACGTGGGCGCACCGCGCTGGAACGTCTCGTTCCAGCAGGAATCGGTCCAGATGCCCGACGTCGTGGCGCCGAACTCCTTCTATGTCAAGGACACGATCGTCGCGAACCGCATCTCGCCACTCCTCGGCTATACCCCGACGCCGTTCACGGTGTACGAAGAGCCGCTGTTCAAGGACTTCATGACCGAGGCCGGTTCGGGTTCGACCCTCACTGCACAGGTGCAGGGCGGTTCGCCGACGGTCACGTATTTCATCTCGATGCGCAACCAGAACGAGGACGGTCCGTTCGGCAATGCGTCGTTCGGCCCGTCGGACGACATCGCACGCCGGCAGCAGGCGACGGTGAACCTGCAGCTGATCCCGACCTCCAAGCTCCGCATCGGTGTTCGCACCTCGTACACGAACTCGTTCCTGCGGAGCCCTGAGGCGAACAACAACATCTTCGGCTCGAACTCCCTCACGTACATGGCGCGCCCCGAGTTCGCCAACTGCACCAACTCGTCGGTCGCCGAACGGTTCCGCTGCACGGCCGCGGGCAACCCGTTCGGGAACCAGGCGTTCATGACGGTGCGTGAGTCGATGCAGCAACTCAACGACCAGTCGGTCGGCCGCTTCGCCGGCTCGATGGACATGCAGTACCAGGTCGTCGAGGGCCTCAATTTCTCGGTCACCGGCGGCTACGACTTCACCGCGCAGCGTGACGTGGGCTTCTCGCCGTTCGGCTACAATGTCGACCTCTTCACGAACCAGAACCCGGACGGCTCGCGCTTCGTGCGTCAGGAGCGTCAGGGCGTGATCACGATCGACTCGAAGCTCGCGTGGAACAAGCAGATCAATCCGACATGGGAGTCGTCGTTCGTCGTCGGCCTCCAGGTGTTCAACAACCGGACGACGGCGCACACGGCGGCCGGCACGAACTTCCCGGGCCCGGGCATCGAGGTGATCGGCGCGGCCGGCGCCAACCAGACCGTCGGTGAGGGCTTCGCTACCACGATCAACGGCGGCTACTTCGCCCAGGAGCAGCTGAGCTTCAACGATTACCTGACGGGCACCGTCGGCGGGCGCTACGACTTCTCGTCCGCGTTCGGTGCCTCCGCCGGCGGCGTCTTCTACCCGAAGGTCTCCCTGTCGTACGTGGTCTCCGATCACGAAGCGGTCGCGGGTATGCTGCCGAGCTGGATCTCGACGCTGCGTCTGCGCGGCGCGATCGGACAGTCAGGCCGTCAGCCTGGCGCGTTCGACAAGTTCACCACCTTCTCGGCGCTCGCCTCCGAGCTCGGCGCAGGTCTCGTGCCGTCCAACCTCGGTAACCCGAACCTCAAGCCGGAGATCTCGACCGAGACAGAGGTCGGCTTCGAAGCCGGCTTCCTCGAGAACCAGTTCTCGGTCGAGTTCACAGCGTGGAACCGCAAGGTCAACGACCTGCTCGTCGCGCAGCAGTTCCCGGTCTCGGGCGGCTTCCGTGCGACACAGCTCAACAACATCGGCTCGATGAAGGCGAACGGCCTCGAGCTCGGGCTCCGCTGGTTCGCGGTCAACACCGACCGCGTGTCGACGGACTTCTTCTTCAACGCCGCGTACCTCAAGCAGACGCTCACCGACCTCGGTGGCGCGCCGCCCATCAAGGTCGGCTACATTCGCTACCGTGGCTTCCTCAAGGAAGGCTATCCGCTCGGTTCGCTCTTCTCGCCGCGTCTGGCCGAGATCTGCCCGGCCGGTGGTCGGCGCACCAACAGCGCCGGCAACCCGATCGCGTGCTACGACGCGGCGGCTGGCCAGCTGCCGATCAACTTCCGCGGCCTCAACGCGCCCGCTTCGCGCGACTCGCTGCTGGCCTACTTCGCCACGCCGCGTGACCTCAAGAACTCGGGCGTGCAGTCCGTCCTCCGCCCGTTGCTCGCCGACTTCGACGGCAACGGTAACACCGGCGAGCAGTTCGTCGGCGACATCATCCCCGACTGGACGGGGTCGTTCGGCTTCAATGCGAAGATCGGCGCCAGCTGGAGAGTGTCGTCGCTCTTCGAGTACAAGACCGGCTTCTTCATCCAGAACCTGACCGACGGCTTCCGCATGTCGCAGCACCCGTCGATCGGCTCCAACCGGCGCGAATGGTCGGAGATCGAGTCCACGCTGAACAATCCGGCAAGCACGCCGGAGCAGCGACTCGCGGCAGCCACCACGTACGTGTTCGAGTACCGTCGCCTGCTCGAGCCGGGACTCCATCAGGCGCAGAGGGGCGATTTCACGCGCCTGCGTGAGCTCTCCCTGACCTGGCTCGCGCCTGAAGGCATCGCCCTCAAGATGGGCGCCAAGTCCTTCTCGGTGACGGCCTCGGGCCGCAACCTGTTCATCTGGACGAAGTACCCGGGTATGGATCCCGAGGCCAACGCGATCGGCCGCGGTGCTGGCTCCACGCTCGACCAGAACTTCCTCGATTCCGTCGACGCGTTCGGGATTCCGATCCCGCGGCGCTTCTCGCTGGCTTTCAATTACGGCTTCTGACCGAGACCATACACCAATGCCCACGAACAACAGCATCGGCCGACACCGGTCGACGATCCGCCACCTCGGGACCATCGCGCTCGCTGCGCTGGTCATGATCCCCATGGCGTGCGCGAACCCGTTCGACACGAGTGTCTCCAATCCCAACGCGGTGGTCGAGACCGCGCTCGCTGACGCCGCCGGCGCCACGACGCTCGTCAACGGACAGGGCGCTGCGGTCACGCGCGCACTGACCGCGATCCTCGCGCCCTACTCGGTCGCAACGGACGAACTCACCTGGGTCGGCTCGCGCGAGTTCTGGAAGAACCTCGACGACGGCGACGTCTCCGATCCCGTCAACGAGTACACGGACGGGGCGTTCCCGTTCGTGACCGAGGCCCGCTGGCTCAGCAACTTCGCGATCGACCGCGTCACGTCGTTCCAGACGGCCGGGACGCTGCGCAACCGCCGCGACCTGGCGCGCACGAACATCTTCGGCGCGATCATGTTCATCACGATCGGCGACATGTTCGACGACTTCGTCCTCGCGTCCGATCGCACGGTCGCGGGTGCGGCCGTCGGCACGGCGAACATGCCGATCATGTACGACTCAGCCATTGCCATGCTCGACCGGGCGCTTCCGGTCGCAGTGGCGCTCGCTGACGTCGAGCTCCAGCGGCAGGTGCTGGCGCTCCGGGCACGCGCGAAGTTCTCCAAGGCCTCGCGCGCGACGGTCTTCCCGACCCGGACCGTGCCCGGCAACCCGCTCGTGAATGACGCCGGTGCCGTCGCCGACGCCACCGCGATGCTCGCGCTCGGCGGCGGTACGGCCATCTCGTGGCGCTATCGCTTGACGCCGACCGCGAACAATCTGGCCGGCATCAACCTCGGCTTCGAGTTGAACAACCGCGGCGAACTCCTCGCGGGCCTCACCTTCGTTAACCCCGATCCGGCCAGGCCGCTCCTCGTGCTCGCCGGCCTGCCCGGCATCCGGATGCTCGACCCTGTCACCGGTGTGGCGAGCACGACGGTCGCCAACGCGATCAACGACTGCTGCCGGGTTGCGGTCGGCAACAACGTACCCATGACCGTCGCATCGGCGCGTGAGATGTACCTGATCCTCGCGGAGGCGCGGCTCGCCGCGGCCGACAACGCCGGGTTCCTCACCAACCTCAACCTCTCACGCACGGTCGACGCGCTCCCGCCGTATCCGGACGCCACCGGCGCGAACACCAAGCTCCAGTACGAGCGCAAGACGCAGCTCTTCCTCCAGGGCCGGCGCCTGATGGACATGTACCGGTTCAACGTCGCCGATGCCCGGTGGCTGACCGGGACCGGCGTACGAAGCCGGTGCCTCCTGCCGATCACGTACATTGAACGTCTCACGAACACGCTGGCCCCGCAGCCGAACAACGACAGGCTCTGCGGCTGACGGGCTTGTAGTCGCCGCCCCTATTGCGGTGGCTCCCGCGGGCCGTGACCTTCCAAGGTCACGGCCCGCGTGGCTTTCCGCCCTCCATCCATCCATCCACCGCACACCATGCGCACCCGCTCGTTGCTGCTCACGCTT
This sequence comes from Gemmatimonadota bacterium, assembly GCA_031416115.1. GTDB lineage: Bacteria > Gemmatimonadota > Gemmatimonadetes > Gemmatimonadales > Gemmatimonadaceae > Pseudogemmatithrix. The sequence continues at coordinate 25,915 of JANOTB010000180.1, forward strand.
CCCGCTGCCGCGCTGCTCGGTGGCTGCTATAACTATCGCGTCGAGACCGGCATCCCGCGCTCCGGTGCCACGATCGAGGCCGTGCTCTCCGACGCGGGCACGGTCGCCCTGACGGCCCGTGTCGGACCCAACGCGGCGACGATCCTCGGCACCCTCGCGGGCACGCGCGGCGACTCGCTCGACATCGCCGTCGACGAGGTGCGCACGCGTGACGGACTCACGTACTACATGAAGGGCACCACCATCGCGCTGGTGCGAGGTGACCTCGCACAACTGCGCGTCCGCGAGCTCGACCGTCGCCGGACGGCGATCGCCGGCGTCGTCGGCGTGCTCGGCGCCGGCGCGATCATCGCCGGCGTCCGCTTCGGCGGAGGCGGGTCGGACAACACCGGCGGGGGCGGGGGACTCCCTGCCGCGCGGCCGCGCCCCTGATCCTCCAATCGTCAGTCCCTCACCATCAGACCTTCATTCACATGCGATCCGTCCTCATCTCAGTCCACTCACGGGTGGCCGCCTCGGTCCTCGTCGTCGCCCTCGTCGTCGCCCTCGGCACGACAGTCGCGGCTCCGCTGGTCGCACCGCTCGAGGCTCAGCGACCCGCGACCGTTGCAGCCTCTGCCGCGACGACTGCGCGCACCGATGCCACGATCGACACCACCGCCCTCAAGGGCCTCCGCACCCGCCTCCTCGGCCCGTACCGTGGCGGACGCTCCACCGCCGTGACCGGAGTCCCCGGCGAGCCCAACACCTTCCTCATGGGCACCACCGGCGGCGGTGTCTGGAAGAGCGATGACGCCGGCCACACCTGGCGCAACATCTCCGACGGCTTCTTTGGCGGCTCGATCGGCGCCATAGCCATCGCGGGGAACGACGCGAACGTGGTGTACGTGGGCGAAGGCTCGATCGACATCCGCGGCAATACCTCCATGGGACGCGGTGCCTGGCGCTCCACCGACGGTGGCAAGAGCTGGAAGAGCGCGGGACTCCGCGCCGCGGGACAGATCGGTCGCATCGTCGTGCATCCCTCCAATGCCGACGTCGCATACGCGGCGGTGCTCGGGCGGCCGTTCGGTCGCAATCCGGAGCGGGGGATCTTTCGCACCAAGGACGGTGGCACGACCTGGGACCGCATCCTCTTCGTGAACGACAGCACGGGTGCCTCTGACATCGTGATGGACCCGCGCAACCCACGGATCCTCTACGCCGCGATGTGGCGGGCCGAACGCAAGCCGTGGACGCTCATCTCGGGCTCGCTCGAGGGTGGCGTCTGGCGTTCCACCGACGGCGGCGACAACTGGCAGAAGCTCGCCGGTGGGCTGCCTTCAGGCCTCATCGGCAAGATCGGGCTCACGGTCTCACCGGCGAATCCCGATCGTGTGTGGGCGCTCATAGAGGCCGAGCCCGCGGGCGGACTCTACCGGAGTGACGACGGTGGCAGCACATGGACGCGTACCAACAAGGAGAACAAGCTGCGCCAGCGCGCCTGGTACTACACGCACCTCAAGGCCGACCCGCAGGAGGAGAACGTCGTCTACGCGCTCAATACGTCGCTCTATCGGTCGATCGACGGCGGCACGACGTTCACGGAGATCCCGGTGCCGCATGGTGACGTGCATGATCTCTGGATCAGTCCGGCAGACAAGCGCGTGATGATCGTCGCCGACGACGGCGGTGCGCAGGTCTCGCTCAACAGAGGCCGCACCTGGTCGACCTACTTCAATCAACCCACGGCCGAGTTCTACGACGTCATCACGGATAACGGCTTCCCGTACCGGGCCTACGCTGGGCAGCAGGACAACACGACGATCAGCGTGCCCTCGTGGTCGTCGTCCAATTCGGTGCATCCGTTCCAGGACTATCGCTATGCGTCGGGCTGCGAGACGGGCCCGGTCGCACTGCACCCTGACGATCCGAGCGTGATATGGGGCGGCTGCTACGGCGGCGCGATCAACCGCTGGGACACTCGCACCGACGAGCGTCGCAACGTGGTCGTGTACCCCGAGCTCCAGCTCGGACAGGCGGCGAAGGATCTGCAGTACCGATTCCAGTGGGCGGCGCCGATCCTCGTCTCGCGGCATGACAAGAACGTCGTCTATCACGGATCGCAGTACGTGTTGCGCACGCGCGATGCCGGTCTCTCCTGGACCCGCATCTCCCCCGACCTCACGACCAACACACCGGCGCACCAGCTCGCGAGCGGCGGGCCGATCAACAACGACATCACCGGCGTGGAGATCTTCAACACGGTCTTCGCGCTCGCCGAGGACCGGCGCGACGCACGGACGCTCTGGGCCGGCACCGACGACGGCCGAGTGCACCTCACGCGCGACGGTGGCACGAGCTGGACCGAGGTCACGCCGCCGGGGATGCCGAAGTTCGGCACGGTGGAAGAGATCGCGCTCTCGGCGCACAGCCCGAGCCGCGCCTATGTGGCAGTGCAGGCCCTCCGCCTCGACGATTTCCGGCCGTACATCTTCCGCACCGACGACTACGGTCGCACCTGGACGCGCCTCGCCGACGGCACCAATGGCATCCCGGCCGATTTTCCCGTGCGATCGTTCGCCGAGGATCCGCGCGTGCCGACGCTGCTCTACGCCGGCACCGAGTACGGACTCTACGTCTCGATCGACGGTGGACGTGCCTGGCAGCGATTCCCGAAGAATCTGCCGATCACCCCGATCGCCGACCTCGAGGCGCGCGACGACGACCTCGTGATGTCGACGCAGGGCCGGTCGATCTGGATCGTCGACGACGTGAGTCCGCTGCGCGAGCTCTCGTCGCAGGTGATCGCTGCCGTTGCACATCTCTTCACGCCGCGCGATGCGGTGCGCGCGCAGCGGGGAGTCGACCCGTTCGACCCACAGGTAGGCACGCCGGACCAGCCCGACAATGGCGCGGTGCTTCACTACTGGCTCGGCCAGGAAGCAACAGCGGGCGTCACGCTCGAGATCGTCGATGCGCAGCGACGCACGGTGCGGCGCCTCACGTCAGACAGCGCGGCCTCGCGCAAGGCACGCACGCCCAAGCTCGCGGTCGCGCGCGGGCTGCAGCGTGTGGCGTGGGACCTTACCTACACAGGCCCGCAGGTCATCGATAGCGTGGTCCTGTGGGGCTACAATGGCGGCGTGAAGGCCCCGCCGGGGGACTATGAGGCGGTGCTCACCGCCAACGGCGTGACCATGCGTCGTGCATTCAAGCTGCTGAGCGACCCGCGTCTCCCGCAGATCACGGCGGCCGACTACGCGGAGCAGTTCCGCGTGGCGAGCGCGGTGCGTGACTCGATGGATGCGCTCAACCGCACCATGCGCGAGTTGCGCGACGTGCGGCAGCAGATGGAGCAACTCATGAGCTCGGCCAAGCGCGTCGGCGCCGACGCCGCGCTCAACGCACAGGTCGACTCGCTCGGTGCCAAGTTGTTGCGCCTCGAGAAGCAGTTCTCGCAGACCAAGAGCCAGAGTGGTCAGGATCCGATCCGGTTCGCCGGACAGCTCGACAACCAATGGGCCGAGCTCTACGGGAACGTCACCGGGCCCAACGGCTACATCTCTGGCAACGCCGAGGGACGCCCGACGCGAGGCGCCACCGAGCGGTTCACCGAACTCACCGTGCGCTGGGAGCGACTCCGTGCCGTCTGGCAGGAGGTGGTGACCAAGGACATCCCGGCGCTCAACGCGACCGCGAAGTCGCTCTCGCTGAACGGGATCTCGATCCCCGCCGGAGTACCGATCCCATGAACCGCGCTCGCGCCCTGCGCGCGCTACTCGCAACGGCCGCGTGCATCGCGGCGATCGTCACGCTCACGGCACAGCGCTCGGCCGTCACGCTCACCGCGCAGCGCTCGGCCGTCACGCTCGCGCTCGTGGGCGGCACGTTGATCGACGGCAATGGCGGCGCGCCGCTCCGCAACAGCGTGATCCTTGTGAGTGGGGAACGCATCACGGCAGTTGGGCAGGTGGGCTCGCTCGTTGTGCCTGCGGGCGTGACCGTCATCTCCACTGAAGGCCAGTACCTCTTGCCGGGCCTGTGGGACATGCATGTGCATCTCATGCTCGTCGGTCACGGCAGCTACGCGCACTGGGACAGCGTATACCCGCGCGAGCTACGCAATACGATCATCCCCGCGGCGGCGCGGCAGAATCTCATGGCGGGCGTCACGAGTGTGCGCGATCTCGGTGCCCCGCTCGACGACGTGCTCGACGTGAGGCGTCGGATCGCGCGCGGTGAACTCCAGGGAGCGACCATCTATACCTCGGGTCCATTCCTGCAGAAGACGCCCTACCCCGGTACCGAGGCCTTTCGCTGGGGCATCAACGGCGCCGCGGACGCGCGCGCCAAGGTGAACCGACTCGCCGACGCCGGTGTGGACGTCATCAAGTTGATCGACCAGGACCAGATGACCATGGAGGAGATGCGCGCGGTGGTGGACGAAGCGCACAAGCGGAAGCTCCCCGTGGTGGCGCATGCGCATCGCCCCGAAGAGGTGCGGCGCGGACTCGCGGCGGGCGTCGACGACTTCGAGCACACGGGGATGCAGGCGAGCCCCGGCTACCCCGACGACGTGATGGTGCAGTTGCACGAGCGTACGGCGCAGGGTGCGCGTGGGCCGCTCTACTGGACGCCGACGATCGACGTGCTCACCAACTTCACCGCGCGTCGCGACGCCGACGAATACATCGACGACCCGCGCTGGTACCAGTACCTCCCGGATTCGATCGCGCAGGACATCCGACGCTCCATTCGCGGCCTCGACACACTCGCGTACTACCGGCTCGTACCCGACCGCGGTCCGACGCTGCAGCGCAAGTTCCGCCAGTTGCGCGAGAGTGGAGTGCGCCTGCTGATCGGCACCGACGCGGGCGTGCCCGCGAACTTCCATGGCTACGCGACCGCCGAAGAGATGGTGACCTGGGTGCGACAGTACGCGATGGATCCCATGGAGACGATCCGTGCGGCGACCTACTGGCCAGCACTATCACTCGGCGTGCTCGACCGCGTGGGCACGGTCTCACCGGGAAAGATCGCCGACATCATCGCGGTGCAGCACGATCCGTTGGTGTCGATCGAAACGCTGAGAAATGTGGAGCTCGTGGTGCAGAGGGGCCGAACGGTGAGGCAGAGGTGAGAGGCAGAGGTGAGTGGCAGAGGTGAGTGGCAGAGGTGAGTGGCAGAGGTGAG
>JANOTB010000181.1:0-16683 GCA_031416115.1 Gemmatimonadota bacterium
ACCGCGGCCCGAATCAACCGCAAGTCAGCCCTTCGTCAATCCTTCGTCAGCCGTTCGTCAGCCGTTGGTCAGTCCTTCGACCGATCCATGTACTCGCCAGTATTCGGGTTCACCCGCACCCGCTCCCCCGACGCGATGAACTCCGGCACGTTGATCGACACCCCGTTCTCCAAGATCGCCGGCTTGGAACTCGCCGTCTTGGTCGCCGTTTTCATCACCGGCGCCGTGTCCGTGATCATGTAGTTCATGAACTGCGGGAGCTGCAACGACATCGGCTTCCCGTTATAGAACTCGACGATCACCTGCATGTTGTCCTGCATCCACGGCGCGTTGTCCCCGAGCGCTTCCTCGTCCATCTCGAGCTGCTCGTAGTTCTCCGTGTTCATGAAGTGGTACGAGTCGCCCCCCTTGTAGAGGAACTGCAACTCGTGCGTCTCCATGTCCGCCTTGTGCAGCTGGTCGTCCGCGCGAAAACGGTGCTCGAAGTTGTTCCCCGAGCGGAGATTCTTGAGCTTCGCCTGCACCATCGCACGCAGGTTGCCCGGCGTGTGGTGGCGGAACTCGATGATGCGGCAGGGATCGCCTTCCCACACGATGACCATGCCGCGGCGGATCTGCGTGGCTGGGAGCGCCATAGGAGTCAGTGCTACAGGTTGAGAATAGGCCTAAACGAAGACAGCCTTTAAGCTTAGCCCGTCTAGCGCCCCGGGTCAACCGATGCCGATCCGCCAATGCCGGTCCTCCAATGCTGGTCCGCACATCGCCACCAGCAGGACCTCAGCGACCCGTGACACCGGCGACGTCCCGCAACAGCGGCGCCAGCGCCTTCCACATGTTGCGAGCGGCCCGCCGTGCCCCCTCCTCGTTCGGGTGGATCCCGTCGTCCTGGTTCAGCTCGCGCACTCCAGCGATACCCTCAAGAAAGAACGGGATCAGCGTCACCTGCTCCTCCCGCGCCACCGTCATGAACGCCTCGTGAAAGTCCCGGGTGTACGTCTGTCCCAGGTTGGGCGGCGCTTCCATCTGCGCCAACAGCACCCGCGCCGCAGGGTTGGCCGAGCGCACTTTACGGATGATCCGGACGAGATTCGCCCGGGTGGTGTCCACCTGGAGCCCGCGCAGCCCGTCGTTCGCCCCCGTTTCGATCACCACCACGTCCGCCCGGTCGCGCAGCAGCCAATCCACCCTGCGCAGGGCCCCGGCCGACGTCTCCCCGGACGATCCCGCCGCCACGATCGCCGCCCGGTACCCCGACGAGTCGGCGAGCCGCTGCAGCGCCGCCGGATACGCCGAGTCGGGGTCGAGCCCAAGGCCAGCCGTCAGGCTCGTGCCCAGTATCAGCACACGCACGCCAACACGGCCGCCAGCCGTTGCTGCGGCAGTCGCCACCATGGTTGATTCCACAGGAACCTGCGGCACCGCCGCGGGCTTCGACTCAGAGCCTCCGCCGCACGCCGCACCCATGACGGCGACCAACACAGTTGCGGCGCGGTTCCGGGCTCTCACTCTCACGACATCACGCATTCAATGCTCGCAGCTCGAGATCTGACCAAGGAATACCAGAGCGGCACTTCCGCCTTGGCCGTGCTCCGCAATGTCACCTTCGACATTCCCCAGGGCACCTTCGTCTCCATCGTGGGCCCCTCTGGCAGCGGCAAGACCACGCTACTGGGCCTGCTGGCGGGACTCGACCTGCCCTCCCGCGGTAACGTCACTCTCGACGGCGCCGACCTCACGCGCCTCGATGAGGACGCCCGAGCCAAGCTCCGCGGCGAGAAAGTCGGGTTCATCTTCCAGTCGTTTCAACTCATTCCCACCCTCACGGCCGCCGAGAACGTGCAGGTCCCACTCGAACTCCGCGGCGACGACGACGTCGCCGCGCGGGCCTTGGACCTCCTCACGCGCGTCGGGCTGGGAGACCGCATGAATCACTACCCCGCCCAGCTCTCCGGTGGCGAACAGCAGCGCGTCGCGATCGCCCGCGCCTTTGCCAACAAGCCGCGGATCCTCTTCGCCGACGAGCCCACAGGCAATCTGGACGGGAGCACCGGCGCGCGCATCGTCGAACTGCTCGACGAACTCAACCGCGAGTCGGGCGCGACCGTCGTGATCGTCACCCACGACCTGACGCTCGCCGAGCATGCGCAGCGCGTCATTCGCCTCAAGGACGGCGTGGTGGTGGAGGATCGGCCCTCACGGAGCAACGCGCCGAACACCGCGAACACCGCGAACACCGCGAACACCGCGAACACCGAGAGCGACGCCGCCAGCACCGCAGGCGCCTGATGGCCCGCTCGGCCCGCTTCAGCACCCTCATGGCCCTCGCCTGGCGCGAGAGCCGCACCGCGCGCCGCCGCCTCCTGCTCTACATGAGCTCGATCTCGCTCGGCGTCGCCGCACTCGTCGCGATCGACTCCTTCGCGGCCAATGTGCAGCAGAGCATCGCCGAGCAATCGCGCGCACTGCTCGGCGGCGACATCAACCTGCGCGCGCGCTCGGGCTTCACACCGGCGCTCGATTCACTGCTCGACTCGCTCGCCACCAACGGCGTGCCCTCGGCAAAGATCGTGAGTTTCGCCTCCATGGCGACGGCGGCCCCCTCGGGAGGGACGCGCCTCGCGCAGGTGCGCGCGGTCTCGCCCGGCTACCCGTACTACGGCGACGTCATCACCGAGCCGGCTGGTGCATGGAACGCGCTGCATGACGGCAAGAACGCGTACGTCGACCCGTCGCTGCTCATCTCGCTCGACGCGAGCATCGGCGACACGCTCGTGATCGGCTTCGCGCGGTTCGTCATTCGCGCCTCGCTCATCAACGTGCCGGGTGACCCTGGGATCGCCGCGACGATCGGCCCGCGCATCTTCATTCCCGACCGATACCTCGCCGAGACGCAGTTGATCGGCATGGGGAGCCGCGCCGAGTACGAGGCGGTGCTCAAACTTGCCGACGGAGTGCAGAGCCCAATGTGGGTCGCGCCGCTGCGCCCTCGCTTCGAGGCCGCTGGCGTGCGCGTCCGCACAGTGGTCGAGAACGAGATCGACATCACCGATGCGATCAGCCAGTTGGCGCGTTTCCTTGGCGTGGTCGGACTCATCGCGCTGCTCCTTGGCGGGATCGGCGTGGCGAGTGGCGTGAGCGCATTCGTGCAGAAGAAGATCGACACGGTGGCGGTGCTGCGCTGCCTCGGCGCGTCGAGCGCGCAGGTGCTCACGATCTACCTCGTGCAGGCCGCCGCGATGGGCTTTCTTGGCGCCGCGATCGGTGCGGCACTCGGCGTGGGGATCCAGTTCCTATTGCCACAGCTGATGGGGGACTTCCTCCCGGTGGACGTGGGGGTGACTCTGGTGCCTTCGGCGATCGGACTCGGCCTCGCGATCGGCGTCTGGGTCGCGGTGATCTTCGCGCTGCGGCCGTTGCTCGTGCTGCGCCGCGTCTCGCCGCTGCAGGCGATCCGTCGCGACCACGCGGCGCTCGCGGCCTCAGCACGGCGCGACAGCTGGACCTGGATCGTGAATCTCGCGCTCGTCGTGAGCGTAGTCCTGCTCGCGATCGACCGCGCCGACACGACGCAGCAGGGTCTCTACTTCGCGGCTGGGGTCTTTCTGAGTATCGGCCTCCTGTACGGCAGCGCGGCCCTGCTCTCGTCGCTCGCGCGCCGCCTGGTCTCGCGGCGCTGGCCGTATGTGGTGCGACAGGGCGTCGCCAACCTCTACCGTCCGGCGAGTCAGACGCGCGCGGTGGTGCTCGCGCTCGGCTTCGGCTCATTCCTCGTCACGACGATCGTCCTCGTGCAGGCGAACCTGCTCAAGTCGTTCGATCTCACCGCCAAGGCGTCGCGTGGCAACCTCGTCTTCTTCGATGTGCAGGAGGACCAGCGCGCCGGGCTCGACTCACTCGTGCGGGGCCGCGGCCACGAGGTCATATCGCAGACGCCGATCGTGACCATGCGCATGGTCGGCATCAACGGCGTGACCGCTGAGCAATGGGCGGCGGCGAATGCGATCCCGGCGCGCTTCTGGGCGCTACGCCGCGAGTATCGCTCCACCTACCGCGACTCGGTGCTCGCCACCGAGACGGTCATGTCGGGCCAGTGGTTCGGTGCATCGTCGCCGCGGGACTCGGTCTTCGAGTTCAGCATGGAACACGGCATCGCCGGCGACCTCAAACTCACGCTCGGCGACACGGTCACCTGGGACGTGCAGGGCGTGCGGGTGCGCGCGCGGCTCACGAGTACGCGCGAGGTGGACTGGGGGCGGTTCGAGCCCAACTTCTTCGCCGTCTTCCAGCCGGCCGCGATCGAGATCGCGCCGCAGCAGTTCGTGCTTGTCACGGCGGTCGAGGCCGACACCTCGGTCGCGCGGTTGCAGCGTCTGGCGGTGCGGCGCTTCCCGAACGTCTCGAGCATCGATCTCTCGCTGGTGCGCAAGACGATCACACAGATCGTGGAGAAGGTGACGCTCACGGTACGCTTCCTCGCACTCTTCAGTCTGGCGATGGGCATTCCGGTCCTCTTCAGCGCGGTCGCGGCCACGCGGCGCGATCGTCTGCGCGAGGGCGTGCTGCTCAAGACACTCGGTGCGACGCGATCGCAGATCGGGCGGATCCTGCTTGCCGAGTACGCGCTGCTCGGGATCCTCGGCAGTCTCTCGGGAATGGTGCTCGCGTTCGGTGGCGCGTGGCTACTGGTGACATTCGTGTTCGACGGCACCTTCACGGCGGCGGTCTGGCCGGCGCTGGGGATCGCTGCGGCGATGACGCTGCTCGCGATCTCGATCGGGATGCTCACTGGCCGCGATGTGTTCCGCGAGACTCCCATGGCGGCACTGCGCGAGGGGTGAGGCGTGGCTCGCCCGGCGCGTGGCGGCGCACTGGGAGTTACTGCACGCGCATGATCGCGAGTCGAACTCCCGCCGGGAGCGCGGCGCCACGATAGCCGCGCAGTTCGAGCAGCTGCCGCGCGGTCGCCGCGGTGACTACGAGGTCGACCGCGGCGAAGCCACCGGGCACGATCTCGGCGAACTCCGCGGCGAACGGTCCAGCCTCGAGGGTGAGGAACTGCACCGGGTACGCGCGCGTGAACGGTGACGGGACTCTCGGTGGCGCGATGCAGCTGCCGAGCACGTCGCACAGACCCTGGAAGATCGATCGCAAGTCCCAGGCCTGGAACCGCAGTCGCGGCGACGACGTGACGAGACCGGCGCGGTCGTCGGTCACCATCGCGAGCGACCACTCGGGCAACATCTCGTCCCAGGTGCGACCGGTGCGCCCCTCGAGGTTCGCTACGCCCGACTGGCCGCTCGTCGTGAGCGCCGTGAAGAATGCCGGCTCGGCGAGCCCTTCCTGGTCGACCAGCCATCGCGTGAGTGCCCAACCGCTGCCATAGAACGAGAAGTCTCCGAACTCGACGGGCCCGAGGGGCGAGCGCGCGGTGGGGCTCGCGAGGAACTCCCAGAGTGCCTCGAAATGCGGACGCATCGTGCGCGGCGCGTCAGCGCAGGCCGGGAACGCCGGGTCGCCGCTACGCAGTTCACAGGCGAGTGTGACCGCGAAGTCGGCGTTGGAGGACCGCGCCACTCCGTAGACGTTGCGCGCATAGATCTCCTCGGCGTCGCGCGCGGTCGCCTCCTCCAGCCACGACTCCTCCAGCGGCCTCCCGCGCACGATATGCTCGGCGAACGACGTCACATGCTTGAGTTCGTGCACCAGCGTCGCACGTATCTCTTGGCGCCACCGGGTGACCGTGCCCGCTGACATGCCGGCAGCGAGCGACGTGGGCACCTGCGCGTAGAGGTACTCTCCCACGTTGCTCGCGGAGAACTGCGCGCGGGCGAAGAAGTCGCAGTTCACGACCGAGGCGAGGATCGATCCGCCGAGTGTCTGGTTCATGCGCGGCGTGAAGACGATCATGACTCGGCCGTTGTCGTCGAGACGCGCGTCCATGACGAGCGGGTTGCCGAACGCCTGCACCGCCGCCCAACCCGCAACGTCGAGCTCGGCGCCGATCGTCGCGTACGTGCCGTCCATCTGGCGCGCCAGCGTCGTTTGTCCGTTGACCACGGAACTCGTGTCCTCGAGGATCACCACGCGTTCGCCGACGAAGACCGTGCGTGCACCGATCGCCGTGAATTTGTCGCAGAAGTTGGGCTGACCGAGCGCCGGAAAGCGAACTGGTACGACGGTCCCAGCCGCCGGCACCTGCAGCGTCGGGGCCGCTTGGGCCCGCACTTCAGGCAGCGCACGCCGGGCCTGCGCCGCGACGTCGCGGTTGGCTTCGAGCATCATCAGGTGTGACTGCCGGTGCGACTGCGCACGCGCGCGCGGGCTGCGGACGCCGAACCCAGTCCACGGCGAATCCTCCGCGCGCGCGCGGCGCGCCTGCGCGGCGGCGCTAGCGGCGGCGTTCCGAATCTTCACGGCGCCAGCATCGGCGTTCCGTATCGTCACGGCGCCAGCATCGAACGCGAGTGCCGCCGGCGCGGCCGTGGCCTCGCCACGCAGTTCGAGCGCGATCGTCTGCGCTCCCAGCGCACGCGCGGCGTTGGGCACCGTGATCACGTAACGCCCCGCGGCTGGTGAGAGCTCATTGCACCGCGCCTCGACCGACGAGGTGATCACCGCCGACTGCCCGACCGCGAGCGAGAGGGCGTTCGCGATCCTCAGCACCACCGGCGCCACACCAATGCCGCCAGCGGTCCCGATCTGCAGGGCGACAGTACGCACGCTCTGGCAGGGAAAAGCGGCCGCGGCGGGCACGGCCAGTGTGAGCTGTGTGGCGCTCGCGGCGCTCACGGGGACGGCGACGCCGTCGATCATCACGGTGTTCGACGAACGCGTGGCACTGAATCCACTGCCGTTCACGACGATGGTCTGCCCGGGGAGCACGACCGCCGGCGCGAGCGCCGTGATGACGGGACTCGTCGCACTGGTCGGTGCCTCGACGAGCACGAGCGCCGATGCGCTGCGCCCATCACCGGTCACCGTGATGCGCGTCGAGCCCACGGCCACCGCGGTCACCACACCGTTGGTCGTCACCGCGGCGATACGCGCGGCGCTCGACTCCCACCGCAACACGGGTCCGATCAGCCCGATCCCGACCGAATCACGCGCCGTGGCGCGCAAGGTCGCTCGCCCGGCCGGCAGCAAGAGTCGCACCGTGTCGACGTCGAGCGCGACTGTCACGATCGGCGGGTTGATCAGGTCGATCCGCAGCAGCGCCGAGACCGAGCCAACGCTCGCTCGCGCGATGCCGAGCCCGGGCGCGAGTCCGAGCATCAAGCCGTCCTCGCCCACGTCGAGCGTTGCGGGAGTCAACGAACGCCACTTCGCCTTCACCCCCTCGACGACCCTGCCCGACGCGTCGACCGGATCGGCCGACGCCTGGAGGAACGTCCCCGGGCGCAACTCGGTGACGTGCGCCGAGATCTGGATGGCGCGCACACCGGTGTTCCCGGTGGGATCGTCATCGCACGCGAGCGCGACCCCCAGAGCGAGGAGAAGGAGCGGCGACCGCATGCGACCCGAGCGAGCGGCAGGGGAGGGACGCATGTGAGTATCATACCCCCATCGCCAAGGGTTGGCGATGGCCGTACGGCGCCTCGTAGATTTCTCGCGTGCCCAGCCCCCTCGACCCACCCCGAATGCGCGCCTGGTGCGCCGGCAGGAACTGGTGGTGGCGCGCTGCGCTCTTCACGTATCTCGCGCTGCAGGTGCTCAAACCACTGCGCGAGCGGGGTGACTGGACCCCGTTCAGCGGGATCATCTTTGGCGCGCACGAACTCGGGCATCTCTTCTGGATGCCGTTCGGTGAGTGGATGAGCGTCGCCGGTGGGAGCTTCACGCAACTGCTCGTGCCGATCGGCGCGGCCGCGGTCGTCTGGCGCGGCAAGGACTGGTTCGGCGTCGCCGTTTGCGGCCTCTTCCTCGCCACGAGCGTCGCGGAGCTCTCGTGGTACATCGCCGACGCGCGCACCGAGATGCTCGACCTCGTGAGCTTCTCCGAGGAAGGTGCGATCCACGACTGGAACTACCTGCTGGGGCGCGCCGGCATGCTCAGGAGCGATCTCGCGTTCGCGCGCTTGGCCCGGTTCATCGCTTGGGTACTGCTGCTCGGGTCCGCGGCGCTCACCGCGCGACTCTGTTGGTGGATGGCGACGGAGAAGAAGCCCGCCGAGGCGTGAGCGCCGCTCCGCTACGCGATCAGCCGCCCCAGTGCGCGCGCCGCGCGGTCGATGTCGTCGTCGGTGTTGAAGTAGTGCGGCGACACCCGCAACAGTGTCGCAGCGCCCTTGCGATCGAGGTCGATCAACGCGTCGCCGCGGGACTGCGCGCTCGTGTTGATCCCCTGCTCGCGCAATCGCAGCACGAGATCGCGCGCCACCTGCCCTTCCACTGTGAAGGTCGCGATCGCCGAGAGCTGCGCGCCGTGGTCCAGTCCGCGCACGCCCGGGAGTGCGCCGAACACGTCGCGTGCGCGCCGCGCGAGCGCATGCGAGCGTTCCTCGGCGACGTCGATCCCCACCTCACGCGCATAGCGCGCCGCCGCGCCCATGCCGAGCAGGAGCGCATACGGGAACTCCCAGTCCTCGAACCGCCGCGCGTCCTCGACCAGTGCGTAGGCGTCGGCCTCGGTCCAGCGCGCGCCGCGCATGTCGACGAATAACGGCGCATCGCCTCGCGCGAGCGCGTCGTCGCTCACCGCGAGGAATCCGATGCCGCGCGGCCCTCGCATGAACTTCCGCGCCGTGGTGGAGAGGTAGTCGCACTGCAACGCGCGCATGTCGACCGCGATCTGCCCCACCGCCTGACAGGCGTCGAGCAGCAGCGGCACTCCCGCAGCGCGACAGCACGCGCCGATCGCGGCAGCGGGTTGCACGAGTCCACTGTTGGTGGGGATCCAGGTGAGCGCGGCGAGCTTGGGGCGCTCCTTCTGCAGTAGCGCGTCCCAGGCCGCCACGTCCACGCCCCCCTCAGGCGCATCGGGCGCGCGAACCAGCCGCACGCCGCGGCGCGCGGCGAGCGAGAGATACATGATCTGGTTGGACACATAGTCGTCGCTCGACGTGAGGATCACGTCACCGGCGGCGAAGTCGAACGCTGAGAGTGCGAGGGCGAACCCATGCGTCGCGCTGTCGACCACTGCGATGTTCCGCGGTGCCGCTCCCACGAGCGTGGCGACCTCCTCGTACGCCGCGGCGATCCTTGGGGCCGCCGCATCAGCGGCCTCGTACCCTCCCTCGAGAGACTCGCGTCCGAGGTGCGCGGTGATCGCGTCCTTGACCACCGCGGGCATGAGCGATGCCCCGGCGTTGTTCAAGTGAAGGCGCGTCGCGCACCCGGGCGTCTCGGAGCGCCAGCGCGCCTGCGCCGTCTTCAACTCCTCGGCCGACTTCGTCATGCATCCCCGCGGGTGTTCGGTGGATGCACCGGGGCGCGCGTCAGCGCGTTCGGCACTGCGGCCGCTCGGGAGGCATCCCAGCGCATCGGATCGATTCGTCCATGCCCTGCGCCAGGATGCCGCAGGCTGTATTCACCGACGAGCGCAGCGCTTCGGTCTGGTCCTTGGCCGACGCGGTGGCGCAGTTCTCGCGACCGTTGAAGGTCACGCACGCGGTGCACTCCACCTGCTGGGCCTCGAGCGTCGAGTAGAGCAACAGGGCGGCGAAGCCGACCGCGAGCAGGATCGTGATGGCAGTGCTGCGTTTCATGGGAAGTCCGGTTGTGGGCGCGCTTCTCAAGATACCCGCACGGAGCCCGCGCGCTCAACCAGTCGGATTGATCCGCATCGAGCCGGGCAGCGCATCGAGCAGTCTGTTGATGTCGGCCGCCCGCTCGAGCGTCGTCACGAACGTGAGCCCGTCGAGTGTGACCACGAGCAGCTTGCTCACGCCGTACATCACGACCTGGCCATGCCCCGCGTGCACGACATTGCAGTCGGCGTCCACGAAGTGCACCGCGCCCAAGGCGCCATTGCCGTTGTCGTCGAGGTCGCGCGCGCGGCGCAAAGAGGCCCAGGTGCCCACGTCGTCCCACCCGAAGTCGCCGAGCAGGACGAGCAGTCGATCGGTCCGCTCCAGCAGGCCGCGCTCAAGGGAAGTCGATCTCACCATGCCGACGAATCCGGGCAGATTCCCCGCCGCGAGCGCGTCGAGCGCGTCGCGCACCTCGGGCGTGTGCGTGCGCAGCTCCTGCAGGATCGTTCCCGCCGCGCCCACCAGGATGCCGCCATGCCAGAGCGCACCGTCCACGATCCGCGACTCGGCCTCCGCCTCGCTCGGCTTCTCCACATAGCCGCGCGTCATCGCGGCACCACCGCGTGCGAGCGGCGTGTCCGCGTCGAGCGCGAGGCCGGGCATCACGTAGCCGAATCCCGTCTCCGGGCGCGATGGACTGATGCCGATCGAGACGAGCGAACGCTCCCGCGCCGAATAGTCGGCGGCACGGCGCAACGTGCGCCGGAACTCCTCGGGGTAGTCGATCGCGAGGTCGGCGTGCACGGCGCAGCAGATCGCGCTCGGGCCGGCGCGGCGCACGAGTTCCTGCGCGGCCCAAGCGAGCGCCGCCGCGGTGCCGAGCGGGCGCGGCTCCACGAGGACGTTCGCCTCGGGCACGTCCTTGGTCACCGAGCGGATCGCCGGCGCGATGTCGCGGCTCGTGAGGATCAGCACGCGCTCCGGCGGGATCGCCGGCTGCAGGCGGCCCACCGCGTCCTCGATCAGCGTCTGCTCCGAGACGAGCGCGAGCAGTGGCTTGGGGCGCGCCGGGGTGGAGAGCGGCCAGAACCGCGAGCCGATGCCGCCGGCGAAGATCACCCCCCAGAGGGCGACGTCCGTCTCGGGTTCATGGCCCGCGACCAGCTGTTCATCGGGCAATGTGTCAACGGCACTCCCCGAGGAGGGGGTACCGGTGGAGAACCCACTCGGTTGCTTCATCGTTTGCTAAGGTACGGGCGCAGGGAGATCATCGCTACCGCACCAACGATCAGCGCCATCGCCAGCACGAGGCGCCCCGTGAGCGCCTCTCCGGCGAAGGTCCAGCCGAGGAGCATCGCGACCACGGGGTTCACGAACGCGTAGGTCCCGGCGAGCGCCGGCCGCACATTGGCGAGCAACCACTTGTAGGCGCTGAATCCGAGCACCGAGCCGAAAAGCACGAGGCCCGCGAGCGACAGCACCGCGCTCGTCGTGAACGACGCCGACGTGACGCGGCCCCACTCACCCGTCAGGCCGGAAACGAGCATCATCGTGCCCCCGCCCAGCAGCATCTCCATCCCAGAGCCAAGGAGCGGCACCGGCAGCGGCGCAAGCGTGCGCGCATACATCGACCCGCCGGCCCATGCGAGCGTGCTCAGCAACAGCACCACGAGCCCGAGTCCACTCACATTGCCGCCTCCCTCGTGCGGGACCACAAGCAGTGCGATGCCGCTCAAGCCGAGCGCGATCCCGGCGACCTCGATCCCGGCGGGACGGACGCCGCGCGCGCCCATCCAGCCGAAGACCATGAGCCAGAGCGGGACGAGCGACACCACGAGCGCGATCACTCCTGAGGGCTCTCGCTGGGCCGCCCAGGTGACGGCGCCGTTCCCGAGGGCGAGGAGACTCACGCCGACGATCAGCGCCGTGCGCCACTGCTCCCGCGAGGGGCGCTGGGCGCCGCGCAGCCGCAGGTAGCCGTAGATCAGCGTGCCGGCCAGCAGGTTTCGAAGCCCCGACGTCAAGAACGGGGGCAGGTCCCTGACAGCGATCACGACGCCGAGATACGTCGACCCCCAGATGAACCAGGTGGCCGCGATGGCAAGGATTATGCGGAGGCTCACGGCACAAACCTAATGAGCGCGCACGTGCATATTTGAAGCATGATGCGCTTCGCTCCTCCTCCAGCGCGTCCGCTGGCTCTCGCCCTGGGTCTCATTGCGTTGGCCCCGCGCCCCGCGGCGGCGCAGCTCGGCACCTGCGAGCCCGCCCGCACCGCGCTCGTGCTGGCCGGTGGCGGATCCAAGGGGCTCGCCCATATCGGATTGCTGCAGGCGCTCGACTCACTCGGCATCCGTCCCGATCTCATCGTCGGCACGAGTATGGGCGCGATCCTCGGTGCGATGTATGCGGCGGGGATGAGCGGTCGCGAGATCGAGACGCGGCTGCGGGCGGCGAAACTCGACGTGCTCATTCGCGACTATGCACCGCAGGTCTCCGCCTCGTTCGGTGTGCTCAAGCCGGTGGTCGCGTGGGAGCGCGAATCGTCCCAGTGGGTGCTGCAGACCGGCGCGGTGCGCGAGAGCGACGTGAGCGCCAGTCTCTCGCGCCTCGTTCTCGGCGCGAACCTCATGGCGCGCGGCGACTTCGATGCACTGCCGATTCCCTTCCGGGCGATCGCGACCGACCTCGACGATCGGTCGGTCGTCGCGCTCGGCCGAGGCGACCTCGCACGCGCGCTGCGAGCCAGCATGGCGCTGCCGCTGCTCATGCGTCCGGTCGTGGTCGACGGTCGTACGCTGGTCGACGGCGGGCTGTCGTCCAACGTGCCGGTCGGCGTCGCGCGAGCGCTCGGGGCCGAGCGGATCATCGTGTCGACGATCGCAAGTCCCAAGCCGGAGGCCTCGGCGTTCGACGACCCGTTCACCGTGACGAGCGCGGTGTTCGAGTACCTCTGGGTCCAGGATTCGCTCAAGCTGAAAGCACACGACGTCCTCGTCGCGCAGCCTACGGCGGCGTTCGGCATGCTCGACTTCGCCGCTCCCGTGATCGACTCGTTGATCGATCTGGGCCGCCGCACGGCCGACGCCTCCCTGTCGCGCGCAGCCTGCATCCGTCCCATCGCCCGCCGTCCGATCATCGCGGCGCTCCCCGGCTCGATCGGTAGAGCGCGCATCACTGCGCCAGGCGTCCGCGACGGCGATGCCGTGCTCCGGGCGCTCGGCCTTGAGACGCGTACGCCGCTCGACCCGGCGCGCCTGTCAGCTGGGATCGCGCGATTCACATCCAATGAGCGCTACCGCGGGCTCTGGCTCAACCCCAGCGGCGACAGCACGCATGCCGACTTCGACGTGTTGCTCGATCCCGCGCCGAACCGCGCGATCGGCCTCGGCGTCGCGTTCGACCACACGATGTCGGGGCGCATCTGGTTGGGCGGCGTGAACCGGAACCTCGTCGCGGGGCATCTCGAAGGGACCGCACTCCTCACGGCGGGCACGTACCGAGCCGATCTCGCGCTCGCCGCGCGTCGGCGAGCGCGGATCGGGCATCGCGACCTCCCGGTCGGTGGCGCGCTCGAAGTCGCCATCGAGAACGTTCGACTGTTCCAAGGCGAGAGCGAACTGCCGCCGGTGCATACCGACGAGCTGAGCCTCGTGCTCGGCGTGCGCCCGTTGTTCGAGCCGGGATGGACCTACGACCTTGGCGCCGACTACCGCATCTGGCGGCAGCCGCAGACCCCGTGGCATGGCACCGTCGGAGCGCGCTACTCCTTGCGCTACCGCGCGACCGATGCGAGTGAGCCCTCTGTGGAACTGCAGGCCATCGCACTCGGCGATTGGCAGCGCGTGCACCTCGACCTCGTGCACTCGAGGTTCATCGGGCGCGTGGAGTTCAGGCCGCGAGTGCGCGTCGGATCGGGACGACGACTCCCGCTGCAGCAGACCTTCGTGCTCGGCGGCCTCGACGGGTTCGCCGGCCTGCGCATGGTGGAGCAGCGCGGCGACCATGAGCTCTTCGCCTCGCTTCTCGTGCGGTGGCCGCTCTGGCGTCGCCTGCTCGGCCGTGTTGAGCCCATGGTCGGCGCCTCCGGCACTGGGGACCTCTTCAGTGGGGCGGGTCCTCTCGGCGGCACCCTGCTCGTCGGCGGGCGGGTCGGCGTGGAGTTCGAGACGCCGATCGGGCCGATCCGTGTGGAGCAGGGATTCAACAATCTGAATCGGAGGCAGGCGCTGATCCGGGTGGGACATTGGTTCTGATCGTGCGGCGCTCGAACCTTTGCGCGAGCCGTGCGGATCCTCACCGCTCCGCGCGCGCCTTGAGCCCTTCAGCTTCCAGCGCCACGTACCGCTCCGAGATCCCCCGGGTGAAGCGCAGCACCACTCGCGCCATGAACCCCGTGTACTCGAGCGACAGCGTCACGCGGCATCCATCGACGATCGGCTCGATCTCATGGCGCGCCGTGACCGTGAGCCCGGGACCGATGCTCACCCAGACGAAGCCGCGCCCGGGCTCGACGTCGGTCACGAGCCACTGCGCCGCGGGGAACCGAGGCTGCTTGACGATCGCGCGGCTGCCGACCTCGAGCGGGGTGCCTGTGTAGAGATTCACGCGGCTGATCGACGCGGTCCACTCGGGCCAGCGTTCGACGTCGCCGAGCACGGCCCAGACGCGGTCTGGTGTGGCGTGGATCTCCACCTGGCGGATGATGGCGGGGGTCTTCATGGGCCGCGCTCGGGCGCGATCGGGTAGAGGCTCACATGCTCCTTCGAATCGGGGGCCACGGCGAGGATCTCCGAGCGCAACTGCTTGAGCACCCGCCGCGCGGACGGTGGCGGTGCGGCGAGATGCGTCCGAACGTCAGCGTGCACCTGAGGCAGGTGATGGGGTATCGCGACCGAGGGAGTCTCAATGACTACGCCAAGCGCTCGCACGACCTGACCGTCGTCGCCGACCGCGAGTACGTCTTCTTCGGTGCCTTCAACTCGAAGTAGCACGCGGTCAGTCGCCAGGCACTGGGCGTTAGAGAGCCCAATGCTGGGCGAGTCGCTTGCCGGCATAGACGCCGAGAGCCAGGCCCACGATGCTGAGCATGAAGGCCGTCATGATCCCGAACGAGTCGCCCAGCCACCAGCCCACGCCGCTACCCACCGTCGAGGTGATCATCACGATGATCTTCGTCATGGCGCGCGGGACTCTGGCGACACGGCCGTTTGGCGACTAACCGCGGTGGCCGGACTTCGCGGACGTCGACTGCGGCTTGGCGCGCAGGACCGGCGCGGCGGTCGCCTTCGTCGGCTTGCCGGCGACCCCCGGCTTGCTGACCCCAGGCTTGGCGCGCGAGAAATCAGGGACGGCGGTGCGATGTTTCTTCGACATGCGGGAGCTCCTTGGGCTTGGGCTACGTCAGCGGACACTACACTCGGCCGCGCGGTGCATCAAGGTCGACGCTCATGAGTGTCACTCATGAGTGTCACTCATGAGACGATCGAGCCGAGCGCGATCCCCATCGTCGCGAAGAGCATGAGCACGAATGCGGCGATGCCAACGACTGCCGCTCCGCCGCGCACGGCACGCCACACCTCCTCATGCGGAGCCGACTCTGGCCACGACACCGCTTGCAGCTTCCGCTCGGCGATCGCCCACGCGCCGTAAGAGAGAAAGCAACCGGCCGCAGCCGCCAGCGCGACCCATCCGCCGGGACGAGCCCACGCAGCGACCAGCACGACCAGACCACCACCCACGAGATCGATCAGCAGACGGTCCATCGGCGTGCGCTTGGCGCGTGCACTCAGGATCTCCGAGAGACTCGCGTTCGACGGCAACTCGGTGATGGTCATGCACTGCTCCCATGTTGGGGGACTTCGGTGGCGCGGTGCGATTCGTCGCTAGCGATCGCGTACCTGAAGGTACGCACGCCACGGCCCGACCGCATCTCGGTGCCGCTTCGCCATCACGCGCGCCGTCTGCGCGAGGATGATCCGCGCGCGCGGGATCCAGTCCGAGCGCTCACCGTGGATCAGGTGTCGGACGTTGTCGAACGGGGTGAAGGTGTCCCCCTGCCCTCACACCCCTACCCTGCACTGTGACCGTCACGCGGCCACTCGCTCGTGCGCGTCGTCAACGCGGCGTGACCGATCACACCGAAGTCGAGATGAACCTCCGCCAATGTCTGTATACACCGAGGCGCCCACAGCGGCGCCCTCGGTAGCGACCGGCTCAAGGCGACGCCATACTCTCACGCGCGGCGCTTCACTCCATTCAGGGATCCGGATGTCTCTGCGATCGACGCTTTTTCTTATCCTGCTCGCCGGTTCGCTCGTCGCTTGGGCGTTCCGCCTTCCGCCGGTGATGGATCCACCGTCCCCCTCGGAGAGCTGGCGCTCCGCGACACTCGACACGACTGTCGCCGGGCTCGGTCGCGGTGCCCTCACTGACGTCGCGCTCACGCCGGAGGGCCGCGGCATCGCGCCCGGCACCGACCGCCGAGTCTGGCGTACCTCCGACGACGGGCACTCGTGGAAAACCGAGCCGTTGCCGTTCAGCGCGCAGGCCGCCGTGGCGGTGCGCATCGGCGAGGACGGGACCGCGCTGATGGTGCTGGGCAACGGACGGATCGTCCGCAGTGCCGAGGGCGGCGGCGCGTGGACACTCGTGCGCCCGCCGGGCGCGCGTTCTGTCCGCCTCGCGTGGGCCGATGCGCGGACGGTGCTCTCGATCGGAGATTCACTCCTCCGCAGCACCGACACGGGTGCGACCTGGTCAGAAGTGAAGGCCCCGAAGTTCGTCTACTGGAACGCCGCCTTCTCTCGGCGCGGCACGGGGATCCTGATCGGTGGTGATGGCGCGGTCCTCCGCTCCACCGACGACGGGGCGAGTTGGATGGTGATGCCGCGGATCTCACGCGAGATGTTGCGTGGCGTTGCCTTTGCCGACTCGCAACTCGTGATCGTGGTCGGGAGCAATGGGGCGATCCTCCGGTCGGTGGAGCAGGGCC
>JANOTB010000182.1:0-16368 GCA_031416115.1 Gemmatimonadota bacterium
GTGGTTGGGTCGGGGTGCCCTACCCCCCCCACTACCCCTTTCCAGACCAGCACCAGCTTCTCACCCCCCGGGGGTGGCGCGCGGTTTACCCGCCGCGCATCCGCACCCCCGACTAGAGGACCAATGATGCGAATGTCAACAAAGACCGTCTCCCTGCTCGCGCTCCTCGGCCTTGCGGCCTGCGGCGACGCGCTCGCGGTGAACAACGAGCAACAGCCGGATGTCGCGCGCGTGCTCGCGACCGCTCAGAGTGTCGAGGCCGCCGTCGGCGGCTTCGGCGCCCAGATGAGCAATCCGCAGCGCTTCAGCGAATCGGTGAACACGCAGGCGAAGATCCTTGCCGACGAGACCTTTGCGACGGTCGCGAACTTCGGCATGGCCGCTCGCGTCGCGAATCGGAGCCTCGTCGACAACGACCTCGGCAACGACAACCAGACCGGGAACGTTGCGAACTTCAACTCGTTCCAGCGGCTCGGCCGCCTGGTGGCGAACACGCTCAAGGCGTACAACAACCTCCGCGCCGACGGCAAGCCGCTCCTCGTTGCTGCAGACGAGAATCGGATGCGGAGCTTCGCGTACTTCATCATGGCGCGGGCGTACACCAACGTCGCGATCATGTACGATTCGGCGTCGGTCGCGACCGAGCAGATCAACACCACCGACATCCCGAGCCTCATCGGCGCCACCGGAATGCAGGCGGCGGCGATCGCCGCGTTCGACTCCGCCGAGGCGAACGCACTCCGTGGCATGACGTCGGTGCCGTCGACGTGGTTGAGTGTGGCTGCGGCGGTGGATCAAGCGAACTTCGTTCGGCTGATCCACACCTACCGCGCGCGCGCGCGCGCCGCCGTTGCACGAACGGCCGCAGAGCGCGCCGCGGTCAACTGGACCGCCGTGATCGCCGATGCGACGACTGGGATCACCGCCGATCACGACATCAGCGTCAACGGTACGACGGGGTGGAGCTCTAACTTCGACGGCAACCAGATCTACAATGTCGGCGGATGGCATTCGATGCCGATGAAGTTCATCGGCATGGCGGACAGCTCGGGTGCGTACCAGGCATGGGTCGCGAGCGCCCCGGCGAGTCGCCGCGCGTTCAGCGTCCGCTCGCGGGACAATCGCTGGCCGACCGGCGACACCCGCGCGCTCCAGCAGGCGAACACCCCCACCAACATCGTCCTTCCGAAGTATCTTCGGAACCGGCCATCCGGTGACGACATCCTCGGTGCTGGTGACGGCGAGTCGCAGTACGATCACCGCCGCTACGGCGCGACGCAGGTCAACCTCTCGAACCCCGGGCCGTTCACCGAGTTCTCGAAGACCGAGATCGACATGCTCGCGGCCGAGGGCTACATCCGTGCCGGCAACTTTGCCCTGGCGGAGCCGCTGATCAACATCTCACGACTGCGCAACGGGCTTCCGAGTGTGGTCGGCGTCGGTGCGGGTGTGGTGCCGGGTGGTGCAGCCTGCGTGCCGAAGCTGCCGAACGGATCGTGTGGGACGCTGCTCGACGCGATGAAGTACGAGAAGCGGATGGAGACTGCCTACACTGGGTACGCGGTCTGGTTCTCCGATGCCCGTGGCTGGGGCGATCTCTCGGCTAATACCGTGATCGAGTGGCCGATCCCGTATCAGGAGATGCAGGCACGAGGCAAGCCGTTCTATGACGGTATTCGAGTGTTCGCTGGACCGTCGACCTACGGCTTCTGAGAATGAGTTGTGTGCCCGAACAGGTCGGCCGGCCGGGGCTCTCCCGCCGGTTGACCGCCGGGCTCTGCGCTGGACTGCTCCTGTTCCAGTCGGGATGCTACACGTTGCTTCCGTTGCAGGAACAGGCGCCGGTTCCACAGTCGCTCGTCGCGGTGGTGCTCAATGATCGAGGCCGCGCGCTCATGAGCGATCGGCTTGGTGAGACGATCGACCGGGTCGAGGGAGTGCTCGTCGAGTCGAGCGAGACGGCGGTGAAGTTGCACGTGTCGCGAACCGTCAGTTTGCAGGGATCGACCGCGATCTGGGCGGGCGAAGAGGTCGTTGTTCAGCGGGAAGGAGTTCGCGGGTTTCGAGCTCGGCAGTTCTCTCGAGGCCGCACGGCGATGTTCTCGATCGCCGCGGTCGTAGGTCTCGCGGTGATCGGCGGTGCGCTCACGTTGCTCGTTGGCGGAGGCGGTCGCCCCGGTGATGGCCCGCCGTGCACGGATTGTCCACCAAAATAGCGTCTCGTTCTCGCTTTCCACTTCAGGTGTTGCACCTTTCAAGGAGACTCTTCTGATGCGTTTTGCCCGTTACGGTAGCCTCGCGGCGCTGGTCCTTGCAGCCGCAGGATGCCAGACTGACGATGGCGGTGGTGTGGCGGCGAACATTCCGCCACTCGCCTTTGTCCGCTACATCAACGCGGTACCGGACTCCATCAGCATGGATTCCATCCGCGTCGTCCCGAGACCGACGCCGTCGACGATCGTGGACACGACGTTCTTCACGACGCCGTTCACGACGATCGTCCGCTGGGTGGACCAGATCGAGTTCACGCCGCACTCGTTCGCGAACGTCACGTTCCGCGGCGTCGGTCAGGGGCTGTACCAGGGCTTGGAGGCCGGATCGCGACACTTCAGGATCTTCACCTACGACACCAAGCTCGCGTCGAATTCCGGCGCCGTGGGTGCGCTCGGCACGACGACGACCCAGCTTGCCGACACGACGCTGAACTTCGAGGCGGGGCAATACTACACGATCGTCCATGTGCGCAGCGGCGTGGGCCAGCCAGTCCGGGTCTACGTCGACACGCTCCCCGCCGCGAGCACGACGTCGGTCCAGTTCCGCACGGTGAATTTCGCGCCGACGCTCGGTGCGGTGGATGTGTATGCGACCGCCACGGCCACCACTCCGATCGCCGGCGCGCCGGCTGCAGTCGCAGTCGCTGAACTCGGGCGAAGCGCGTACATGACGCGTGCCCCGGCGGCGTTCGCCGCTCAGGTGACGGCAACCACGTTGACGGTGTCCCTCGCGGGCGCCGCCGCACCGACGGGCGTGGCAGGGACCACCGGTCCGACCGGTTTGGATGCGGTCGCCGGTGCGACGACCGCTGGATCGGTCCTTACCGCGATGGCATTCCGCGCAAGCCCGGCGGTCGTATTCTACGGACGGACCTTCCGTGCCGCGATCACGCCCGCCGTGGTCTGGGTCGCCGACCGTCAGCCAGCACGCATCAACCCGTAAGGCCGCGACCTTGCGGCGAACGGCCACCGACTCCAACGTGGAGTCGGTGGCCGTTTTCTTTTGACGTCTCCTGGTCTTGGAAGCCATGCGCCTCAGAGTGTTCAGCCGACTCGCCGCAGGCGCGGGGCTGCTCGTCGTGGCCCCGCTCGTCCACGTGGCAGGGGCGCAGGTCGTGCGCGGCACCGTTCGGGACGCCGCAACGTCGTTGCCGGTGCAGGCGGTGACACTCACGGCACGGGATTCACTCGGTGGTGTGCTCGCGACGTCGGTCACCGATAACTCGGGGCGGTACGCCCTGAGAGTGCGCGTGGACCGTCCGTTCGAACTCCGGGTCCGGCGCCTCGGTTTCGAGATGCAGTCGATTCCACTATCGCCACGCGCCGACACGGACACAATCGACGTGGAGATCCTGTTGCACGAGGTGGCCGCCGCCGCTGCGGCCGTGACGGTCACGGCGGCGGCGTCGCTCAACGAGCAGCGCTTGGCGGATGCGAGGCGGCGCGGGTGGCGCGTGTACGAACCCGCGCTCGTGGCACAGCACCGAGAGCAGGCCCAGGACCTCGGCCAGCTACTGCGCTCGATCAGCGCGGCCGGACTGGTCATGCCGAGGTCGCGCAATGACTGCTTCCGTTCCGTGCGCAACAATCAGTGCATGGCGCTCGTTCTCGATGGTCAGGTGCTGGGACCGGTCGCGGTCGTGCTACCGAGCGACCTCTACTTCCTCGCGGTGCTCTCCGCCTCCGACGCGCGCATCCAGTTCGGCGACCGCGCGCCGTGGGGCGCGATCGCGCTCTACACGCGCTCGCGGATGGACCGTCCGTCGCGCCGCCGCCCACCGGATTAGTGCGCTGAAAGCGAAACTTCCGGGGTCGCAGTCGCGTATTATTCCCTCGTGAGCATTTTCGCATCCGCACTCTTCGCGCTCGCCCTTGCGACCCAAGCCCCGCAGTACCCTGCGCCCACGGGCTTCGTCAGCGATTTCGCCGATGTGATCTCCGCTGACGATGAGGCGCGCATGACGCGCCTCCTTGAGGCGGTGCGCGCCGGGTCACAGGGCGAGATCGCCATTGTCACGCTGCGGGACCTCGCCGGGCGCGACGTCGCCGACGTGGCGCTGGCGCTCGGCCGTCAGTGGGGCGTGGGTGCGCGCGCCGACATCGGTGAGCGCGCGCGCAATGCGGGAGTTGTCGTGCTCCTCGTGCCGCGTTCGACGAGCGGCGACGGGCGCGGTTACATCGCGATCCAAGTGGGGCAGGGCGCGGAGGGATTCATCACCGATGCGACCTCGGGTGAGATCAGGCGCGAGGCGACCCCGTTGCTGCAACAGGGGGCCTACGGGCCCGCGCTCACGTTGATCACAGCGCGGCTCGCGCAGCGCTACGCGGCGGAGTTCCAGTTCGCACTCGACGCGGAGATGATCCCGCGGCAGTCGGCGCGCCAGCCGTCGAAGCGGAACCGGATCCCACCGGGGCTGATCATCGTCGTGATCTTCGTGTTGCTCAACCTGGTGAACTCGAAAGGGCGGCGGGGAGGACGCGGGCTGATCATCCCGTTCCCGATCGGGGGTGGTGGATTCGGCGGCGGTGGGTTCGGTGGTGGCGGGTTCGGTGGCGGTGGATTCGGCGGGTTCGGTGGGGGCGGCGGATTCTCGGGCGGTGGCTCGAGTGGGAGCTACTAGCGATGGCGAAGACGATGACACTCGAGGCGCTCACGGAGCGCCTGAAGCAGGCGCAGGGCGAGAAGCTTCTCGCCGTGGTGCTCTACGGGTCGGCGGCGCGTGGCGAGCACGTGGCGCAACGGTCGAACTTCAACGTGCTCGTGATCGTGCGGTCGCTCACGCCAGCGGCACTGAGAGCGACGGCGGCGACGGTGCAGGACTGGAGTACGGCGGGGAATCCGCCGCCCCTGATCCTGACTGAAGCCGAGTGGGGGTCGAGCCGGGACGTGTTCGCCATGGAAGTGGCTGACATCCTGGATCGACACCGGATTCTCTTTGGCGCGTTGCCGGCTGAGCCGAGTGGCGTGGACGTCGCGGACTTGAGACACCAACTGGAGTTCGAGGCGATGGGGAAGTTGCTCGCCCTGCGGCAGGGGATCCTCGCCGCCGGTGCGGACACGGCGCGCGAGCTCGGGCTGCTGGTGGCATCGAAGAGTGCGGTGCTGGTGCTCTTTAGGACGTTGCTGCGGGTGCACGGTGCCTCCGTCCCGGTCGGAAACGAGGATGCCGTTCGCCGGGCAGCGGAGTTGGCAGGGTTCGACGCCGCACCGTTCCTCGATGTGGTGGCGCACGTGCAGGGCAAGCCGCTGATCCCGGCGGCGCGCGCCGACGAAGTACTTGCGGCGTACCATGCGGGTCTCGAGCGGTTCGTCGCGCATGTGGACGCGCTCAGGCATGCTAAGTAAGGTCCAGGCCGGATCTCCCGGTCTGACACCAAACGGTTCGTTCTACGTATTATCAACCAGTCCCTCACCCGGAGACGTGATGAAGTCGAAGTGGCTCCTGCTCGTCCTGCCGCTGTTCCTTTCGGCCTGCGGCTACAACAGCATCCAAACGATGGACGAGACTGCGGCGGCCTCGAAGCAGCAGATCGAGGTTCAACTGCAGCGTCGTGCCGATCTCGTGCCGAATCTCGTGGAGACCGTGAAGGGATACGCCGCGCAGGAAGCGACGATCTTCACCGCGGTCGCCGAAGCGCGTGCGGGCTTGGCCGGCGCGGTGCGCGGTGGTGATGTGCGGCAGATGGCGACCGCCAATGACCAGATGACCGGCGCACTCGGCCGTCTGCTCGCGATCTCGGAGAACTATCCGCAGCTCAAGAGCGATCAGAACTTTCTCCGGCTGCAGGACGAGCTGGCGGGAACGGAGAACCGGATCGCGGTCGCACGCACCGACTACAACAATGCGGTGCGCGACTACAATGCCTTCATCCGCAAGTTCCCGGCGGTACTCACGGCGAAGGTGACTGGGGCCAAGGCCCGCGAGTACTTCGAAGTGACCAATGCGGCGGCGGCTGAGGTGCCGAAGGTCAAGTTCTAGAACTGCAGATGGGAGAGGGGAGATGGGAGGAAGGCCGCCCGTTCGGGCGGCCTTTCTCGTTACCACGAACCTTCGAGGTGCTCAGCGATCGCCGTCGGGGAGCACGTACGTCAGCGGGTCCACCGGCTTCCCGTTCACGTGGATCTCGTAGTGTAGGTGGGGTGCCGTCGCGAGGCCGGTCATGCCCACGGCCGCGATCAACTGGCCTCGTGTGACGCGCTGGCCCGTGCGGACCGCGATCCTCGAACAGTGCGCGAAGCGCGTCCGGATGCCGTTGCCATGCTCGATCTCGACCGCGAGGCCGAAGCCCTTGTCGTTGCCGGCGAACACGATGGTACCGGTGGCGGGCGCAACGATCGGTGTGCCCGTTGGCGCGACCACATCAATGCCCTCGTGCGGCCGGTTCTCGTGCAGGATCGGATGGAAACGGCTCGCGGTGAACTGGCTCGAGAGCCAGCCCGTCGTCGGCATGATGCTCGGCGTGTTCGCGAACCGGTCGAAGTTGCGCTGCAGCGTGTCTGAGACGACGCTGAATGAGCGCGCGAGCGTGGAGGCGCGTGCGATCAGGCCGTCGACGTCGGGACGGGCACTCCAGCCGAGCCGGCCGAGGAAGGGGTGACGACGAAGGGGCGGCCCGCTTGTGATCTCGGTGAGCGAGGCGGCCACGACCGTCGGCTGCGGGTCGGCCGAGTCGCGGACCGAAGTCGCCTCGACGGGCATCCCCGCAAGGAGCCGCAGTTGTTCCTCCCGCGTCGCGATCAACCGCAGGGTGTCGTCAAGGACGCGGAAGCGAGCCTCGATCGCTGCGATCTCGACTTGCAACGACGCGTTCTGCTTGGCGACGATGCGGGAGCCTGGCGTGCCCCACGGTGTGAAGAGGACGGTCACTGCTCCAAGCACCAGCACCACGGCGACGGCAGTGGTGTAGGCGGCCGCCCGGAAGCTCCAGCCGGGGAGCGAGTACTCCCGGGCATTGCCGTTCTTAGGCGGGACGAGGAGGAGGGTCCAGCGGCGGCGGTCCATCGAACCAAGTTAGGTCGGCCGACGGTCGAGTGGCCCCGATGAAACACCGAAGTGACGAGGGCGAGCACGCGCCCGGCACGCGCCCGGCACGCAGCGCAGTCCGATCGCGAACGCGCCTCGCCGGTCGCGCCGCCCGGACCTACTTTGGCGCCGTCGGCTCCGGTCGTGGGAACAGGCCTTCACCCTTGCTGACGCGCCAGCCGGTACAATCGAGTGAGTCCGCGGCGTCGAAGCGCGTCGCGCCGGCCGTTCCGGGGCCTCCGAGGGCTCTCCAAAGGACCTCGGCCTTGTCGGGCATGAACGGGGCAAGGTAGACCGCCTGACGCGCGAGCTGACGCGCCAGCGATGCGAGGACCCGCTCAAGTTCGGCGCGGTTCGCCGGATCCTTGGCCAACACCCAGGGCTTCGTGTCCTGGATGAACTGGTTCGCGCGGCCGACGGTCCGGACGATCGCCTCGAGCGCCTCATGCACGGGGAATCCTTTCGCGCCGCTCAGCGCGGCGCGCGCGACCGCGTAGTCCGCGATGTCAGCGGCGTCGACGTCGCCGCGCGCTCCCGCCGGCACGATGTTGTCGCAGTACTTCTCGATCATCGCGGTCGTGCGGCTCGCGAGATTCCCGAGTCCGTTGGCGAGCTCGGAGGTATAGACGGCCTCGAAGCGCTCCCACGAGAACGATCCGTCGCCGTCGAACGGGATGTCGCGCAGCAGATAGTAGCGGAACGCGTCGGCGCCGAAGCGCGCGACGGCGTCGGCGAGCTCGAGCTTCACCCCGGCTGACTTGCTGAAGCGTTCGCCGCCGAGCGAGATGAAGCCGTGGCCCCAGACGCGCTCGGGGAGCGGCAGGCCGGCGGCCATGAGCATCGCCGGCCAGATCACGGTGTGAAAACGCGTGATGTCCTTGCCGACGACGTGAACGCTGGCCGGCCAGCTCGCGCCCGAGCCGGGGAAGAACTGCGCAGTCCAGTAGTTGGGCAGCGCGTCGAACCACACGTACGTGGTCTGCACCTCACCGCTGGAGAGCGGGCGTGGGAAGGGCACGCCCCACGTGAACCGCGCGCGGCTCGCCGAGATGTCCTCGAGTCCCGACTCGAGCAGGGCGAGGATCTCGTTGCGGCGCGACGCGGGTTCAAGGAACTCGGGGTATGCCGCGAGGTGTGCCCTGAGCTTCTCGGTATAGGCCGAGAGGCGGAAGAACCAGTTGCGCTCGGTGATCTCCTGCAACGTGCGCGTGGCGTGCAGCGCACACTTCTCGTCCACGATGTCGGCGGGCGGCTTGAAGCTCTCGCACCCAACGCAATAGAGGCCGGTATAGGAGCGCTCGTAGAAGTCGTCGGGACTCTTGGTGAAGATGCGCTCGAGCAGTTCACGCACCGCCGCGTGGTGTACGGGGTCCGAGGTGCGGATGAACTGGTCGTGCGAGATCCGGAGCGTCTCCCAGGTGGCGATGAAGCGCGTGGCGACACCGTCGACGAAGGCCTGCGGCGCGAGGCCCGCCTGTTCGGCGGTCTGCGCGACCTTCTGGCCGTGCTCGTCCATGCCGATGAGGAACCAGACGTCGTCGCCGAGCTGCCGATGGAAGCGGCAGATGGCGTCGGCGCCGATCTTCTCGAGCGCGTGGCCGAGGTGCGGGTCACCGTTGGCGTAGTCGATCGCGGTCGTGAGATAGAAGCGCGGCATGCGTACGGTCAGGTCGCGGGAGGGGAGCCGGGCTTGCCGTCGCCGCTGCGTCCGCGGCGTCCGCCACGGCGGCCGCGACGGCGGCGTCCGCGGGTCTTGTCGTCGGCGTCGGTGTCGCCATCGTCGCGATCGTCGGGCTCGGCGGGCTCGGCTTGCAACGCTGGTGCGACTGGTGCGACTGGCGTGACTGGCGTGACTGGCGTGACTGGCGTGACTGGCGTGACTGGCGTGACTGGCGTGACTGGCGCGGTGGGTGCGGCGAGCGCGATAGATTCGCTCTCCACCGGGGCGCGACTCAGACGGCCGCGCGCGATCTCGCGCCGCGGTGCCCGCTCCTCGGGCGCATCGCTCGCGTCATTCCCCTCACTCACCGCCTCGTCGCGAGGTTCGTCGTCGACGGGCACGGTGGTGTCGCCGAGCTCGCGGCGGAACTGTGTGAGCGGGATCGTGCGCGCTTCGCCGGTGGCGGTGCGCAGGGTGACCTGATCGCGGAAGATGTCGTTGCTCACGATCTTCTCCTCGCCGATCGCGGTCGTGACGATCTTCCCCTCTTTGGGAAAGCGTTTGCGCGACTGCACGTAGAACTCATGCTCGTAGCGCAGGCAGCACATGAGCCGTCCGCAGGTCCCGGAGATCTGCGCCGGGTTGAGCGTCGAGAGGCGCTGATCCTTGGCCGCGCTCGACTTCACGGGCCGCAACTCCGGAAGCCATGAGGCTGAGCAGAACTGACGGCCGCATCGGCCGACGCCATCCAAGCGGCGGGCCTCGTCGCGCACACCGATGTGCCACATGTGCACGCGCGTCGAGAAGCGCTTCTCGAGCTGGCGGACCAGCTGACGGAAATCGACGCGCTCCTCGGCCGTGAAGTAGCAGGTGAGCCGGCGGCGATCCCACTGCCACTCGGCGTCACTGACCTTCATGTCGAGGTCGAGTTCGCGCACGATCTCGAGCGCGGCTTTGCGCACCGCTTCTTCGTCAACGCGCAGGCGGACGGCGGTGTCGATCTCGTGCGCGGTCGCGTGGCGTACGGCCTTCGGGAGCACGGCCGGCGATGCCTTGCCGTGCGAAGTCCCTGTTCTGCGCTTCTCCGCGAGTTCGCCAGTGGCATGGATGCGACCGAGATCCTCGCCGCGCTCCACCTGCACGATCACGGCCGCGCGCGCCTTGGGCGGCGCCTCACCCGTCCAGGTGTAGAAGGCACGCCGGTTCCCCTTGAACTCGACCTCGACGAGGTGCGTCTGTGTCCGAACCGCGGTGGCTATCACTCGACGAACGCACCCATCTTGAGGTACTTCTCGCGACGCCGGCGGACGAGCTTGTCGGGCTTGAGGCGACGGAGTTCGTCGACGTGACGTAGGACCGCGTCGTGGACGTTCGTCGCAGTGTCGGCGTGATTCGCGTGCGCGCCGCCCACGGGCTCAGGGATGATCTCGTCGATCACCTTGAGTTCGAGCAGGTCGGGCGCGGTGATCTTGAGACTCGCCGCGGCCTTCTCGCGCATCTCGGGACTTTTGCCGTCCTTCCAGAGGATCGCGGCGCAGCCCTCGACGGTGATGACCGAATAGACGGAGTTCTCGAGCATGAGGATGCGGTCAGCGACACCGAGTGCGAGCGCGCCACCCGAGCCGCCCTCGCCGATGACGGTCGCGACGATCGGCACGGTGAGTTGGCTCATCTCGAGCAGATTGCGCGCGATCGCTTCCGACTGGCCGCGTTCCTCGGCGCCGAGTCCGGCCCACGCGCCCGGAGTGTCGATGAACGTGATCACCGGGACATGGAACTTCTCAGCGAGCTTCATGAGGCGGAGCGCCTTGCGGTAGCCCTCGGGGTGCGGCATCCCGAAGTTGCGATGCAGGTTCTCCTTGGTGTCGCGACCACGCTGATGGCCGATCACCATCACCGTCTCGCCGTCGAGCCGCGCCCAGCCACCGACGATCGACGGATCGTCGCGATAAGCGCGATCGCCATGCAGCTCGATGAAGTCGGTGAAGGCGAGTCGCAGGTAGTCGAGCGTGAACGGCCGGCGCCCCGAGCGCGCGACCTGCACGCGCTGGATCGGCGTGAGGGTGCGGTACACTTCGCGCCGCAACACATTGAGCTTCTCCATGAGCGGTGCGATCTCGGGCTCGACGTCGAGCTTACGCTCCTCAGCGACGCGACGAAGCTCATCGATCTGCTTCTCGAGCTCGGCGATCGGCTTCTCGAACTCCAGGGCGGACGTACCCACGGTCAACCTCCTCTCACGAGACGCACGCGCTCGGCGCCGAGCAGCGCGCGGAGTTCCATCACGGCGGGTCCGGCAGTGGACAGCTTGAGCGATGACGAGCGGAGGCGTGCTGGTACCCCATCACGACCCTTCCAACGTAGCTCCAGCGGTGCCGCGCCGGGATGGGCCATGGCGACGGCGCGCACATCGCGCATGACCTCGAGTGGGAGACCCGACGCCGCGTCGAGCTCGAGACTGACCGCGAACTGACCGGTCGCACGCAGTTCGGCGAGTCGCGTGAGGGACTCGACGATGAAGGACGGATTCTCGGCGTCCTGGTCGCGTCGCGAATAGCCGCCCTTGATGAGCATGGGAATATCGGTCTTGACGCGATCACTGATCGCAGCCCACGCCTCGGGAAAGACGAGGATCTCGGCCGAACCAGCGAAGTCCTCGACGGTCAGACGCGCGAACTCAGCGCCCGACTTCTTGCTGATCTGCCGCTTGATCGCCGTCACGACGGCGGCGAGCGCCATCTGCTCGGGGCTCCACGTACCGAGCTGCGCGACGGTGTGCGTCGCCATGATCTCGCACTCGGCGCGGAACGGCTCGAGCGGATGCCCCGAGATGTAGAAGCCGAGGATCGCCTTTTCCTGCGTGAGGCGCTCGTTCTCGGAGAGGGCAGGGATGATGGGGAGCACCGGCTGCAGGGGCGCGGGGCCTGCGCCGTCAGCGGGGCTCGCCATGAGATCACCGAAGAGCGACCCCTGGCCTGTGGCCTTCTCGGCCTGGTCGAGCGAGGCCGACTGCATCGCTCCGTCGAGCGCCGCGAGGTACTGCGCGCGGTGGCCGCCGAGCCCGTCGAGCGCGCCGGCGTGCGTGAGCGCCTCGAATACGCGCTTGTTGCAGGTGCGCAGGTCGACGCGTTCGCAGAGATCGTAGAGCGAGGTGAACGGACTCGTGGCGCGAGCCGCGATCATCGACTCGGCGGCCGAATGGCCGACGTTGCGGATGGCACCGAGGCCGAAGCGGATCCGCTTGTCGGCGACGACCGTGAATTTCCACCCCGACTCGTTGACGTCGGGCGGGAGGATCTCCATGCCGAGGTCGCGGGCCTCGTTGATGTACTTCACCACCGAGTCGGTGTCGCCTATGGATGCCGAAAGCAGCGCCGCCATGAACTCGGGCGTGTAGTGCGTCTTGAGCCAGGCCGTCTGGTACGAGAGGATCGAGTAGGCGACCGAGTGCGACTTGTTGAATCCGTAGCGACCAAAGGTCTCGATCTGCGCCGAGATCTCGTCAATGACCTTGGGCGGGAACCCCTTGGCGACGGCTTTCTCGACGAACTTGCCGAGTTCCTTCTTGATGAGGTCGGAGTCCTTCTTGCCGACGGCCTTTCGCAACACGTCGGCTTCGGCGAGCGAGATGCCCGCGAGCCGCTGCGCAATGCGCATCACCTGTTCCTGATAGGTGATGACGCCGTAGGTGGGCGCGAGGATCTCCTCGAGCTCGGGGAGCTGGTAGCTCACCGGCTCCTCGCCCTTCTTGCGGCGCTGGTAGACCTTGTGCATCCCGGCGTCGAGCGGACCGGGACGCATGAGCGCGTTGGAGGCGACGAGGTCGTCGAACCGGTCGGCGCGCATGGCACGCACCATGTCGGTGGCGAGCGGCGACTCGAACTGGAAGACGCCGGCGGTGCGGCCGGCGCGGAGCTGGCGGTAGGTCGCCTCGTCGTCGAGCGGGAGGGCGTCGACGTCGATGTCGATGCCGCGTCGCGCCTTGATGGCCTTGACCGTGTCGCTGATGATCGTGAGCGTCGTGAGGCCGAGGAAGTCCATCTTGAGCATCCCGGCCTTCTCGAGCGCGTTCATGTCGTACTGCGTGACGACCACGCGCTCGTCGTCGCCGGCACCGGAGCCTTTGGAGTCGGCCGTGCAGATCGGCACGTAGTCGTCGAGCGGGCCGGGCGCGATCACGATGCCGGCCGCGTGCACGCCGGCATGGCGCGCGAGTCCTTCGAGCGAGATCGCGAAATCGAAGAGCTGCTGGTGGCGGTCGTCCTGATGGTAGAGCTTGACGACCTCAGGGACCTTCTCGATCGCCTCGGCGACGGTGAGCGAGAAGTTGGGCGCGTTGGGGATCAGCTTGGCGATCGCGTCGGTCTCGGCGGGGGAGAAGCCGAGGACGCGGCCGACGTCCTTGATGCAGGCGCGCGACTTGAGCGTGCCGAAGGTGATGATCTGCCCGACCGAGTCACGCCCGTACTTGTCGCGTACATACTCGATGACCTCGCCGCGCCGCTCCTCGCAGAAGTCGACGTCGATGTCGGGCATCGAGACGCGTTCTGGATTGAGGAAGCGCTCGAAGAGCAGGTCGAACTTGAGCGGGCAGACGTTGGTGATGCCGAGCGAATATGCGACGAGCGACCCCGCGGCCGACCCGCGGCCCGGCCCGACCGGGATGCCGCGATCACGCGCCGCCTGGATGAAGTCGGCGGTGATGAGGAAGTAGCCCGCGTAGCCCGTTGTGGTGATCACGCCGAGCTCGAAGCGGAGTCGTTCCTCGACCTCCGGCGGCAGCGGCGAGCCGTAACGCTTGGCCGCACCCACTTCCGAAAGCTGCACGAGGAGATCGTTCTCGCTCGTGACGCCGGCGGGGAGCGGGAAGGCGGGCACATGGTACTTCTTGCCGAATTGCACGTCGACCGTGTCGGCGATAGCGAGCGTGTTCTCCAGGACGTCGGCGCGGCCCTTGAAGTGCGACGCGATCTCGGGGGCGCTCTTGAAGAAGAGCCCGCGATCGTACTTCATGCGGTCTGGATCGAGACGGTCCTTCTTGAGGCCGATGCAGAGGAGCACGTCGTGCGCGGCGTGGTCCTCGGCCTTGAGGAAGTGCGCGTCGTTGGTCGCGACCACAGGGAGCGAGAGGTCCTTGGCGAGCTTGAAGATCTGCTCGTTGAGCTTGCGCTGGTCGCCGGCCTCGTGGGCCTGGACTTCGAGGTAGTACCGGTCCTTGAAGACGTCGGCGTACCACGAGGCGGCCGACTTGGCCTGCTCATACTCGTCGTTGAGCAGGTGACGAGCGACCTCGCCGGCCATGCAGGCGCTGGAGACGATCAGCCCCTCGCTGTACTTGGCGAGGAGCTCGCGATCGACGCGCGGCTTGCCGTAGAAGCCCTCGGTGTAGCCCAGGGACGTGAGCTTGACGAGGTTCTTGTAGCCGGTGAGGTTCTGCGCGAGGAGGACGAGGTGGAAGTAGTTCTTCTCGCCCGGCGTGGCGCGGGACTTGAGGCGGCGATCGCCGGGGGCGACGTACGCCTCCATGCCGATGATCGGCTTGAGTCCGGCCTTCTTCGCCTTCTCCTGGAACTCCCAGGCGGCGTGAACGTTGCCGTGGTCGGTGATCGCCAGCGCCGGTTGCTCGAACTCCTGGGCGCGACGGATCAGGTCATCGATCCGGTTGGCACCGTCGAGAAGCGAGTACTCTGAATGGCAGTGGAGATGGACGAAGGACATGGACTGTGAAGGATAGCGCGCATCGAGGTCGACCGCTATCGGAGAATGGTCTTGACTGTCAGGGGTAACTCATTGCTGGTGCTCGGCTTGCGCGCGCAGGTCCACTGACCATCTTCTGGGCGATGTCACCGATGCGAACACGGGGGAAGGGGCGCTTGAAGCTGCGCTGGGGCGGAGTGGGTTTGGTGCTCGCTGGAATCGTGGCCGGCGTGGCGCTCCTCGCGGCCGTGACGCCCATGGGGCGCTACATCAGCAGGGCGGCGTGGGAGGAGGGAAAGATTCTCCGCGGACGTCGCTCGATCGCCGCGCTCGTGCGCGACTCGACCATCGCGCCCGCGACGCGCGCGAAGCTGCAACTCGTACTCGACGCGCGCGCGTTCGCCCGGGACTCGTTGGGGCTCCCGGCGAAGGATGCGTTCACGCAGTTCACGCAGTTGAGCTCCGATACGCTCGTGCTCGTGCTCTCGGGGGCGCGCAAGGACTGGCTCGAGGGTAAGAGCTGGTGGTTCCCGGTCGTGGGGCGCGTGCCGTACAAGGGCTTCTTCAAGGTCGACGACGCTCTGCGCGCCGAGCGCGCGCTGGCGGCTGACGGATACGACACCTATCTGCGACCATCGCCCGCGTTCAGCACGCTGGGTTGGTTCAACGATCCGCTGCTGTCGACGACGCTCGGCGCGGACTCCGCGGATCTGGTGAATACCGTGATCCACGAACTCACCCACAACCGCTACTACGCCAAGGGCGAAGCGGTCTTCAACGAGTCGTTCGCGAACTTCGTCGGGGCTCGGGGATCGGAGCGGTTCTTCCTCTCGCGCGGCGACTCATCGAGTGCGGCGCGGGCGGTGGATCGGTGGGCGGACGACCGGTTGCTCGCGGCCTACTGGGCCTCGCTCTATACGGGGCTCGACTCCGCGTTCCGTTCCGTGCCCGGGGATTCATTGCGAGCGCGGCGGTTGGAGATCCGCGATTCGGTCTATGCGGTGGCGCGGACGGTGCTCGTCGATTCGATCGGGCCCCGATTCCGTGCGATCCCCGCCGCGTACGCCGCGCGGGTGCGGCTCGACAACGCGGCCCTGATGGCGCGCCGGATCTACCTGACGGACCTCGAGCTGTTCGAGCGGACGTACGAGGCCGCCGGCCGCGACCTCGAGGCGGCGATCCGCCGCCTCATCGCCGAGCACGAAGCCGGGGCCCGTGGTGCCCGCCGCAAGTGAGACATCGTCCCGAGGCCCGCATCGAACGATGCGGGCCGTTTCGTTCTCTCCCAGTTGATCACGAGGGTGTTCCGATGTGCGGAATCGTCGGTGTGTTCGATCTCAGGCCGGGTGACGACGTCGAGGCGTTGCGGCGCCGGGCCGTCGCGTCGTCGTCGAAGCAGCGGCACCGCGGGCCCGACTGGAGCGGTGTGCACGCCGATGCCGGTGCGGTGCTCGCGCACGAGCGGCTCGCGATCGTGGGCATCCACGACGGCGCACAACCGATCCCGAGCGCCGACGGCGCGCTCGTGCTCTGCGTCAACGGCGAGATCTACAACCACCGCGAACTCAAGGCCGCGCTTGGCGCGCCGTACGCCTTCGTCGGCGAGTCGGACTGCGAAGTGATCAACGCGCTCTGGCGCGCGCACGGACCGGGCGCGGTGGCGATGCTGAACGGCATCTTCGCGTTCGCACTGTGGGACGCCGCGCAGCAGCGC
>JANOTB010000183.1:0-2252 GCA_031416115.1 Gemmatimonadota bacterium
CTGATTGCACTTGTTGCGGCGCTCGGCGGACTCGCCTTGGGCATCGTCTGGAATCAGGGCCGCACGCGAACGGAAGCGCCGACGGTACGCTTCGACTTGGCTGGTGGTGCGAACCTTCGCATTCGCGGCGGTGGCACGCATTCGTACGCGATTTCCTCGGACGGCCGCACGATCGCCTTCACCGCGGACAGTGGCGCCGGTGACCAGCTCTGGGTGCGGACGATCGACGATGCTCAACCACGGATGCTGTCCGGAACAGAAGGCGCCGGGAATCCTTCCATCTCGCCCGACGGCAAGTGGGTCGCGTACGTCGCGTCAAATCACATCATCAGAAAGGTGAGCGTCGCGGGTGGTGCTCCAACCACCGTGCTCACGCTCGATGGCATCACCGCGGCGCTGGACTGGGGATCGAACGACGACATCGTGTTCGAGCTCGCCCGCACCGGCATCATGCGCGTCGGCGTCAATAGTGGCAAAGTGGACACGTTGACGAGGGCTGGGGCGGTCGACGGTGAGACGAACCTGCGCCTCCCTCTCGTTCTACGAGATGCAGGGCTCATCCTGTTCTCGAGCGTACGCGGGGATGACCCGCCACGCATCGGCGCCATTCCGCTCGAGGGCGGAGGCCGAACGCTGGACATCGACGGCATCGGACCGCTTGGCATGATCGATGGACACCTGATCTATACAGGACACACTGGCGCACTGATGGCCGTTCCCGTCAACGATGGAATCTCTCGCGCGAGCGGTACGCCGCTGGAGCTCGCCGAGCGCGTGGCGAGGACGCCGTTCGGCATGCCCGCGGTGCTGTCGGCGAACGGGACGCTCGTTTATCAGGTAGCCACGACAACGAAGTCGCGCCTCAGCATTCTTGCGACGGCTGGCCGCCAGCTCCCACTGGGCGATCGCGCGCTCGACTTTGGTGCCGCGAGATTCTCACCCGACGGACGGCGATTGGCCGTTGCCATCCACGATGGCAACGTCGGTGCACGCGAGATCTGGGTGGTGGACCTGGCGAGTGGCGCGCAGCGACGTGTGACACGAAGCGGCAACGCCTGGCTGGTGGACTGGACGCGCGATGGAGCTTCTGTCGTGTATCTGCGCAATGGTTCACTCTGGACGCAGGTCGTTGACGGCGGTGGCGATCCGCGACCGCTCGTTGGTGTGAGCGATCGCGTGGTCGATGCGTCGATGATGCCCGACCGACGCTCCGTCATCGTGACCGCTGGACGAGGGGGCGTTATTCGTGCGTGGATCGACGGTACCCAGCAGACGGATACCATCGTCCGATCATGGCAGGGTGGGAGTCAACTGCGGGCGGGCGCGAGCCGCGTGTCGCCCGACGGAAAGTGGATCGCCTTTGTCGACCGCAATGATCGTCAGGTATACGTGACACCGCTGGTCGCCGACGCCGCGGTGCAGGTGTCGGACGAGTTCGCGGATGTGCCTGTCTGGGATCGCCACTCGAACCGCCTGTATTACCACACGAATGCGGGCGTCGTAGCGGTCGATCTCCAGACATCGCCGACGATCGAGGTGCGGAAGCGCAGCAAGGTGACGTCGATTGCCGCCGGTGCCACGCTTCAGGATGTCTCGATGCAGGACGGATCGATGCTGACCTTGGAGCGCGCGGCGGAAGGAGCCCGAGTGCGCGTGGTGGTGAACTGGGCTGACGACGTGCGGCGCGCATTGCGCGCGGCTGGTCGGTGAGCGGCCGATGAAAGACCTCGCGGCCGCGCTGGCCAGCCGTTACCGCATCGAGCGCGAGCTCGGCGCCGGCGGCATGGCGACGGTGTATCTCGCGTCCGATCTCAAGCACGATCGTCAGGTCGCGATCAAGGTCCTGAAGCCGGAGCTCGCCGCCGTCCTCGGCGCCGAGCGCTTCGTCGTGGAGATCAAGACCACCGCGTCGCTCAGCCATCCGCATATCCTGCCGCTCTTCGACAGCGGCACCGCGGACGGCTTCCTCTTCTACGTCATGCCCTACATCCAGGGCGAGACCATCCGCGAGAAGCTGAATCGCGAGACGCAGTTCGGCGTGGACGAGTCGGTGCGGATCGCGCGCGAAGTGGCCGACGCGCTGGACTACGCGCATCGGCACGGGGTGATCCACCGGGACATCAAGCCGGAGAACATTCTCCTGCACGATGGGCGGGCGATGGTGATGGACTTCGGCATCGCGCTCGCCGTGAGCGCGGCGGCGGGCGGGCGGATGACGGAGACAGGACTCTCGCTCGGCACGCCGCACTACA
>JANOTB010000184.1:0-41927 GCA_031416115.1 Gemmatimonadota bacterium
GGCTATGCCGCCGCCGACGTGATGAATCGGATCACCCCCGCCGACATCTCCGATCCACAGGAGGTCATCGCCCGCGCGAAGGCGCTCAGCACCGAGCTCGGCACCGCGATCACGCCGGGGTTCGAAGCGCTCGTCTTCAAGGCCTCCCGCGGGATCGAGGACATCTATGAGCTGACCTACATCCGGAAGGACGGGAGCCGCTTCCCCGCCGTCGTCTCGGTCACCGCGCTCCGCGATGTCGCAGACGCGATCATCGGCTACCTGCTGATCGGCACCGATAACACGGCGCGCAAGCAGATCGAGGAAGAGCGCAAGAAGCTCGACCAGCGCCTGCGCGATCAACAGTTCTACACGCGCTCGATCATCGAAGCGCATATCGACGCGCTCGTCATGACCGACCCCGACGGGATCATCACCGACGTCAACTCGCAGATGGAAGTGCTCATGGCGCGCACGCGGGACGAACTGATCGGCGCACCGTTCAAGGACCAGTTCACCGCACCGGACACGGCGGAGGCCGGCATCACACTCGTCTTGCGGGAGAAGAAGGTCGCCGACTTGGAACTCACCGCGCGCTCGCGCGACGGGCTCGAGACCACGGTCTCCCTCAACGCGACGACCTTCTATGACCGCGATCGCGCGCTGCGGGGGGTCTTCGCGGCCGCCCGCGACGTGACCGAGCGCAAACGTCTCGACCAGCTGCTTCGCGAGAAGAACCTGGAGCTCGAGGGCGCGCGTTCGGTCGCGGAGAAGGCGAGCCTCGCCAAGTCGGAGTTCCTCTCGAGCATGAGCCACGAGCTGCGCTCCCCGCTCAATGCCATCATCGGGTTCGCGCAGCTGATGGAGACCGACACGCCACCACCCACGGCCGCGCAGCAAGCGAGCATCGAGCAGGTGCTGCAAGCGGGGTGGTACCTGCTCTCCCTCATCAACGAGATCCTCGACCTGGCGGTGGTCGAGTCGGGCCGCATGACCATCTCGCTCGAGCCCGTGTCCGTGGCCGAGCTGCTCGAGGAATGCGAGGACATGATCGTGACGCAGGCCGCCCAGCACGGTGTGACGACGCACTTCCCCGCCACCGATCTCGCGCTCACGGTCAACGCCGATCGTACCCGACTCAAGCAGGTCATGCTCAACCTCCTCTCGAACGCCGTGAAGTACAACCGACCGCAGGGGTCGCTCGGCGTCGCGTGCGACATCCTTGCGCAGGATCGCGTGCGGATCTCGGTCACCGATACCGGCGCCGGACTCGCCCCTGAGCAGATCGCCGACCTCTTCCAGCCGTTCAACCGGCTCGGCCAGGAGGCGCTCGGCCGAGAAGGTACCGGGATCGGACTGGTCGTGAGCAAACGTCTCGCCGAAGCGATGGACGGAATCATCGGCGTCAAGAGCACCGTCGGCCAGGGAAGCACCTTCTGGATCGAGCTGGGCACGGCCGCGCACTTCACCGGGAATGAGTCGGTCGGGGCGCCCGTCATCAGGGCGGCCCAACCGACTCCGCCCGCTGCGTCCGGGCAGCGGACCCTGCTCTACGTCGAGGACAATCCCGCGAATCTCAAGTTGGTCGAGCAACTCGTTGCACGCCGCCCCGACTTGCGTCTGCTGAGCGCCGGGACCGCCACCCACGGCATCGCACTCGCCCGCGCCGAGCTCCCCGACGTCATCCTCATGGACATCAATCTCCCGGGGATGAATGGATTCGCCGCGCTCCGCATCCTGCTGGCCGACGCGACGACGATGGCGATCCCGGTGATCGCCCTGAGCGCCAACGCGATGCCCCGTGACATCGCACGCGGGATCCAGGCGGGCTTCTTTCGGTATCTCACCAAACCGGTGCGCGTGCCCGACTTCTTCGAGTCGCTGAATGCGGCCCTGAAGCTCGCCGAAGCGATGGACCGGTCCAATGCGCATGCGCACTCGCCGGTCGACGTCCCGTGATCGGTAGCGCCGAGATCCGCAACGCGAGCATCCTCATCGTCGACGACTCGGCCGTGAACGTCACGATGCTCACCCGGATGCTCGCCGGCGCCGGATACACCGCCGTCACATCCTCGACGCGGGCGGTCGACGTCTGCGCGCGCTACCGCGAGCATCGGCACAACCTGATCCTGCTCGACCTCATGATGCCGGACATGGACGGCTTCGAGGTACTCAAGGGACTCAAGGCGATCGAGACCGAGGGGTATGTCCCCGTCGTCGTGCTCACGGCGCAGCCACAATATCGTATGCAAGCGTTGCACGCGGGGGCACGGGACTTCATCACCAAGCCCTTTGACCAGGTCGAGGTCCTCGCGCGGATCCAGAACGTGCTTGAGGCTCGGCTGCTCCTGCTCGAGTCACGCAATCACGGCAAGCTGCTCGAGCAGTACGACCAACTCACTGGGTTGCCAAACCGTCGCCGGTACCGCGAGCTGTTGATCAAGGCCCTCACGCGCGCTGAGGCCTCGACCGAGAAGGTCTCCGTGCTCTTCGTCGGCGTCGATCGCTTCCACGTCGTCAATGATGTCCTCGGCCGGACGATCGGCGCCGCACTGCTCTCCGAGATCGGTGACCGGCTCCTCGCCTGCCTCGGCCCCATGAGCACACTGGCCCGTCTCGAGGGTGCGGAGTTCGGCGTGATCCTCGTCACGCCCGCCAGCGACCCCGAGGCCGCTGAGTCGATCGCCCAGCGGCTCCGGGACGCGCTTCGCGAACCGATCACGGTCGATGGCCACGACCTCGCCGCCACGCTCAGCATCGGCATCGCCGTCTCGCCGACCGACGAGCGCGAGACCGATCTCCTGCTCATCTGCGCGGCACGAGCCCTCGGTGCGGCGCGCGCGGCCGGTGGCGATGCCGTCCGCTTCTACTCGCCCGAGTCCAACCGGCTCGCGGCGGACGCCCTCGCGCTCGAGACCGCGCTCCGGCATGCACTCGACCGGGGCGAGTTCGAGGTGCACTACCAACCGAAGATGCGACTGCAGGGCGGCGAATGGTCGAGCGCCGAAGCGCTGCTCCGCTGGACGCGCCCCGGAGTCGGTCCCGTGTCCCCCGCCGCCTTCATCAACGTGCTGGACGACACCGGGCTCATCATCGATGTGGGCCGGTGGGTGCTCGACACCGTCTGCCGACAGATCGCCCAGTGGGAACAGGACGGCCTCAAAGGCATCAGCGTCGCGGTCAACGTCTCGAACCGACAACTCTTGCAGCCGGGCTTCGCCGCCGAAGTCGCAGAGGCGCTCCGCGAGCACGGCATCGCGGCGCACTCGCTCGAGATCGAGATCACGGCGCACGCGCTGATCGCGCGCGCCGTCGATACCGAAGCCGCCCTCCGCGCGCTCAAGGCACTCGGCGTGCGGATCGCGCTCGATGACTTCGGCACCGGCTATTCGAGCCTCTCCTGCCTGCGGCGTTACCCGATCGATGCACTCAAGATCGACGGCAGCTTCATTGACGCCATCACGACCGATCCCGACGAAGCCGCTATCGCGGCCGCGATCATCCAGATGGCGCGCGTCCTCAGCATGAAAGTGATCGCTGAGGGCGTGGAGACCCAGGCGCAGCTGGACTTCCTGCGCGAACACTCCTGCGACGAGATCCAGGGCTATATCTTCTCGCGCCCGCTGCCGGCCGCAGCGATCGCGGCGCTCCGCCTTGCCCAGCGATTCGCTCAGCCACTCGCGTAGCCACTCGCGTAGCCAGGCTACCTATCGCCGGGAGAGGCTGAGCATGGACTCGTCTCCTGGCGGGCGTCTGTCTGGCGCGCCGCGGGGGCGAGGCGCGCGGCGATCGCCGCGCACCGTTGGTGCGGTTACTGGTGCGACCGCGCCGTTGCGGCGGCGAAGATCGCTACCTCGATACGCCGGTTCGACTGGCGACCGGCCTCAGTCTCGTTCGTCGACATCGGCTCGAGTTCGCCGCGCCCAGAGGCGCGCACCCGACTCGCGCTCACCGACTGCGTGGTGAGGTACCAGCTCGCCGAGTTGGCGCGACGGGCTGAGAGGTCTTGGTTGTATGCCGTGCTGCCGAGCGCGTCGGTGTGCCCGACGATCAGCAACTCGGTATTCGGATACTTCTTCAGGCTCATCGCGAGGTTCTGCAGGTTGCGCGCTGCGTCAGGGCGGATCGCGTCGGAGTCGAAGTCATAGAGCAATCCCGAGGCGAAGGTGACCTGGATCCCCTCACCCA
This sequence comes from Gemmatimonadota bacterium, assembly GCA_031416115.1. Classification (GTDB taxonomy): domain Bacteria; phylum Gemmatimonadota; class Gemmatimonadetes; order Gemmatimonadales; family Gemmatimonadaceae; genus Pseudogemmatithrix. Next base: position 4,168 of record JANOTB010000184.1, read on the forward strand.
CGCGCTCGACGGTCGCGCCGGGGATCTCGATCCGGAGCTCCCGGGCCTGCTGATCCATCTGGAGGCCGATCACGGCACCGGCGGCACCGCCGACCACAGCACCGATGATGGCGCCGCGCGCGGTCGATCCATTGTTCTTGCCAATGGCGCCGCCGATCGCGGCACCGGCGCCCGCTCCGATCAGGGCGCCGCTCTCCTTCTTGCCCCACGTCGCGCACGAGGCGCCGTTGGTCAGGAGCAGCGCGAGCAACGAGAGGCGCGCCATACGCGCCAGGGGATTGCGATTGTCGATCACAAGAACCTCGATTGGTTGATGGGGACCGTGCGCGCCAGGCGCTCGCCGTCGCGCGCACGGATGGTCAGACGATCTTGCGACCCTGAGCGAGTCGGACGATGACCATGATGAGCGCGACGACGAGGAGCACATGAATCAGATTGCCGGCCACGAAGCCGCCGAAGAATCCAAGTGCCCACAGCACGACCAGCACGATGATGACGGTCTCTAGCATCTCGGACTCCTGATGTGGTCGAGGCGGTGACTACGCGCGCGCACGCGTGTCGCTCCAAGGAACGGGTGGTCGCAACTCCCGGCGGACTGCCGGGAGTGCGACGCATCCGGTGCTTACGGCTTGACGAGGTACGGATCGGCGATCAGCAGACGGAACTGTCCGCGGCGATTGGCGGCGTTGGCCACCGCGTCCGCACCCTCGACGAGGAGGTTGTGCTCGCCGCGGGTCGTGATCTCGATGCGGTCGGCCGCGACGCCCTGCGAGACCAAGTAGGCCTCGGCTGCCGTCGCACGACGGAAACCGAGGGCCATGTTGTAGGAGTCCGTGCCCGGCGAGCTTGCGTAGCCGGTGATCACGATCCGCATGTCCGGGTTCGCGTCGAAGATCACGACCTTGTCCCGCAGGATCGTGCGTGACACGTCGTCGAGCTCGGCCTTCTCGCGTTCGAAGTTGATCATCTCGAGCATCGTCGCGAGTGCGGCGACGGACGACGCGGTGAACGGTGCGACGGGACTGCTGCGGAGCGAATCCCGCAGTGCGGCATAGCTCGCCTCCTGCGCCCGCAGCCGCCGTGTCTCGGCAGCGCTCACCGAGTCACTGTGGATCATCGGGGGCATCGGCGCGGCAGTGACCGGCTGGGAGACGGTCATCTGCTTGCCGGACGGATGCCGATACAGGCTGAGCCCGGCCTTCAGACTCCCGTGATTCGCGCCACCATTGAAGTAGCGCGTGTAATCCACACGCAACGCGGCATTCTCACTGATCGAGAACTTGCCGCCCAAGAGCGCGTGGAGGCCATATGCTTCGTCCTCCCACGATTCATTCACATTGGCATCCGCATGCTGGGCACCGGCCCCGAGGAGGAGCGAGGCGCGGCCGACCTGGATCGGCGCCCAGAGGATCCGTGCATCGATGAACCGGTACGACCGGTCCGCGAGCGCGCCCGGGCGCTGGGCGCGCCCGTTGTGCGCTTCGAACTCGACCGAGACCCGTGGGGTCAGGAATGACCCCAGGCGCCCACCGATTCCGACCGCCTTGTCCATCTGGTACGATGGGTCGAAACTGTTGAAGCTGATGAACGCCCCGAGCTCGAGGGAGCCGCGCTGCTGCGCGGAGGCCGACGTGGCCGCGACCACGATCGCGGCGCCGATGATGAGAGTACGCTTGAACATTGATTCTCCTGTGTGAGCGGCCGGATTACGGCAGCGTGATGGTATTGCCTGTACCGAGAGAGACCGCGCCATTCCGTGCCAGTGCGCGACCCAGGAGCGTCGCAGTGTCCACGAGCGTGATACTGCTGAGGGCGAGGATGTTGCCCTGCCACTGCGAGCCGGTGCCGAGGGTGGCCGAGCTACCGACCTGCCAGAAGACGTTCCTGGCCTGCGCCTGATTGATCAGCACGACATTGCCTGCCGTGGTGAGCGCCGTGCCGGCCTGGAAGACGAAGACCGCATTCGGATCGCCGCCACCATTGAGCGTGAGCGTGCCCGTGACGCCGATCCCGATCGCGGTGCAGTAGACACCGGCCGCGAGGGTGGTGCCACCGAGGTCGGCCACGATCGCATTGGCGGGCGGGCACACCATCCCGGCGAGCGTGTTGTACGCCGTGGTCAGGTCGATCTGCGCCTGTGCCGCGACCGCATTCGCGAGGTTCGCTACGCCGGTGAAGGCGCAGGGACCGAAGCCCGTGAGGGTGTTGCCCGGGCTCACGCCGATGTCAGCGCTGATCAGACCGCTGTTGATGCAGGTGATCGCGGTGCCCGCGAGGACGCCGTGGGACTGCGCGGCGCCAAGCGGTATGACCGGTGGCTGCTGGATCACGACGGTCGCTGCGCCGAAGATGACGCCGCTCGTCGCACGCACGGTGTTGGTGAACGTGCCACCCGCATTGCCCGCGGTGAAGAGCCCACCGAGGCCGATCGTGCCACCGCCGCTCACGACGGACCAGACTGGTGTGATCGGGAGGATGTTGTTGCTCGCGTCGCGTCCCACGGCCGCGAACTGCTGCGTCGTGAGGACGTTCAGTGTGGCAGGGTTCGGGGTCACGGTGATCGACGCGAGCGCGCCGGCAACGACCGTCACGGTCGCATTGCCGAAGATCGTGCCGCTCGTGGCGCGCACCGTGTTGGTGAAGGTGCCTGGCGTACCACCCGCGGAGAACAGCCCGGTGCCATTGATCGCACCGCCGCCGGCCTGGACCGACCAGGTGGGTGTGATCGTGACCACGTTGTTTCCGGCGTCACGTCCCACCGCGACGAACTGCTGGGTCGCGAGGACGGCCGTCGTGTCCGGATTCGGCGTGACGGTGATCGTCGCCAACGTGCCGGCGATGACCGTGACGTTCGCGGTCCCGGAGCGTGCGCCGCTCGAGGCGCGGACGGTCGCGGTGAAGACGCCCGTCGTGTTGCCGGCGGTGAAGAGACCCGTCGCGTTGATGGTGCCGCCACCCGCGACCACCGACCAGACCGGCGTGATGGCCACGATGTTCGCGTTGGCGTCAAAGCCGGTCGCCGTGAACTGTTGCACTCCGCCGATCTGCAGCGTGACGTCCGGAACGACCGTGATCGAGGCGAGTGCGCCGGGGCCGGTCGCGTCGTGGACCCCGCAGGCGGTCAGGAAGAGACCGGCAGTAGCGACGCCCAGTAGCACACGCGACGTCAGTCCGCGGCGGACCGACGGTCGGGTGGACCGGGAGAGCAAGTTGAACGACATATAGTGGCTCCTATGCGAACGTGAGGTGGGACGGATACTCCGCACCGAGGAGTATGGGAGCCGCAAGGCAGTCGACCTATCGGCCGAAATGGTGATTTGTTGGGGATGCACCGCGGCGGCAGAACACACGCGGCGGACCCGTCCCGAAGGACTACTTCTTTCGCGCGAGGTGCGGCGCGGGGGCCGCCACGGGCGGGGCATCGCCGTCGATCGCGAACGGCGACGTACGCTCGAAGCCGGCGCCGAGGATCCGCAGTGCACGCTCGAGCTTCGCGTTCACGGGATGATCGACGCGGGGCGAATCGCTCACGACGAGGATGTCGGTGACCCGCTCATCGGTCACGAGCCTCGCATCGAACGTGCCCGTCCCGTCGCGGGCCTCGAGCCGCTCCTGATCGAGCAGCGCCTTCACCGCGCGCAATCGCTCGGCCGATTGCGGCGGCTCAAGGCGATAGGTGTAGGTCCAGACGCGGTGCGGCGCGGGGGTCATGCCTGCAACCTAGGACGCACCCAGCAGCGAGGATATCGCTCAATGGAGTGAGCCGAGGCGCACGACGAACGGACTAGCGGTGGCTCTCCGCGTTCGCGTAGGCAGCGATCTGCAATCGCGTGTGCAACGTGAGCTTCTCCATCACGTTCCGCACATGACTCTTCACCGTGTGCGTGGCGACGTTGAGCCGCTGCGCGATCTCCTTGTTGCTCAATCCCTCGGCGATCAACAGGATCACCTCGCGCTCGCGCGGCGTCATCCGCACCGACTCGAGCACCCGCGGGCGCCCGCTCACGACCGCGTCGCGCGCGATCTGCGAGAAGAGCGTATTCACCATGAGCGGCGGCAGGACCTTCACGCCGGCCGCCACCGCCCGGATCGTCTCCACCAAGTCCTCGAGCGTCGCGTCCTTCATGATGAAACCCGCGACGCCGGCATTCACGAACTCGACGATGTCCTCGTGCGCCGGCAGGAGGTCCATCACGATCACCTTCGCATCAGGGAACTCGAGTCGGACCTCACCCGCGATCCGGAGACTGTCCCCCTTGCTCAGTCCGACGTCGAGCAGGACGACATCCGGCGGCTCAGCTTTGAGGTCCTCCAGCTCGTCCACGCCGTCCTGCGACCGGCTCGACACAACGCAGAGGTCCGGCCACTTGTTCAGCAGCGCCGTGATCCCTTCGCGGACGAGACGATTGTCCTCGATGATCGCGATGTTGATCGGTGCGATCACGGGGACCTCGTTCGGGGGAGCCGCAGCGTTAGGCGTCACACGACAATCATACGCTCGGGGCGGTCGTCGCGCTTGCCCGAGTCGTGCGAATGCGACCGCTGCGACCGCTGCGACCGCTGACCGACTCCTCGTACGGTCAGCCTCCAGGCGGACATTCCGCGCCGACGTCGCGTCCCCCTCCCGCGATCAGGACGACCATGCCCGCGAACACCAGCAGAAGCCTGTCCTCGTGGCCGTACGCACGGCAGCGCTACCGACCGACCACTGGTACTGGCCGCAACGTCCGCCTCCTTGAGCTGCTCCATCACCTCGAACCCGTCGAGCCCGGGCAAGAGGAGGTCGAGTAACACCAGGTCGTAGCGGTGCGCACGGTACAGATCGAGCACCGCATGCGGATCGGTCATCGTGGTAGTGGAGCGGCGGAGGCATGGTCGGGGCCGACCCTCAGCGGTAGAACGGCTCGGTGAGTGCCGCGTCCGCGAGTGCGTCGTCGAGCGTCGTCATGAACTCCGTGACGCGGATCGGCTTGGTCAGGTAGCGGAAGAATCCGGCCTTGACGCCCTTCTCGATGTCGTGCGCAGAGGCATGCACGCTCACGGCGATCACCGGGATGTCCCGCGTCGCCGGGTCAGCACGGAGAATCCGCAGCGCACCGAAACCGTTCATACCCGGCAGGTTGATATCCATGAGGATGACGTCCGGGTGCGCGGTGCGCGCGATCTGGATGCCGTAGCTCGCGTCGCCGGCGCTCAACATGCGCAGGTCGGTACGGCGCAGGATCAACTGCTCGACCAACCGCAGGTTCGCGGGATTGTCCTCGACGTACAGCACGGTGCGTCGCTTCGCGCTCCTCGCGACGGTCGACGCCGTCGCGGCCGTCGCCGCGGCATCGTCGTCGTCGTCGTCGTCACAGGTGCGATGCACGGCAGTCACAGAACCACCGCGACCCGCGTCGCGCGGCTCCCCCGCAGCGAGCTCGATCCAGAACGTGCTGCCCAGACCCAGTGTGCTCTCGGCACCGATCGACCCGTTCATGAGCTCGACGAGCCGCTTGCTCACCACGAGCCCGATACCCGTGCCCTGCTCGCCGTTGCTCTCCTGCCCGAGCCGATTGAATGACTCGAAGAGCTGTGCCACCTGCGCGGGAGCGAGTCCCAGACCCGTGTCCGTCACGGTGAGGCGCACGCTGCTCGCACCGTGCTCGACGCAGTCGACGGTGACACGCCCGCCCGCCCGGTTGTACTTGATCGCGTTGGTGAGCAGGTTGATCAGCACCTGCTTGAGCCGTGTGCGGTCCGCCTGCACGATGATCGGCGCGCTGAGGATCGGAATGGAGAGCGAGACGGCGTGCTTGCGCGCCAGCGCGCCGACGAGGTCCTGGCACTCCTGCAGCAGGTCGCCAAGGCTGACCGCCGCCATGGCCGGCGTGAGCCGACCCGACTCGATCACGGCGAGGTCGAGGATCTCATTGATCAACTCGAGCAGGTACCACCCGCCATGCAGGATCTGCGTCAGGCTCGACTTCTGCGACTCCGTCGGGGCAGGCGTCTCCGACTCCATGAGCTGGGCGAATCCGATGATCGCATTGAGCGGTGACCGGAGTTCGTGACTCATGCGCGAGAGGAAGTCGGACTTGGCATGACTCGCCTGCTCCGCCACCACCCGCGCGACGTCAAGCTCGACGTTCTTCTCCCGCATGGCGTCGGTCAAGCCCTTCAGCGCCAGGTGATTCCGCACACGCGCGAGGACGATCGGCCCGCTCACCGGCTTCATGATGTAGTCCACCGCACCGACCTCAAGTCCCTTGCGCTCGTCTTCCTCCTCCGTGCGCGCGGTGAGGAAGATCACCGGGATGCTCGCCGTGCGCGGGTCAGCCCGCAGTCGGCGGCACACCTCGTAGCCATCCATGCCCGGCATCATGATGTCGAGCAGGATCAGGTCCGGTGGTGTGTCCGACGCGGCGATGCGCAACGCCGTCTCACCCGAGGTGACGGCCTGCACGCGATACAGATCCTTGAGCAGGTCGTGCATGAGCGTGAGGCTCTCGGGCGCGTCGTCCACCACGAGGACCGAAGCCTGTGTCATGGGCGCTCCGAACGCGCCGCGCGCAACGCCACGAGCGCCGACGCGGCATCGAAGGCGAGGATGCCCGACTCGATCCCCGCGAACGCAGTCGGAAAGGCGGAGTGGAGCAGGTCGGCATGGTCAGTGAGCACAGTGGCCGCGCTCGCGTCGTGGGAGGCGAGCAACGCCTCAAGTCGATCGCACGCCGCGTCGAGCGCCGGCGGATCGACCGTGACCATGCGACGAGCGGTCACCGCCGGGAGGCGGGCATCCAACTGTGTCACGAGTCTCGCGAGCGGCAGTTCGAGATCGCCGAGGAACACATCGAGCGCAGCGCGCGGCTGCCGCTCGCGGATCGCCGCCTCGAGCGTGCGCGCGAGCCCCTCCACGTCCGTCGCCCCGACCGTGGCGGCGGTGCCCTTCAATGTGTGCGCGTGCAGTTCAGCGCCGACCCAATCGTGCACGTCGAGCGCATCCCGGGTCGCGGCGGCCACGCCACGCTGCCCGGCGGCGAAACTGCGGAGCATCGACAGGTAGAGCGGCGCCTTGCCGAGCCCGCGCCGCAGACCGATGACGGTGTCGAGCCCATCGACGCCGGTTGGCAACTCCTCTGCGCCGTTCGTCCCCGGTTTGATCCACGTCAGCAGCGCACTCCAGAGATCCTCCGGCTCGATCGGCTTGGCGACATGCGCGTTCATGCCGGCCGCCAAGCAGCGGTCACGGTCCGCTTGCATCGCGTTGGCGGTCATGGCGACCACAGGCAGATCGGCGAACCGCGCCTCCTTCCGGATCTCGCGCGTCGCGGTCACGCCATCCATGACCGGCATCTGCATGTCCATGAGCACGATGTCGTACGCCGCCGCACGCACCCGCTCAAGCGCGACCAGGCCGTTCTCGGCGACGTCCACCACGAAGCCCGCTTCGCGCAGCAACGCCGTCGCCACCTGTTGATTGATGTCGTTGTCCTCCACCAATAGGATCCGCGCACCTCGGATGGTCCCGAGCCGGTCGAGTGTCTCCGCGCGCACTTCACGCGACGTGCGTGGACGCTCCTGCGCTGTGCCCAACGCGCGCGACACCGCGTCGAACAGTGCCGACGCGCTCACTGGCTTGATCAGCACGCCAGCGATCCCCACCTCCTCGGCACCCTCCAGCACCTCCTCGCGACCCGACGCGGTCACCATCAGCATGCGCGGCGGCCGGCGCAGCGCGAGCTCGCGCAGCTTGCGCGCGGTCTCGATCCCGTCCAATCCCGGCATCTGCCAGTCGAGGAAGACCATCGCGTACGGCCGCCCCGCCGCTTCTGCCAGCGAGACGGCTGCGATAGCCTCGGAGCCGCCGGCGACCTGATGCACGTCGAAGGTCAATGACACGAGCAGCTCGCCGATCACGGCACGCGCGTGCGCATTGTCGTCCACGACAAGGACGCGCATTCCGCGCTGGTCGCTTGTAATCGTCGACGGCCGTGACCGCTCGGCGCCGATCCCGAACCGCGCCGCGAACCAGAAGGTGCTGCCCACGTCGACCGCGCTCTCCACACCGACATCGCCCCCCATGAGCTCGGCGAGCTTCTTGCAAATGACGAGACCGAGCCCAGTCCCGCCGAACCGTCGCGTCGTCGAGGCGTCGGCCTGCGAGAAGCTTTGGAAGAGCCGTCCCATCTGCTCCTCTGAAAGACCGATGCCGGTGTCGCGCACGGCGCATTGCAGCAAGACGTCGTGCTCCGTCCGTTCCTTCACGCGAATGACGATGTCCACCTCGCCCTGCTCGGTGAACTTGACCGCATTGTTGCAGTAATTGATCAGGATCTGCCCGAGCCGCAGCGGGTCGCCGACCAGCACGGACGGCACATCCTCGTCCACGTCGAACACGAGTTCGAGTCCCTTGGCCGAGGCCTTGCCGACGACGAGTGACGCGACGTTCTCCAGGACGTCCTCGAGCACGAACTCGGTGGCCTCGACCGTGAGCTTCCCGGCTTCTATCTTGGAGATGTCGAGGATATCGTTGATGATGTCGAGCAGGTGACGTCCCGACTCCTGAATGGTGCGGATACTGTCACGTTGATGGGACGTCAGGTCCGACTTGAGCACGAGGTACGACATGCCGATGATCGCATTCATCGGCGTGCGGATCTCGTGGCTCATGTTGGACAGGAAGTCCGACTTGGCGAGGTTCGCGCGGTCGGCTTCAATCCGTGCCAGTCCGAGCGCCGTGTTGACGTCGCGCAGCGCCTGTTGGGTCGCGTACTCCTCGGTGACGTCCCGAAACACAAGCACGGCGCCCACCACCCGACCCTCCCGGTCCCGGATTGGCGCGCAGCTGTCGGCGATCGGACACTCGTGCCCGTCGCGCGCGATCAGTACGGTGTGGGTCGCGAGGCCTTGCAGCGTCCCTCGCGCGAGAGTCTCGGCCACCGGCAGCTCGGCCGGCAGCCGCGTGTCCTGATTCACCAACGTCAGGACCTCGTCGACCGGGCGCCCCAGCGCGAGCGCGGAGGTCCAGCCGCTCAGGCGAGCCGCGAGCGGATTGATCTGCGTGACCAGGCCGGCGGCATCAGTGGCGATCACGGCGTCACCGATCGAGTCGAGCGTCACCGCGAGCCGCTCCTCGCTCAACAGCAGCGTGGTATTCGCGTGTTGCAGTTGCCGGCCGGCCTCCTCCTGCATCGTGAGCAGGCGCCGCGTCTCGGTGTGCAACACGTTGCGTACCCGCTGCCGTGCATCGCGCCAGAACAGCGTGGTGAAGGCGGTGGCGCTGAGCAGGGCGAGGCCGCTGATGACCACCAGGAGCAGGAAGAGGCCGCGGAGCTGGGTTTGGAAGGCCGCTTCAGTCTGCTCGATCGCGCGCTCCTCGATGAGCTCGAACGCGCGCATCTCGCTCCGCATCGCGTCCATGAGACGCCGGCCTTCCCCGTCGCTCAGGATCTGGATCGCGATCGCCATGCCGCGGGTGCGTCGCGCCTCGATCAGGCGTTCCGCCTGCACAAGGCGCGCCTGCATGAGCGGCGCGAAGCTGGCCAGGTGCGCGTCGGCCGCCGGAATGGCCGTGAGTGATCTGAGCAACGCCAGGTCGGAGTCGACTTGGCCCTTCACCGCTTCGTAAGGCTCGAGGTACGACTCCTCACCGGTGAGCACGTAGCCGCGCACGGCAGTCTCGACGTCCTTCATCTTGGAGAGGAGGCGTTCCCCCTCCGAGAGCACGGCGCGAGCGTGCTGCCGATCAGCTGCGCTGGTCTCGATCCGCCGGAACGTCACGAACGTGATCGTGACGCCGAGGGCCACGAGCGCCACGGCGCCGACGATCGAACCGGCCAAACGGACTGTAGGCTTCACGAGGGCGGCCTTCGAAAAGGATGTGGCGTGTGTCACGACCGCATGATCGCGACACGCCTCGATGCGCGGTATCACTCAACCGGAGTAGTCCCGCGCGCGCGTCACGCCGCAGGAGACTGCGCTGACCCTTGCCGCTACTCGGGCTGCGGTGGCAGCTCGACGATCTCGAGCCAATAGCGCCCGAGCACGTTCATCGCGTCCACCAGCCCGGTGAACGTCACCGGTTTGGTGATGAACGAGTTGACGCCGAGCTCGTAGCTGCGAAGGATGTCCTGATCGAAGCTCGATGTGGTCAGGATCACCACGGGGATGTCGCGCAGTGTCGGGTCGGACTTGATGATCTTCAGCGCCTCGCGCCCGTCCATCTTGGGCATGTTCAGGTCCAGCAGGATCAACCCCGGACGCGGCGCGGCGCCGGTCTCTCCGGCGTACGCACCGCGCTGATACAGGTAGTCGAGCAGCTGCTCCCCATCCTCCACCGACTCCACATTGTTCGAGACGTGGGCCTTCTCGAGCGCCTGCTGTGTGAGCCGGCGGTCCTCCTCATCGTCGTCGCACAGGAGGATCGTGACGGGAATGCGGCTCTTGCGTTCGGTCATCAGGTAGCTCGTAGGTTAGGATTGCGCCGCGTGCCTGTGCGGCAGCGATACGGTGAACGTAGCACCGTGGCCGAGGCTGCTGGTGGCATGGATCGCGCCACCGTGCCGTTCGACGATCCGCCGGCAGATCGCGAGCCCGATCCCCGAGCCACCGTACTGCGCCCGGTTGTGTAGCCGTTCGAACATCTTGAAGACCTTCTCCGCGTACTCCTGCTTGAATCCGATCCCGTTGTCGGTCACGGTGAACGTGCACATCGATCCGCTCGTTGACTCGGAGGTGATGCGCACGACCGACGGTACGTCCGGCCGCCGGTACTTGATCGCATTGCTGAGCAGATTCTGGATCAATTGCCGCATCTGGAGCGCGTCCGCCTCGACTTCTGGCAACGCGCCGAGCTCGACGCGCCCGCCGGCCTCGGTGATGGCCGTGTCGAGGTCCATGATCACTTCCCGTGCGATCAGGCCCAGGTCGATCGGGACGAAGCTGGCGACGCGCGTACTCACCTGCGAGTACACCAGCAGGTCGTTGATCAACGTCCGCATGCGGCCCGCAGCGTTGAGCATCCGTTGGAGGTGCAGACGTGATTCCCCCTCGAGCGTCGCACCGGCCGAACTCGCCAACAGGTCGCCGAACGACAGGATCTTGCGCATCGGCTCCTGCAGGTCATGCGCGGTGAGCGCCGCGTACTCGTCCAGCGCGGCGTTCGATCGCTGCAACTCCTCGCGCTGTTGGGCCAGGCGCGCGTCGGTCTCACGGAGCTTCGTCACGTCCTCGATCGCCAACAGGATGACGCGGGGCGTGTCCGGACCGTGCGAGACGAGCCGCGCGTTCAGCAGCATGATCTTGCGCCCGATCCCGGGAAAGACATGATCAACGTCGAAGTCCTCGAGTTGCATCTCGATCGGCAACTTGTCGTGCAGCATCTCCCGCAGCGCCGCGATGTCCCATTGGCCGTCGCCGAGCGCGAACAGGACCGTGCCGATCGTGTCGGCGGGCTTCACGCGAAAGGTCCGAAAGAAGGCCTTGTTCGCGAGCGAGACCCTGAAGTCAGGGTCGAGCACGAGCAGGGGCTGCCGGACGGTATCGACAATGTCGAGCAACAGGCGCTGGGCGGCGGGCACGAAGCCCGCCACTCCGCCTGTAGGCGTCGGTGGGTAGATATCCGTCTCGGTCACTCCGATCACCTCGCGGCCACTGCGAGCGGGACCGATCCGACCAGGGGGGTCGCTCGGTTCGCATCTATAGTGTTTGGCCGCTCTGCGCACTTTACCGGGTGCGGAGGGCCGGCGGTATCACCCAAACGTGCTATAGCGGTCTCGTCTGTCGGACTGACGCCGCCGTGCGCGCCGCTGGCCAACACCACTGCCTCACACTGCCTCACACTGCCTCACGCTGCCTCACACTGCCTCACGCGACGGACCGTCGTTGGTTATCCTGCCTCATGCTCGGCACCCCCCCTGCCCTCCCGCGCCGAGTCGTCGTCGTCGGCGCTGGCGCCGCGGGCACCATGGCCGCCATCTTCGCGGCCGCCGCAGGCGCCGAGACCTGGCTGCTGGAACGCACCAAGGACGGCGGGCGCAAGATCCTCATCAGCGGCGGCGGACGCTGCAACGTGCTCCCCCTGCGTGTTGACGAGTCGCGGTTCGTCACCGACTCCTCACCCAACACGCTCAAGCGGATCGTGCGCGCTTGGCCACTCGCCGAACAACGGAGCTTCTTCGAGGACGAGGTCGGCATCCCCCTCTCAGAGGAGCCAGAAGCACTCAAGGTCTTCCCCGCCTCCCACAAAGCGCGCGACGTGCGCGACGGCCTGCTGGCGCTCGCCGTACGTCGCGGGGCACGCCTGCGCATGGACACACGAGTCACGGACGTGGAACCCGCTGACGGTCGCTGGCGCATCGACCTCGCCGACGCCGACCCGATCTTCGCCGACGCCGTGGTCCTGGCCGCCGGTGGACTTTCGGTCCCCAACACCGGCAGCGAGGGGCTCGGCCTCACCATCGCGCGGCGGCTCGGTCACGAGATGCATCCCACCTACGCCGCGCTCACGCCGATCACCGACGACGCGGGCACATTCGCCTCGCTCTCAGGCGTCTCGCTCACGGTCACACTCACGGCGCGCGCGGGTGAGCGTCACGCAACGCACACCGGCGGCTTCCTCTTCACGCACCACGGCTACAGTGGGCCGGCGGCGTTGAACGTCTCTCACGTGCTGGTGCGCTCCCGTATTGAAGGCGGCCCGCGCGCGCGACTCGCGGTCAGGTGGTCGGCGCTCGGCGACAAAGAGTGGGAACTAGCGCTCAGGCCGCAGGGCGCCCGCAGCGTGATCGCGGCCGTGCGCGGCGAGCTTCCCGATCGACTCGCCACCGTGCTCATTCACCTGGCCGGCGTGGAGCCGACTCGCTCGCTCGCCGAGTTGCGGCGGGATGAACGCCTGCGACTGATCGAGATGCTCGTGCGCGGCGATCTCCCTTGGACCGGCGACGAGGGCTACAAGAAGGCCGAGGTGACCGGGGGCGGCGTGAGCCTCGCCGAAGTCGATCCGCGGACGATGGAGAGCCGTAGACACGCCGGGCTCTACCTCTGCGGCGAGTTGCTCGACGCGTTCGGGCCGATCGGGGGATACAATTTCCTCTGGGCGTGGGTGACGGGGCGCGCGGCGGGGATGTCCGCGGGGATGTCCGCGGGGATCTCCGCGGGCCGCGAGTTGGGAGCCGCAGCGGGCAATTCAGGGGAAGGAGCTTGACGATGATCGCCGGAAGGTCCACGAGTTCACGTTCGCGAACGCAAACACCAGAGGACACCTGAACATGCGGGTTCACACGATCATCGCGACGGCTACGGTCGCCGTGCTCCACGCGATCAACGCGCCGGTCAATGCGCAGTCGCCCACGTTCGAGCAGGTGTTGAGTCTGCGACAGGCCGGCGCACCCGCAATCTCGCCCGACGGCCGCAACGTGGCTTTCACGGTGCGCTCCACCGAGTGGACCGAGAACCGCTACGACACCGAGGTCTGGCTCGCGCGCGAGGGCGCCGCACCATTCCAGCTCACCCGCACCGCCAAGGGGAACTCCACCGCACCGCGCTGGTCCCCCAGCGGCGCCTGGCTCGGCTTTCTCGCCGACCGAGGCGAGAAGACACAGGTCTACGTCATGGCGCTCAGCGGCGGCGAGGCCACCAAGGTCACTGCGTCCAAGGAGGGCGTGAGCGATTTCCGTTGGTCGCCTGACGGCAAGGCGATCGCCTTCACCGCCGCCGAGCCCGAGAACGAGGCGCGCAAGCACGACCGCGAGCGGCTCGGTGAGTTCGCGGTCGAGGACGCCGAGTTCGTGATGACGCACCTCTGGGTCGCGTCGGTCGCACCCGAGGAGTGGGCCGCGGGCAAGGTCCCCGAGGCGACGCGCCTCACCGGTGGCACCGACTTCACCGTCGGCAACTTCGCGTGGTCTCCTGACGGCACGCGCGTCGCCTTCGATCATGCCGACGATCCGCTCATCAACTCGTGGGCCAGTCAGGACATCTCGGTGATCACCGTAGCGACCAAGGCGGTGCGTCGGATCGTCACCACGCGCGGCACCGACGGGAATCCCGTCTGGTCACCCGACGGTCGATCGATCGCCTACACCTCGACCGGCGGCGACACGACGAGCAACTACTTCAAGAACGGTCAGCTCTTGCGCATCGCCGCCGACGGAGGCGCGACCACACGGCTTGGTGCTGACTTCGACGAGCAGATCGGCGGCGTCACCTGGAACGCTCGTGGGATCTTCTTCGGTGGACGCGCGCGGACGGCGTCGCGGCTCTATCGGATCGATCCCGACCGCGGCACTGCGGCGCTTGCGGTGGAGACGCTGGTCAACGTGAGCGCAGTCTCCTTCTCCGCCGACGGTGACCGCATCGCGTTCATGGCACAGGAGGCGAGCACGCTCAATGAGGTCTTCACCGCATCACTCAGCGAATTCCGTCCGGTGCGCATCACGGCTATGACGGAGCAGATCGCCTCATGGACGATCGGCACCGCGGAGGTGGTTCGCTGGAAGAGCCGCGACGGCGTGGAGATCGAGGGCGTGCTGCACAAGCCGCGCGACTTCGACCCTGCGAAGCGGTACCCGTTACTCGTGGTGATCCACGGCGGCCCCACGGGCATCGACGTGCCGCAGCCGTTGCCGGGTAGCGTGTACCCGATCGCGCAGTGGGTGGCGCAGGGAACGCTCGTGCTGCGGCCCAACTATCGCGGCTCCGCCGGCTACGGCGAGGCCTTCCGCTCGCTCAACGTCAAGAACCTCGGCGTCGGCGACATGTGGGACGTGATGAGCGGCGTCGACCACCTCGTGCGCCAGGGGATGGTCGACACCACGAGGATGGGCTCCATGGGCTGGAGCCAGGGCGGCTACATCTCCGCCTTCCTCACCACCAACACCACGCGCTTCAGGGCGATCTCGGTCGGCGCAGGGATCTCGAACTGGGTCACGTATTACGTCGCGACCGACATCCACCCCTTCACGCGGCAGTACCTGCGCAACGATCCCTGGCGCGACCCGGCGATGTATGCGCGCACCTCACCGATGACGAACATCCTCAAGGCGCGCACTCCGACGCTCATCCAGCATGGTGAGTTCGACCGCCGCGTGCCGATCCAGAACGCGTACGAGTTGCTGCAAGGGCTGCAGGACATGGGCGTTCCCGCGAAGCTCGTCGTCTACAAGGACTTCGGGCATGGCATCACAAAACCCAAGGAGACGCTCGCGGCCGTGACGCACAACTGGGAGTGGTTCGGGCGCTACCTGTTCGCGTCGACGCCGGCGCTGCCCTGAGACTCAGCGCGCACCGGAGTCACCCCACGCACCGGAGTCACCCCATTGTGCGATGGACTCGTGGTGCGGCATGTTGCTCATTCAGGGACCAACGTCGGCTCTCGGATCGGGATCGCGGCACTATGGAGCGAATGGCATGAGCACGTCAACACCAGTGGAACGTTCGACCGTCCAGCGGCTCAGCTTCGCCGGCGCCGTCCTCTTCGGCGCGGCGCCGATCGGCGTTGGGCTGTACCGCGCTGTGAGCACGGGCTGGGACCTCCGCCTGTTCTGGATGGCGCTCTTGGCGTCCATCTTCGCGGCCGGCGTGCTCGCGTCGACGATCGGGAAGCGACGCAGTCGGCACCAAGTACTCGTGCAGTCTTTGGTCATCGTCCTGGTCGGCGCCGGAGTGGCGGTCGGAACGGGAATGCTGCTCGGCCCGACCGAAGGGCCGGATGACTGGATGGTCGGCGCCGTGTTCGGGATCATGCTCGGGATCGCTAGCGAGATGATCGCGTTCGCGAGAGTGAAGCCGCACTGAAGAAGAAGTCGAGCATCGCGGTGAGCGACGACGGCTCACCGCGCAGCCGACTGCGCAGCGCCGCACCCTCCCAGCAATCCACCAGCAGGCTCGCCAGCTGCATTGTGTCCGTATCCGGAGGAATCTCGCCAGCGCGACGCGCTTCATTCAAGCACGCACCTGTCCGCTCGGCGATCTGCGAGAGGCACCGTTCGATGCGGAGGCGAAAGACCTCGTTCGCGCCTGACAGTTCCTGTCCGAGTCCGCCGAGCAGGCAGCCCAAGTACCCCTCACGCTCGTACGACTGCTGCGTCACTTCGAAGAAGAGACGCACGCGGGCCAGCGGCGGCCGATCGGTCGCGCCGAGGCACGCGTCGAGTCCGGCGTGTACCCCCACCATGTACTGATCGATGACTTGGAGGGCGAAGTCCTCCTTGTCAGCGAAGTGGTGATAGAACGAACCCTTGGGCGCGCGCGCCGCCTCGAGCACGGCCTGGATCCCCAGACCGTGGTACCCATGCTCGAGGAGCATGGCGAGGCCGACGTCGAGCAACCGCTGCTTGGTCGGGTGCGTCAGGCGGACACCTTCGCGATCATGTGGTCGATCACGAGGCTGTGTTCGCGTTCCGGACTGAACATCACGATCTCCGCGTCGGCGTCGACGCGAACGTTGTGTCCGGCGGGCCAGTGGAACAAGTCGTGGGCGTGCGCGGTCTCCTGCACGCCGTACTCGTCGGTGGTCGTGAGCGCACCGCTCAGCACGTAGCCCCAGTGCGGGCACTGGCAGAGATCGTGATCGAGCCCCTTGAAGAGCGCCGTCGTGTCCACACCCGCCGCCAAGGTGAAATACTCGCCGCTGATCTGGTCGAACCCGCGCACGCTGCCGAAGTCCTTCCGCTGCCGGATCACCACGCCTGGGATCGCCAGCCGGACGTCCACCTGCTCTCGGGCCACTCGCATCTCACGCCTCCTGAAGTGGAGAAAATGTGCTACTAGACCGTTCGGTCTAGTTCCGAATATAAGGTGCCGTCGGAGCCCGTCAAGACCGAACACCGCGCACTCGCGCCGCGTACCTCAATGGTCCAGCTTGCAACGGTCGGTCAAGATCGCGCTCGAGGCCCTTCTTCCTTCTCCGCACGCTCAATGCGCTCAATGCTCCGCGCCACTTCGGCCCTCGCAACCACGGCTCGCGCCACCACGGCCCTCGCACTCGGCGCGATCGTCGCCGGCGCACAGACGCCCGACTCCTCCGTCCTTGCCGGCCTCCGCTGGAGGTCGATCGGCCCGGTCAACATGGCTGGCCGCATCACCGACGTCGAAGTGCAGCCTGGCAGCTCCAAGATCTTCTACGTCGCCGGCGCGACCGGTGGCATATGGAAGACCATCAACGCGGGAACGACCTTCATTCCGCTCTGGGAGAAGTCACCCATCGCCTCACTCGGCGATCTCGCGGTCGCTCCGAGCAACCCGAACATCATCTGGGCGGGCACCGGCGAGGAGGACTCGCGCAACTCGGTCCAGCCGGGTTACGGCATCTACAAGTCCGTCGATGGTGGCGTGACGTGGCAATCGATGGGACTCGAGAAGACGCAGCATATCGGTCGCATCATCGTGCACCCGACCGATCCCGAGATCGTCTGGGTCGCGGCACTCGGCGCACTCTGGGGGAGCAACCCCGAGCGCGGCCTCTACAAGACCATCGATGGCGGCCGCACCTGGACGCTGAGCAAGTTCATCAGCGAGCGCGCGGGCTTCGTTGATCTCGCGATCGATCCGCGCAATCCCGACGTGCTCTACGCCGCCAGCTGGGAACGCGTCCGCAAGGCGCACTTCCTCAAGAGCGGCGGCCCTGGCTCGGCCCTCTGGAAGACCACCGACGGTGGCACCACCTGGACCGAAGTGAAGGGGGGCGGATTTCCCGCGACCACCAAGGGGCGCATCAGCCTCGCGGTGGCGCCGAGTGCGCCTGACGTGGTCTACGCGATGGTCGAGGCAGACAGCGTGCGCGGCGCCAAGCCGCAGCGGCTGTTGAGCGGCTTGTATCGCTCGGGCGACGCCGGCCGCACCTGGGAATGGGTGAGCACCGTCAACAACCGCCCGTTCTATTTCTCGCAGGTGCGCGTCGATCCGCGCGACCCGAACCGCATCTACCGCATGG
Source organism: Gemmatimonadota bacterium (assembly GCA_031416115.1). GTDB lineage: Bacteria > Gemmatimonadota > Gemmatimonadetes > Gemmatimonadales > Gemmatimonadaceae > Pseudogemmatithrix. The sequence continues at coordinate 22,082 of JANOTB010000184.1, forward strand.
CGGTCGACTTCGCGTCGTCCACCGATGGCGGTCGGTCATGGAAGCTCGGCATGGTCGGGATCCACGAGGACTACCACGCGATGTGGATCGACCCCGCCGATCCCGAGCACTACATCGTCGGCGGCGACGCGGGCCTCTTTCAGACCTGGGACCGCGGTGGCACGTACGACGCGCTCAACAACATGGCGATGGGACAGTTCTACGGCATCAGCTACGACTATCAGGTGCCGTACCGCGTCTGCGGCGGACTGCAGGACAACGGCACCTCGTGCGGCCTGAGTCGCCGCGCCAACGCGCCGCTGCAGATGACCGACTGGTTCGCGGTCTTCGCTGCCGACGGGTTGCAGACGGCGCAGGATCCGTTCAATCCCGAGTACGTCTTCTACGAGTCGCAGGGTGGGAACATCGCGCGGCGCAACGTCGCCACAGGAGAGACGATCAACATCCGCGCTCGCACAGTGAGTCGGGCGCAGTTCGGCACGCAGATCGCTCGCATTCGCGGCGACGGCACCAGGCCGCTCACTCCCGAGCAGACCAAGCAGATCGCCGAGATCCGCGCCGAGATGAAGAAGCAGCTCGCCGACCCCAACGTCGCGACGCGCTGGAACTGGAACACGCCGTTCACGCTCTCGCGGCACGATGCGAATGTGTTCTACAGCGGCGCAGACAAGCTCTTCAAGTCGGTGAAGAAGGGGCTCGATCCGTTCGCGATCTCTCCCGACCTCTCGTCACGCGACGAGTCCCGCATCCGCATCACCACCGGGTACGACGCCGACGGCAACGCGGCGGCGGACGCGACCGGCGGCATCACGCGCGACGCGACCGGCGCCGAGGAGAATGCGACGATCGTGACGATCGGCGAGTCGCCGATCCGGCCTGGCCTGCTCTACGTGGGCACCAACGACGGCAAGGTCTGGCTCACGCGCAACGACGGTGGCAACTGGGAGGACCTGAGTGGCCGCTTCGCCGGCGTGCCGCCCTTCACGCACGTGAGCAAGGTGGAGCCGAGCTTCAGCGATTCGGCGACGGTCTATGTGAGCTTCGACAATCATCGTGACAACGACTTCACTCCGTATGTCTTCGTCTCCAACGACTTTGGCAAGACGTTCCGCTCGATCGGTGATGGACTGCGGACTGCTCGCCCCAACTCGGTCTATGTGGTGCGCGAGGACCCGGTGAACGCGAACCTCCTCTACGTGGGTACCGAGTTGGGCGTCTACGCAACACTCGACAAGGGCACGAGCTGGTTCATGCTCGACGGCAATCTCCCAACGGTGCCGGTCTATGACCTGCAGGTGCATCCGCGCGACCACGAGTTGATCGCCGGCACGCATGGTCGCGCGGTACAGATCCTCGACGTCGCACCGTTGCAGCAGATGACCGCCGCGGTGCTCGCCAGGGGCACGCATCTCTTCGCGCCGACGGTGGCGCTGCAGTACGGTGAGCGTCCTGTGGGATCTGAGCCGAGGGCGAACCGCATGTGGCGCGGCGAGCGCACGGCGGCGGGTGCGACGATCACGTATCGACTCGCGGCGGCGGGCGCGCCGGCACCGCGGATCTCGATCGTGAATGTCGCGGGTGACACGGTGGCGCGTGTGACCGCTACGAACACGGCGGGGATGAACACCGTCTCGTGGAATCTCATGAACACCGGCACTGGGCCGGTGTTCGCGGGCTTCGGTGGCGGCGGCGGTGGTGGTGGTGGTGGCGGCGGGCGGTTCGGTGGTCCCACGGGACCGGTGAACGATCCTGGCTTCCCTGCCGGCTTCAATGCTCGGCCGGCGGAGTCGCGCGCGGCGGCGGATAGCTCAGCGACGCCGACGGCGCAGGCGCGCGTGCTCCTCGCGCTCGCGACGGCGGCGGCGAATGCTCCCGCGGGGGGAGCAGCTGGGCGCCCGGGCGGTGCTGGTGGCCAAGGCGGGGGCCAAGGCGGCGTCGGCGGCAATCGCGCGGCCCCCGTCGAGACCGGCGACTATCGCGTCGTGCTCGAAGTCGGTGGGCAGACCTTCACGCAACTGCTGCGCGTGGTTCGCGTCGGGCCCGACGAGTCCAGTGTGCTTGTGCCGGCGAAGCGGTAGTGCCGGCGAATCGATCATGACGGCGAGGCAATAGTGATGACCAAGCGCGCCCTGCTGGTGATCGACGTCCAGCAGGGCCTCTGCGATGGCGCCACTCCGCCGTTCGAGCTTGACGCGGTGCTCTCGCGCATCAACGCGGTCGCCGCGAGGGCGCGCGCCGCAGGTGCGCCGGTGATCCTCATCCAGCACGAAGGCAAGGCGGGCTACCTCGAGCACGGAACGGCCGAGTGGCAGCTGCACCGCGCGCTGCAGGTGGAGCCTGCGGACCTGACTCTGCGCAAGACCGCCACCGACGCGTTCCACCGCACGGAACTACAGGCGCTCCTCGAGCGGCACGGCGTGACCGAGCTCGTCGTCTGCGGCATGCACACCGAGTTCTGCGTCGACACCACCATTCGACGTGCGCTCGCGCTCGGCTACCCCGTGATCCTCGTGGCCGACGCGCACACGAGCGAAGGGAGCGCCGCGCTCTCTCCCGCGCAGGTCATCGCGCACCACAACGACGTGCTCTCCAACATCTCGAGCTTCGGGCCACGCGTGCGACCGATCCCCGCCGCCGGCATCACCTTCGTCGCCCCCTAACGCACGACCGGCATCGGATACGCTTTGCCGAGTGCGTTGACGTAGTCGCCGAAGAGCGCACGCGTGGCCGCGAACTCACGCTTGACACGCGTCCTGAAATCCGCGTCCGTCACGAAATCATGGAGCAACGCCGACATCCCCATGGCGTCGAGTCGAAAGCCGGTGTGCCCGATCTCGTTCAGCGCGTCGGTCTCCATCTCGTACGTATGGAACCCGCCACTCGACGTGTACGCGCTGAGCCCCACACCGGGAATGTCCCGCGAGACACTGCCCGTCTCCTCCCAGCCCTGCGGCTTCTGCGGCTCCTCCTTGATGCGCGTTGCTCCGAACTTGCGCAGGTAGGCGAACGCGACCTCGTTGAGCGCGCCGACCGAGACACCGTCACGCATGCTGCCGTACGGCTCGATGCTCACCTTCGTCCCCGTAGCGAGCGCCGCGCCGCGCGCGGCATCGTCCACCAACTGACGGACCTGAGCGAGATAGACCTCGTCCGGATACCGTATGTAGAAGTCGGCCACGGCACGGTCGGGCACCACGTTCGGCGCCTTGCCACCCTCGGTGATGATCCCCTGAATGCGCGCTTCGGGCCGGATGCTCTTGCGCAGGCCATCGATGTTCACGAACAAGCGCACCACGGCAGAAAGCGCGTCACGACCCTCCCACGACGACATCTGATGCGCCGGTGCGCCGGTGAACACATACCGCACCCCGTCGATGTTGAGGCAGCATGAGCCGAACCCAGGCGCCGGACGCTGCGTGTCGGTCGACGAGTGCGAACGCACCACCACATCGAGACCTGCGAACACTCCACGCTCGTGCATCACCGTCTTCGACGGCGGCGGCATCATCTCCTCGGCCGGCGTGCCGATCACCGTCACTGTGCCCGGCGTGCCCGATCGCGTGAGGAACTCGGCGACGGCGACCGCGGCGGCGAGGCCTACCGGTCCCTGCGCACTGTGCTGATCGCCGTGATAGTCGCGAGTCGTACCGCGCAGTGCGTCGTATTCAACGACGATGCCGAGATTCGGCCCCGCGGTCCCGCGACGGTAGCGTGCCACGAAGGCGGTCGGGAGACCGGCGACACCCATCTCCACCTCGAAGTCGTGCCGCCGCAGCCACTCGGTGAGGATCCCCACCGACCGCGTCTCGGCGAACCCGATCTCCGGGTGCTTGGTGATGTCGTCCGACATCGCTTGCAGCTCGCCATCCCACAGCGACTGTGCGCGCGCCACCACGGCGTCGCGGTTCACGCTGCGCGCCGTGGTGAGACGCCGCGCGAGACCTGGCGCGTCGATGCTGTCGCGGAGCGCGGCGAGCCGACGGATCACGTCGGGGGCCGCAGCGCGCTGGGTGGGAGTCTCCTGCGCCGTGAGAAGGGACGGGAGTAGAGCGAACACCAGCACTGTGGCGAGGCGCATGATCGAGTTCCGCACGTGAGCGGTGAGAGGTGACGTTGCCGCGGGCCCAAGAATATCTACCGCCACTACTCCAACGGCGTGAGTGCCTGCGACCGGAGCGCCTCGACCACGTCAGGCGTGACGTGTCGCCACGCGCCCTTGGCGAGTGTGCCGAGCGAGAGCGGTCCGATCGAGATGCGCACGAGACGGAGCGTCTCCAGCCCCTCGACCGCGAGCAGGCGGCGGATGTGGCGGTTCTTTCCTTCGTCTAGCACGATCTCGAGCCAACAACTGCTGCGTGAACCAACGCGTAGCAACGCGAGCCGCACCACGTCGAGCCGATCGTTGGTGGCGGGTTCGACGACACCGGCCGCCAGCCGCGCAAGCATCGCCGCATCGGGCTGACCGCGGACCTGCACATGATACGTCTTCTCCACGTGCGACGCGGGACCGATGATCGCGTCCGCCCAGCGCGTGTCGTTCGTAAGCAGCAACAGCCCTTCGCTCGCTTTGTCGAGCCGTCCCACCGGGCCGACGAACGGCAGGTCAGCGCCGGCGAGGCAGTCGTACACGGTGCCCCGCTCCTGTGGGTCGCTGCGTGTGGTGACCAGACCACGCGGCTTGTTGAGCGCGAGGTACACATGGGCGACCTTCGCGATGCGCGCGGCGTCGACCTCGATCACCGCCTGCTCTGGCGTCACGCGATGGTTCGCGTCACGCACGATCACGCCGTCCACGCGCACTCGGCCCGCCGCCACGAGGCGTTCGCCTTCGGCGCGGGAGCAGTGGCCGAGCTTGGAGAGCGCTCGGGCGAGGCTGACGGTGCCGCGCGGGGTCATGTCGTAGGTGGCTGAGAGCGGAGCGATGGCCGACGGACAGAACAGTACCCGCCGAGTCCCCGTTGACGCCATCGTGCGAGGAAACCTTAGCGGTCGCTCGCACGTACGCCGATGGGTCGGCCTCTCTAACATTGGCAGCCCGTGCGATCGTCCGCGAACCTGATCCGCATTCTGCCCATGGCGATCGTCTCGTTCGGCGGCTGCCGGAGTCCGCGAGTCGACCCACCGCTGCCATCGACCACCGTGATCGACTCCGTCGCGCGTTCGCTCATGGCCCGCGAAGGCGTTCAGGGCCTCGCGCTCGCGGTGATCGACGACGGCGCGATCCGGCACGTGGCCGCCTACGGTCGACGCAATGTCGAGAAGGACCTGCCGCTCACGAAGCACACCGTCATGTACGGCGCCTCGCTCACCAAGGCGGCGGTCGCGTATCTCACGATGCAGCTCGTCGAGGAGGGCAAGCTCGACCTCGACGCTTCCGTCGCGACGCTGCTCCCAAAACCGCTGCCCGAGTACGACGATTACCACGACCTGGCGGCCGATTCGCGCTGGCGCTCGATCACACCGCGGATCATCCTCACCCACTCTACAGGCTTCGCCAACTTCCGCTGGCTCGAGCCCGACGGAAAGCTTCGCATTCACGCCGACCCCGGTACGCGCTACGGATACTCAGGCGAGGGCTTCTACCTGCTGCAACTCGTCATCGAGGACGGCCTCGGCCTCGACCTTGGTCAGGAGATGCAGCGACGCGTCTTCGATCGGTTCGGCATGACGCGCACGAGCATGCAGTGGCGCGCCGATTTCGCCGGCGATCTGGCGGACGGATATCGGCTCGACGGCTCACTGGAGCCGCACGATGAACGCAGCAGGCCCAGCGCCGCCGGGTCGATGGATACGAGCATCGAGGACCAGGCCCGCCTCTGGGCCGGTTTCGTGCGCGGCGACGGATTGACCGCGGACTCCCGTGCGACGTTGGTGCGGCCCGGTCTCGCGATCGCCGCTCGCAGTCAGTTCCCGACGCTCAGTGCCGATTCCGCGCCAGGCAACGTCGCCATTGGTCTCGCCGCCGGCTTGGGGATGGTCACGTTCACCGGTGCGGCAGGCCCTGTCTGGTTCAAGGGTGGCCACAACGACTCGACTGGCAACATGGTGATCTGCCTCGAACGGCAACGGCGCTGCCTCGTGCTCATGGCCAACGATGTGCGCGCTGAACGGATCTACCCCGCGCTCGCACTCGCCGTGCTCGGCGAGACCTCGATGCCGTGGACCTGGGAGTACGACTGGTTCCGCTGAAACTTCGGCTCGGCCATGCCGGCGCGCTGGATCGACGGGTCATCGCCCTCGCAGCGCGCGCGTGAGCGCGCGATCCAATGCATTCGCGAACGCCTGCTTCTCGCGCGCTCCGTAGGCGGCATGACCACCCGTGTCGACGCCGGTGCTGCGCAATCCCTCCATGAAGTTCCGCACCGAGAGCCGCTCGCCGATGCTCTCCGCCGTGAACACCTCGCCGCGCGGGTCGATCGTCTCCACTCCTTTGGGCACGAGCAGCGCCGCGAGCGGGATGTCCTGCGTGACCGCCACATCGCCGGCCTCCGACTGCTCGGCGATGTATCGGTCCGCCGCATCGGCGGACCCATCCACACGGACGCTGCTCAGGAACGCGTAGCCCAACGGGAGCTGCAGTCGCATGTTGGCGACGAGCACCGTCTCGACCTTGAGTCGGTCGGACGCGCGGTAACAGATCTCCTTCACGGCGACCGGCGCGGCGTCAGCGTCGATCCAGAGCTTCATCGCAGGCGCCCGCGCATCAGGGCGCCATCGTCCCCACCATCATGATGTGCGCCTTGAGCGTACCGGGGAACATGAGCCAGGGACCGTCCTGCCGCGGCTGCGCCGTGATACCGGAACTCTCGGGCGTCGCGTTCGGCACGTAGATCACCGCGAGGAGGCTCCCGCCGGTGACCTTGTTGGTCGCGGCGTCGAAGTTCTCCTTCTTGGCGCTGATCGAGTACAGGGTGCCCATCGTCGGCATGGGGAGCTTCTTCTCGCGGACTTCCCTGAAGCGCGTGCTGTCGACCAGCCCGCCCGTGACGCCATTCGCACGCAGCTCGCGGCCACGCGCCATGAACGGCTCGAGACCCGCATGGTAGCACGCCACGTGGAAGTCGGGGCGCGTCACGTACAACGCGAGGCAGTGCATCCCGTTGGTGCCCTCGCGGAGCACGACGAGCTTGCCGGCCTCGCGGTAGCCCATGACGGTCGCACCGGCACGCAGGTCGGCGGGGAGCGGGAGCACGGCGGCGGCGATCTGCTGCGCGGCAGGCGGGATCACTGGCTCTTGCGCGTGGGCCGCTACAGCGAGGAACGGCAGGAAAAGAAAGGAACGCATGTCGGGGTCCGGTTCGAGGTGAGGGGAACTTCGCACCGCGACCGGCGCGCGTCCAGCGGGCATTCCGCGCAAGTCCCGCGCGCGTCCAGCGCGCGCCCCGCGTCGTATCTTGTAGCCCATGAGCGCCCCCCGGTTCGACCACGAGACCCGCGCCCGCATCCGCGCCATCTTCGGCGGCTCGGTCGGCAACCTCGTCGAATGGTACGACTGGTACACCTACTCGGCCTTCGCGCTCTACTTCTCGAGCGCGTTCTTTCCGCCGGCCAGCGCCACCGCCCAACTGCTCAACTCGGCGGCCGTCTTTGCCGTCGGGTTCTTCATGCGCCCCGTGGGTGGCTGGTTGCTCGGGCGCTACGCCGACCAGCACGGCCGCAAAGCGGCGCTCACCGCGTCCGTGCTTCTCATGTGCGGCGGCTCGCTCCTGATCGCCATCACGCCCTCGTATTCGACCATCGGCCTTGGTGCCCCCGCCCTGCTGCTACTCGCGCGACTGCTTCAGGGGATCAGCGTTGGCGGTGAGTACGGTGCGAGCGCGACCTACCTGAGCGAGCGCGCTGGCCGCCAGAATCGCGGCTTTTTCTCAAGCTTCCAGTACGTCACGCTCATCCTCGGCCAACTGCTCGCGCTCACCGTGCTGCTCGTGCTGCAGGCAACGCTGACCGAAGCCCAACTCCATGCGTGGGGCTGGCGCATCCCGTTCGTCTTCGGCGCACTCGCGGCCGTGGTCGCCGTCTGGCTGCGCCGCTCACTCGACGAGACGGCGAGCTTCACCAAGGCGCAGTCGCACGAGTCAGGCCTGCGGGCGATGCTCAAACACCCGCGCGCAGTCGCCGCGACCTTCGGTCTCACCGCCGGCGGCGCGCTCTCGTTCTATGTGTTCACGACCTACGCGCAGAAGTTCCTCGTCAACACGACCGGCTTCAGCAAGGCGACGGCGTCGCAGGTGAACGCCGCCACGCTCGTGGTCTTCATGCTCGTGCAGCCACTCTTCGGTGCGCTCTCCGACCGGATCGGCCGTCGGCCCCTGCTCATCACCTTCGGACTGCTCGGCACGTTGGGCATTGTACCGGTGCTCACCGCGCTCGAGACCGCACGGTCGCCGCTGCAGGCGTTCGCCCTACTCACGGCGGCACTGATGGTGGTCTCGTGCTACACGTCGATCAACGCGGTGGTGAAGGCCGAACTCTTTCCGACCGAGGTGCGTGCACTTGGCGTGGCCCTGCCGTACGCGCTCGCGGTCTCGCTCTTCGGTGGCACCGCCGAGTACGTGGCGCTGGCGCTCAAGGGCGCCGGGCACGAGCGATGGTTCTATTGGTATGCGACGGCGATCGTCGCCTGCTCGCTCGCGGTGTATGCGGTGATGCCCGACACCAAGAAACATTCGCGCATCATCGAGGATTGATCGAGGTCGGCCCAATTGAGACCAGCGCAGTCGAGGCCAGCGCGCGCGGCCGGCGCAGTGGTGGCCGCGTGCGCCGAAGCGTAGCTTCTGTGGTCCCGAGTTCCCGTCCAAGTCCCGGCCCTCTCTCCAGCTTGCGGAGTCACCCGATGCGCCGTTTCACGACCCTGATCGCCCTCCTCGCCCTCACCGTCGTGGGGCTGGGAGCTCAGGCTCCCACACATCCGCTCGACGGTCTCTCGGCACGAGAGCACTGGGTGATCTACGACGCGCTGATCGCCTCGGGGCGCACCGACAGCACCACGAAATATCTCTATGTGGGCCTCAATGAACCGCCCAAGGCCGCGGTCCTCGCCTGGCGGGCCGGTCAGCCCTTCACGCGAGAAGCACTGGTGCACGTCTCCCAGGGCCTGCGCGGCTACGAAGCGATCGTCGACCTCGCCGGCAAGAAGGTCCTCTCTTGGACCGAGGTACCCGGGCGCCAGTACATGGCGAATGCCGAGGAGACATCTGCGGTCGGCCGGCTCGTGCTCGCCGACCCACGGGTGCGCGCGGCCATCCGCAAGCGCGGCATTACCGACTTCTCGCTCGTTGGCTGCAGTCCGTCCAATCACGGCTACTTCGATCAGCCCGAGGAGCGTGGCAAGCGGATCCTGCGCGTGGACTGCGGGACCGATCATGGGAGCGTGACCGGCTACGGCGAGACCTTCGAGGGACTGGTCATCGTCGTCGACGCGACCGAGAACAAGATCCTCCGGGTCACCGACAGCGGTGTGCGTCCGTTGACGGGCGCATTCGGCGATCACGACGCCGAGGCGATCGGCCCCACGCGCGAGACGCCGAACCCGGTGTCGATGGTGCAGCCGCTCGGCCCGTCATACAAGCTCGACGGACAGCAGGTCAGCTGGCAGAACTGGAAGTTCCAGTTCCGCGTCGATCCGCGTCGCGGCATCGTCGTCTCGAGCGTGAAGTACACCGACGGCGGCCGCGATCGCTCGGTGATGTATCAGGGCTCGCTCTCCGAGCTCTTCGTGCCGTACATGGACCCGAGCGAGCCCTGGAGCCGCCAAGGCTTCTTCGACTTGGGCACCTACCCGTCGCTCTTCGGCGGCATCGCCAGCAGTCTCGAACGTGGCATCGAGTGCCCCGAGTACGCGACGTACTTCGATGCGATGGTCGTGAATCCCAACGGCCGTCCCCGCGAACGTCAGCGCGTCGCCTGTCTCTTCGAGCGCTCGGCGGGCGATGTCGCGTGGCGACATGGGCGCGAGGGGGGCACCGTCATCGCGACGCGCGTGAAGCGTGATCTCGTGCTGCGCATGTACATGACCGCCGGCAACTATGACTATCTGTTCGACTGGATCTTTCAGCAGGACGGCACGCTCAAGATGGACGCGGCGGCCACCGGCATGGACGCGACCAAGACCGCTGCAGGCACCGCCGCCGACGAGCAGTTCGGTCGCCTGATCGCACCGGGGCGCGTCGGCATCAACCACAGCCACTTCTTCTCGTTCCGTATCGACCTCGACGTCGACGGCACCGGTAACTCCCTGCTCGTCGATCGCCTGCTGACGCAGCGGCTGCCGGCCGAGAACGCGCGTCGCAGCATCTGGACCGTGCAGACCGATGCCGCGCGCACGGAGAGCGAGGGCATGCGCATGTCGACCATGGAGAAGCCTGAGTTCTGGCGCTTTGTGAACCCTTCTGTGAGGGGTCCGTTCAGCGGCTTCGTCGGGTACCAGATCGACAGTCATAGCGCCATGAGCCTGCTCGCGCCGGACGACTACATGCACAAGCGCGCGGCCTTCACCGAGCACATGCTCTGGGTCACGCCGTATGACCGGCGCGAACTCTACGCGGCCGGTGATTATCCGACCAACCACACCGCCGGCGACGGCCTGCCCAAGTGGACCGCGGCGAATCGCCCACTCGCCAACGCCGATCTCGTCGCGTGGGTCACGATGGGCTTCCACCACGTCCCACGCCCCGAGGACTGGCCGCTCATGCCGGTCGCACGGCACAGTTTCGAGATCCGCCCGGTGGGGTTCTTCTCCCGGAATCCGGCGATCGATCTCCCCCGGCCCTGACCGCACATGCGATCCTCGCTTCGTCCGCCCTCGTACTTCGCCGTCGCCGCTTCGCTCGGCGTTGCGCTCACGGCGCCACTCACGGCGCCGCTCGCCGCGCAGGCAGCGTCGCTCGTCTACACGCTGGGCAAGGACACCGTCGCGATCGAACAGTGGACACGCACCGCGACCGCGCTCGACGGCGAGATGGTGCAACGCAACGGCGCCGTGGTGGCGCGCACGCGGTATCGCTTCGCGCTCGGACGTGACGGCCACTTCACCACCGCGAGCCTCTCGCGCATGCAGGCCGACGGCACGCCATTCTCCAACGCCGCCTCCGAGACACGCTTCACGTTCGGTGCCGACTCGGCCGTGCGCGAGGTCGTGTTCGCCGACAGCGCGCCGCGCCGTGCGTTCGCGGCGCGGCGTGCGATGCCGAGTCTCCCGACCTTCGTGTACGGCCCGTTCGAGGCGCTGGCGGCGTTGCGCCGGCGAGGCACTTCGGTCGATTCGGTCCCCGCCTTGGGCAACGGCGGCGCGCCGAGCTTCGTTGGCCTCAAGACCCAGAGCGGCGACACCACGCGACTCGTCGGCGCGGTGCCCTACCAGATGCTGCTCCGCTTCGACGCGCGCGATCGACTGCTCTCGGTCGACGGCTCGTTCACCACGAACAAGGTCCTCGCGACGCGCGGCAACGGCGGACTCGACATCGCGACCATCGCGCAGGCGATGCGCCCTACCGGCGTGCTCTCGATGCGTGAGACGGTGCGCGCGGCCTTCGGCCCCGGCGGAATGGTCCTCGTGGACTACGGCCGTCCGCACGTCCGCGAACGCACCGTCTGGGGCGGCACGCTGGTGCCGATCGACTCCGTCTGGCGCTTCGGCGCGAACGACGCCACGCACCTCTTCACCACGCGCACGCTCACGCTCGGCGGCGTGACGCTGGCGCCGGGCATGTACACGCTCTGGTTGCAGCACACGCACAGCGGCACGTTCCTGATCGTGAACCGACAGACCGGCCAGTGGGGCACGCAGTACGATGCCGCGCAGGACATTGGTCGGGTGGAGGTGCAGATGAGCGCGACGCTGGCGCCTGTGGAGGAGTTCACGATCACGCTCCGCGCGCTCGGCCCCGCGCGCGGCGTGCTGGACCTCTCCTGGGGCGATCGGGCGGGGACGGTACCGTTCGCCGTGAGCAGCGCCCGATAGTCCGCTCGCTCGATAGTCCGCTCGCTCGGCAGGCAGTACGCCCCTCGCTTCACTGGAGCACCACGTGACCGGTCCCAATTCTGAACGTGCCACGTCGTCGACGACGAGCGACGCCGTGGCCGGACAGTGCGCGGACCTGCTCGAGGGGATCGATCTCACTCCGGAGATCCACGCCGCAGCGCTCGCGATCGTGACCGCCGACGCCGCCGCACGCCGAGAGCTGGTCGTACATCATCCGCATCGCTTCTGGGATCAGATCGCGATGATCGCGGCGCGGGACGCCGCGGTTCGTGATCTCCTCACGACGGACGCACAGCGGTCCGGCTTCGACGTGAACGTCGCCAAATGGAACAGCATTCGCCGCGGCGGGGCCGGGCAATAGCCTGACGGCGGTCGTACTCTCTGGTTCTGTTGCATAGCTACTCTGGACACGATCGGACGGCAAAGACGCATTTCCTGATCAGTGGACGTGACGCGCTCAACTCCCTCCCTCTCCGCACATGCGACCGATCATCCGCCCCTTCGCCACGGCCTGCATCCTGGCATCGTTCGTCGCACCGACGGCCCGAGCACAGGCGCCGCTTGCACGCGCTGCCACTCGACCGGTCATCGCCTCGGCAGCACAACTGCTCCCCTGGTCGGAACAGATCGCCGCGCGCGAGAGCTGGCTCCCCAAACGACACGAACTGCTCCTGCCGATGATGCGGCAGCACGGCATCGCCATGTGGATCCTCGTCAACGAGGAGTTCCATGACGACCCGCTCGTGCACTTCGTCGCGCCGGCGCGTCCGTACACGGGCAATCGCGATCTCTTCGTCTTCGTCGACGCGGGTAGCGAAGGACTCAAGAAGTACGCGATCACGGGCTACACCGAGGAAAACCTCGCCCGCTTCTTCGATGCGCCTTCCGACGAGCCACAGCCACCGGCCGCCGCGCTGCGCGCACTCTACGCCAAGTGGCAGCCGCGTACGATCGGGCTCGGCATCGGTGGCGGACGAGGGCAGACACGCACGCTCGGCCATGATTCCTACAAGCTGATCGCCGAGGCGATGGGACCCGAGGCCGAGGCGAAGTTCGTGAGCGCGGCGGCGTTGACCACCGAACTGCTCGACACGCGCATCCCTGAGGAGTTCGAGCACTACCGCGCGGCCGTCGCCGTCACCGAAGAGATCGTGCGCCGCGCACTCTCCGCGGAGGTGATCACGCCCGGACGCACCACGGTCGGTGATGTGCGCCGCGCACTCTACGACCTGCTCTGGGCCGCTGGTGTCCGCACCTGGTTCCAACCTGACCTACGCGTGCAGCGCGCGGCCGGTGAGAACGCCAGTTCGCGCGGCTTCCTCGCCGTCGCCAAGGAGAATGTGGTGATCCTGCCGGGCGATCTCGTGCACGTCGACTTCGGCATCACCTACATGGGCTTCGACACCGACTGGCAGAAGATGGCCTACGTACTCAAGCCGGGCGAGACCGATGCCCCCGCCGGACTCAAGGCGGCACTCAAGAACACCAACACACTCCAAGATGCCCTCACACTGCGGCACGCGCGCCCCGGCATGACCGGAGGCGCCGTCTTCAATGCGACCATGGCCGAGATGCGCGAACGCGGGATCGAGGCGATGATCTACTCGCATCCGCTCGGCGCACAGGGGCACGCGCTCGGCGCGTCGATCGACTTCCGGAGCGCACTCCGCACCGACACGCTCTCGCAGGCACAGAGGCTGCGCCCGGGCTCGTACATCTCGATCGAACTCAACACCGGTACGCCCGTCGCCGAGTGGGGAGGCAAGAAGGTTTTCGTGATGATGGAGGACTGCGCGTATCTCACGGCTGACGGGTACCGGTTCTTTCGTCCGCGGCAGGAGAGCTTTTTCCTGATTGCTTCGAGTCGGCGATAGAACACGGCAACGGCTTCTACCACAGGGTAACAGCCGTTGCCGTGTTAGTTGAAGTCAGAGTTTCGGTCACCGCCCCCCTCAGTCCACCACCCCCCGATTCAACCCGTACCGCATGATCGCCGCATGCCGCCCCCCGACCTCGCGCTCGAGCGCATACACATCCCCCGGCGGGCTGCCGATCACACCGAGCACCCCGCTCAGCTCGGCAACATCATCGATTGTCAACTGAATGGCCAGCGCATCGAGCGTCGCACGCAGGTGCGCCGAGTTCCGGGCGCCGACGATCGCCGCCGCCACCATCCGCTGATCGAGCACCCACCGCAACGCCACCGCACCGATCGTCGTCCCGTGCCGCGCCGCGACCCGCGCGAGGACCACGAGCACGCCCTGCAACGCATCCCACCCCCCGCACTCGTCGATGATCAGCCGGTACTTGACCAGCGATCGGTTCTCGAGCGGCTCGGCGGGAGCCACCACACCTAGCCAACGCTCGTGTAGAAAGCCACCCGCGAGCGCGCCGAACGCCAGCAGGCGCACCCCACTCGTCTCGCAGAGCGCCGACATCTCTCCTAGCGCGCGGCGATCGAGCAACGAGAGCTGCACCTGATTCGTGACCACAGGCACTCCGGCATCGAGGAGCGCCCGCAGGTGCGGCGTGTCGAAGTTGGTCACGCCGATCTGCGCGATCTTCCCGTCCCGCTGCATCGCGGTGAGATGCAACGCCGCCTCGACGAACCCGGGGATCGCACAGTCCCACCAGTGGAACTGCACGAGATCGAGCTGCTCCACGCCGAGCCGCCGGAGCGAGCGGTCGATCGTGCGTTCGACATCAGCGCGCGTGAGCGCCGGCAGGAGATCGAGGTCGGGTACACACTTGGTGTGGACGCGGACACGCGGAGCAGTGGCCCCATGTCGCGCACGCCACTCGCGCAGGAACCGCCCGATCAGCACCTCGACACCCGTATAGATGTCCGCGCAGTCGAACGCCGTGATGCCCGCCTCGGCGAACGCGAACATGTCGGCCACTGCGACTTCGGCGTCCACGGCACCATGACCACCGGCGAGCTGCCATCCGCCCTTGATGAGCGGCGGGATCATTGCGCCGGCGGGAGCGGCACCAGCGTCACCTCGCCATGCCGGAACGTCGTTCGCCCCGTGCGCGTGATCCTGAAGCGCGCCCCGCAGTGCGGATCGGGACAGGCGATCTCCGCATCGGTCGTCATCCAATCGTTCGCGTCGGTCGCGCGTTGCTTGGCCGGCAACATGGGGAGCAGCGCCGCGAGCGGATACATCGGGAATCCCTGCCCCGCCGGGAATCGCAGCATCTCGCCCACCACCTCGAACCAATCGCCCGCGCGGTGCCCGCAGACCATCGGGCGTTCCGTGGCGATGACCTCCACGCGTAGGTCGTGGAGGGTGAATGAGTCGTCGCGCGCGGAGTCGGGCATGGTGCGAAGCATAGCCGCGGCGGCGTATCTTCGTCCACCATGACGCGCCCCGACGATTCCGCAAACGCTCTGCCAGCGCTCACGTTCCACTTCGGCGCGCTCGGCGCACTCACTCCATTCGCCGTCTTCCTCGGCGGCGTGACCGCGCTCGCACTCGCCGGCGCCCCCGACGAGCGTGGCTTCTGGCCCGTGCTCCTCGGCGCACTCATCACCGGGCTCCTGCTCGCGAAGGACCGAGCGCGTTACGCCGAGGCGATGCTCGACGGCATGAGTCAGCGGATCGTCATGATCATGCTCTGCGCCTGGCTCTTCGCCGGCGTCCTTGGAACGCTCCTCGCCGCGTCGGGCTTCGTGAGCGCGCTCGCGTGGACCGCGCAGAGCCTGTCGCTCTCGGGCGGCGGCTACGTGGCCGCCGCCTTTCTCGCCTGCGCGCTCATCTCCACCGCGACCGGTACCAGCTTCGGCACGATCCTCGTCGCGGGCCCCCTGCTCTACCCGGCGGGTGGCGCCGCCGGTGCCGCGCCCGCAGTGCTCATGGGCGCGATCCTCGCCGGCGCGACCTTCGGCGACTCGATCTCGCCAGTCTCCGACACGACCATCGCCTCGAGCGGCACGCAGGACGCGGACATCGGCACGACCGTGCGGCGGCGGATGAAGTACGCGGTGCCCGCCGGCCTCGCCGCACTCGTGGTCTCGGCACTGTTGGGATCGGGTGACACTGCGGTCGCCACCGCCAACGCGGGCGCGGCCACCACTGCGGGGCGTCCGCTCCCACTTGTGATGCTCGTGGTGCCGGTACTCGTGATCGGGCTGCTGCTCGCGAAGCGGCATCTCATTGAAGCGCTGCTCTTCGGGATCTTGGCTGCGGCAGGCACCGGGCTCGGCTTCGGCCTGATCCCGCCCGGCGCACTGTTGCGCGTGGAATCGGGCGCGCTCGGCGCGTCGGGGCTGATCGTCGACGGGCTGCAGCGCGCGGTAGGCGTGAGTGTCTTCACGCTTTTATTGATGGCGCTCGTGGGCACGATCCAGGCGACCGATCTGCTCGAGCGGTTGGTGCGCGCCGCCGAAGGGCGGGCCAAGAGTGCGCGTGGCGCGGAGTGGTGGATCGTTGGCGTCGTGTCGGGCGCTGTGCTGCTGACGACGCACAGCGTCGTCGCCGTCCTTGTCACGGGGCCGTTCGCCAAGGAGACGGGCGCGCGCTTCGGCCTGTCGCGCTACCGCCGAGCGAACCTGCTCGATCTCACGGTCTGCACCTGGCCATTCCTTTTCCCGTGGTTCCTGCCGCCGATCCTCGCGGCGAGTACGACCAAGGGGGCGGAAAGCTTCGGGATGCCCGCGCTCGCCCCGGCGACCATTGGACTGCACAACACGTACGCGTGGGCGCTCGTCGTGGCCGTCGCGGTCGCGGTGATCACGGGGTACGGGCGCGCGTCCGAACCCTCGTCGCATCGATCCATCCCCGCCCTTCCCCTGCTTGCCGCCGCGCTTGCGACCTTGAGCGCCATCGCGATCACGCCCGTTCAAGCCCGAGCACAAGACTCCCCCGCTGGCACCTGGCACACCATCAGCGACGTCGACGGCAGGCCGCGCGGCATCATCACGCTGCGGGTGGCCCACGGAGTCCTCACCGGTACCATCGCCGGCTTGCTGGTCCCCGGTGAGCAGCCGGGGAAGATCTGCGACAGGTGTACCGATGAGCGGCGCGGCAAGCCGTTGCTTGGTTACATCGGTATCTCGTTGCTGGGGCGGACCCAGCGTTGGATCCGGGCGGAGTGAACGGGGCGGAAGGTGTGCTGTCTGGCGCTGCGGCGAGCATGCGTCTCGACCAGGACGCAGATCAGCGCGCCGACGAGCGGCCGCGTCCGGAGGCTATCGAAGGCGACTCCATCCGAGGCACGCCGCCAGCTGAGTCCCATTGAAAACGGGGTCATCCCGTCGAAGACAGCGCCGGGACCCCGCACTTTGCGAAGGGACAGGTCAAGCCCGTCGTAGCTGGCGCCGCCGACCCGGCTGTGGCCGACAGAAGAGCAGCTCCCAAGGCGGACGCGGAGAACGAAGAGGGATTGTTCCTCAGCTACAAGCGGCTCTGTCGCGTGGTTGCGGACATGATCGCGGCGATCGATCCGCAGTACCGGTATCCGCTCGCGCTCGTCTCGACGGCGATGGTGATGGTGATGGTGATGGTGATGGTGATGGTGATGGTGAGCTCGCACATGCAGAAGTTCTTCGCCGAGCACCGGCCTCGGCTCACCGAAGTGAGGCACGACAAGGCGGACGAGTCGACGACCGCGTTCCTGACGGATCTCGTGTTCAGGGCGACCGCCGTGAAGATCTAACGAGTGCGAGCGGAGTTGCCGTTCGAAGGGAACGGCTGTACGATGGCCACACGTTCATCTTGCGTCGATCATCCCGGCCAGAGCCGGGCGCAACGAACGACTTCTCCGGGAGGTCCGTATGACACGCGACATCAGCGCCTTGGCAGCGCTCGCCAGCCTCACGCTCGCAACGGCCTTGGGTGCGCAGGAGCACGCGAATCCTTCGCAGGCACTGCGGCTGGGGACCGTTCACTTCGAGACGTCGTGCGCCCCGTCCGTCGGGTCGGAGTTCGATCGCGGCATCGCACTCCTGCACTCCTTCGAATTCGGCGCCTCGGCGCGTGCGTTCGAGGGAGTGATCGCGTCCGACTCGACGTGCGCGATGGCGTGGTGGGGAATCGCGCTCAGCCGCTGGACCAACCCGATGGTACCGAACATCCGGCCTGCGGCGGTCCTTGAGCGCGGCAAGCAGGCTGTCGACGCCGCGAACCGCGTCGGTGCGCGCGCTGCTGAGCGCGAACGCGGTTACATCGCTGCCGTGTCGCAGCTTTACGCGGACCACGAGAACCGCGACCAGCGCACACGCGTGCTCGCATATGAGCGCGCGATGTCGGACCTGGCGGCGCGATTCCCGAGGGACAACGAGGCGAAGATCTTCCACGCCGTCGCGCTCGTCGGCGCCGCGTCACCGACCGACAAGAGCTACGCCAATCAACTGAAGGCCGGCGCGATCCTCGAGACTCTCTTCGAGCAGCAGCCCGACCATCCGGGATTGGCGCATTACATCATCCACGCGTACGACGTGCCTGCGCTTGCCGGGCGCGCCGCGCCGGCCGCGAAGCGCTATGCGGACATCGCTCCGGATGCGGCGCATGCCCTTCATATGCCGTCGCACACGTTCACGCGCATCGGCAGGTGGCACGAGTCCGTCGGCACCAACCTGCGGTCGATGGAGGCGGCGGAGCGTGGCTCGTCGATCGCCGAAGCGTTGCATGCGGCTGACTACGCCGTGTACGCGTACCTGCAGCTGAGAGCTGACTCCGCGGCACAGGCGATCGTGATGAGGCTCCCTCAGCTCGCCGCACGGTTCGACCCGGCGGTGGTAGGGGGCGCAGCGCCGGGCTCCGCGGGTTTGTTCGCACTCGCCGCGATCCCAGCGCGCTACGCACTCGAGCGGCGCCAGTGGAGGGAGGCCGCCGCACTTGAACCGCGACCGAGCGCATTCCCGTACACCGATGGCCTGACACATTTCGCGCGCGCCCTTGGCGCCACCCATGTCGGCGACACCGCGAAGGCGCGAGCGTCGATCGATTCTCTCGCCGCGATCAACGCGCGACTGACCGCGAGTCGTGAAGCGTACTGGGCGGAGCAGGTCGCGATCCAGCATCTCGCGGCTTCCGCTTGGATGGATCTTCGCGCGGGACGTCGAGGCGACGCACTCAAACAGATGCGCGAAGCCACTGCGAGAGAGGACGCGACGGAGAAGGCGGCCGTGACTCCGGGCCCGCTTGCGCCCGCGCGAGAGTTGCTCGCCGACATGTTGATGGAGCTCGGCAGCCCGAGAGAAGCGCTCGACGAGTATCGTGCTTCCCTCAAGCGCGAGCCGAACCGCTACCGCTCGCTGCGAGGCGCGGCAGATGCAGCGGCCGCAGCGGGCGATCGTGATGCAGCGGCCGCGTATGAGGCTGAACTGCAGAAGCTGATGGAGCGCCGGCGGGGCTGACGTCGCGACTGGGGCGGGTGGTGGGCGGGTGGCAGGTGCGCGCATTTGCTTCCGTGGCGCATGGCCGCGCGGTAGCTTCGCACCTCACTCGCCCAGATGACAACTCACAAGCGCACCCTGAACAGCGGCGATCTCACGCACCTCGCGGGATAGGAATTTCGATCGGGGCCGGTTGAGCATACGGCGTGATCGCCGACCTCGCGAGCGCCGAAAGACAGGCGGGGGTGTGACAGGCGGCGGTGTGACCTCCGCTCCGCGGGCGCGCCTCGCGGGCCGTCCGGTCTGCTGCAGGAGCGCCGACGGGTCACCCCGACGGGGCACCCCTTGACGCGTTCCCTTTTGGCCAGCACCGTTGGAGGCCGGAGCTTCTGGCCGGCTGGTTTAGCCGCGAGGTAGTGCAGCATGCCGAAACTCTCCCGAATGGTGCGTGGGCGGACCCGAGGATCGCAGTGGATCGTCGGTGCGGCGTTCGCGTGCTTCGCCTCGTTCCTCGCCTGCTCGGGAGA
>JANOTB010000185.1:0-35987 GCA_031416115.1 Gemmatimonadota bacterium
GGCGGCGAGTTCGGGCTTCAAGACCTTCACCGCGACCAGGCGGTCGTGCTTGAGGTCGTGCGCGAGGTAGACGGTGGCCATGCCGCCCATGCCGAGCTCGCGCTCGATGCGGTAGCGGTCGGCGAGGGCGGCGGTGAGTCGATCGGGCACGACTGTCATGACACCAAGCCCGCGACGTGGGCCAACCCGACGACGAGCACTTCGAGCCCCTTCACCCGTCGCCGACTCGTCCGTTTAACATCGGCCGCGACCAGCACATTGTCCCCCTTGGGATATCGTTGTCTGAATGCCAGCATCCCGGCGGGATCGAATGCGTCCTGCGACCACTTGCACTCGATCGCCATGGGCGCAGCGCGCCGCGGCGCGAGTACGAAGTCCACTTCGTGACCGGTCTTGGTCCGCCAATACTGCACGTCGCGCCGCTGTGTCGCCGCCTGCAACTCGTTCAGCACGAGATGCTCCCAGAGCGGGCCATGGTCATCTCGACGCAGCGGCGTCCAACCGCGATGATGCGCCACGAAGCCGGTGTCGAATCCGTACACACGCGGTGCCGCGACGATCTCCGCCGACGGCGAGGCGGCGAATGGACGGACCACGTGCATGACGAAGGTGGATTCGAGTACCCCGAGATAGTTCATCACCGTCTGTCGACTCACTTCGCAGGCCCGGGCGAATCGCGTCGCCTCGAAGATGCCCCCGCTCTCCACCAGTAGCATCTCGAACAACCGCGTGAAGGGACCGCGCTTCTCCAAGCGGAAGAGTTCCTGCACGTCCTTCGCCCAGTACGCGTCGAGCCATTCCTGATACTCGCGCTCCGGCGACGACTTCGCGAGGAAGAAGGGCGGCAGGCCACCACGCGCCAAACGGTGTTCGACCGCGCTGACGCCGAAGGCGACCGTATCGGCGTGCGTCATGGGCGTGAGCCAGACCTCGTGCTTCCGGCCGGCGAGGGTGTCGCGGAACTTCGCGCGCGCGCCGAGGCTCGACGAGCCGGTGGCGAGTACGCGGATGTCGGGATGATGATCGGCCACGATCTTGAGCAACTCCGAGGGATCGTCGAGGCGATGGATCTCGTCGAGGATCAGACGCCGCCCCGCATGTCCATCGAGGAACCGTTCCGGATCGCGCAGTTCCCGCCGGACGCTCGGCAGTTCGCAGTCATAGTAGTCGGCGTCCGCGATGGAGCGGACGAGGACCGTCTTGCCGGCGCGTCGCACGCCCTGCAACCAGCAGATGGGCCGCTGAACCCACGCGGCGTCGATGCGATCGAGCCAGATACGCCGTTCGTTCATGACGATAGTTTAGCGTTTGGTAACACTAAACGCAATCACAGAATCCCGCTCACGGGGCACCCCCGGTGAAGCGTTCACGCAGCTCGCGCGTCCAGCCATGCACGACGACGATCCGGCCGCTGTCGGTCGTGATCCGACCGAACACGAGATCCCGGCCGTTCGGTGCGACATCGAATCCGGTCGCGCCGCTGGTGCCGGTGTAACCCGTGAGGACGACCTCGCGCGAGACCACGCCGAACTCCGGCGAGGTCCGTACCGCGGCACGCACGATCCGCGTGCCGCTGCGGTAGAAGAGCTGCGGGCCGTCGCGGGACCAGGCCGGCTCTTCGCCGCCGTCGACCGAGACCCGCACCGGCGAAGTCGAGATCGGGAAGGCGCGCACGTAGACCTCGGTCGTGCCGGACTCGGTCGAGACGTAGGCGATCCAGCGTCCGTCCGGCGAGAAGCGCGGCGAGTGCTCCGCGGCCGACGTCGCCGCCACCGGCTGTGGGACCCCGTCGCCATCCGACGACCGAGACCAGATGTCGGCGCCGTACTGCGTGCCGGTCCGGTAGACGATCGTCCGTCCGTCCGACGAGAGCTCGCCCTGCCAGATCTCGCGGTCCGGCAGCGCCAGGAGCGGCTTCGCCTCGCCGTCCCCGTCGGCTGAACGGATCATGAGGACGCCGCGGCCCGTCGAACGAGAGCGAAAGACGATCCGTTTGCCGTCCGCGGCCCACTCCGGCCGGTCGCTCACACTGTCGGCCGTGACCTGTCGGGGCACCGCCCCCGGTGCCAGATCGAGGACCCATATTCCGCGCCGGCTGGCCGTGACGATCCGCCCGCCATCGGGCGAGTAGCGCGCCTGACCAGTGGCCGCCTCGCGCAGCACGCGCGGCGGACGGCCCGGCGTCCACTCGACCAGGCTCACGCGCACCGTGCCCGCCGCGTACGCGAAGACCCCGGTGCGCGACACGGCACCGAGATGGCCACGACCGCTGGCGGCAAGTCCCGCGAGACCCGGCGAGGTCAACACGACCGGGTCCCCGTCGACCTTGCTCGTGCGTTCGTCGAATCGCACGCCCGAGACGTCCCCGCTGAGACCCGCTCCGACGATGAGCACCCCGTCGACGAGGCCGAAGACCTGCCCCTCGATCCCGAGCAGCTCGACCGCACCGGTCTCGAGCGCGACCACACCGATCGGCCGGGCGGCGGCGCCGCTGTTGAGGCTGAACAGCGCGTGCGTGCCGTCGTCGAGTGCGAACGGGTAGAGTCGGCCCAACTGCGCGACCGCGGAGTCGGCGTCCGGCACGAAGCGCGGCGCGCCACCGTTCTCGTCCACAGTCGCGAGCCGTGACCCGATCGACAGCACGATCCGACCTTTCGGCCCCCAACTCGGCTTTCCGACGCCCTCGCCCACGCTCGCGAGTCGCACGACCGGGCCACCACCCGCGGGCATCTTCCAGAGTGCGTCACCGCGGATGAACGCGATCCACTCGCCGTCCGGCGAGAAATCGGCGTGCTTCGCCCCCTCGGTCCCCGCCATCTCGCGCCAACCCACGTCAGCCATCTCGCGCACGAAAAGGGCGGTGCCGCCAGCGGCCGTGCTCCCGACGACGATGAGCGTGTTGCCGTCGGGGGAGACCGCGAGCCCGCGGTCGCCCGAAAGAAGGAGTCCGCCGCTGGTGTCGCCCGGCAGCGCAAGCGTGAAGCGCACCGTCGACTCCGCACGTCTGTCCGAGGCGCTCGTGCGGGACGCGATCCAGGCGCCCCCTGCGGCGCCCACGAGCAGGAGCAGCGCCGCCGCGACTGCGCGCGTGGAGCGGCCGCCGCTTCCAGGCGCACCTGCAACGCCCGCGGTCCCGCCCGCCGCCCCGAACCGGAAGTTGGGATCAGCCAGCGCCTGCATGAACTCGTGCGCGGTCGCGAATCGGTCCGCCGGCAGCTTCTCGAGCGCCTTCGCCACCGCCGCCGCGACGTTCGCCGGCACCGACTTGCGCAGCGTCGTCACCTCCGCCGGCTGCTCGGCGATGATCTTCATGATGATCTGCTGCGCACTGCCGCCGAGATGCGGCGGCTGCCCGGCGAGCATCTCGTAGAGCACGCTCGCCAGCGAGTAGATGTCGCTGCGGCCGCTGATCTCCTTCTCGGCCGTCGCCTGCTCCGGGCTCATGTAGTGCGGCGTGCCGAGGCTCAGGCCGGTCTCGGTCATCCGTCCGCCCGCTGCGGCGCTCACGGCGAGCGCGATCCCGAAGTCGGCGATCATCGGCCGGCCGCCCTGCATCAGGATGTTCTCGGGCTTGATGTCGCGGTGGATCACGCCGTGCGAATGCGCGTACTCCAGCGCATCGAGCACCTCGCGCGCGATCCGTACCGACTCGTCGATGCCGAGCTGCGTCTCGCGGTCGAGCTTGCCGCGCAGCGTCTCGCCCTCGATGTACGGCATCACGTAGTACAGGAACCCGTCGGCCGCGCCCGAATCGAACAGCGGCAGGATGTGCGGATGGCTCATGCTCGCCGTGGTCTTGATCTCCACCACGAAGCGTTCGGCGCCGAGCACGGCGGCGAGCTCGGGTTTCAAGACCTTCACCGCGACCAGGCGGTCGTGCTTGAGGTCGTGTGCGAGGTAGACAGTGGCCATGCCGCCCTGGCCGAGCTCGCGCTCGATCAGGTAACGGTCAGCAAGCGCTGCGCTCAGGCGTTCCGGCGGAACCGGCAGGGAGACACTCTAATGAGGTGAGGGAAGGGAGATGGGAAGATGGCCCTCGGCCGTGTACCTCGCCACCGAGGACCGGTCTCGCGCTCACGAACGGGCTCGTCGACGAGATCGTCGTTTCGAGCTGGCGCAGCTACTCCCGCGGATACCTGTCGACTTCAGCGAAGAAGTCGGCAACGTCGAGCTTGAACGGCGCCATCCCTTCGCGCGGCGTCCACACGAGTTCGCCCGTGAGGATCTCGGGTTCCGAGTCTCCCTTCCGCCAACGTTTGATGAGGCGCTGCCCGGCGTCGATGATCCAGTACTCGCCGACGTCCTCCTGCATGTAGATCGCGCGCTTCCGGTATCGGTCGGCGCGCGCGGTGCTCGGCGACAGCACTTCGACGACGAGGAGAAGAGACTTCGCGCCAGCCCAGCTCGCTGGCGCACCGTCCGAGCGGGCTGGGACAACGAAGACGTCGGGCTGGACGAGGCGTCGCGGCGAGAACACGACGTCAGCCGGAGCGACGATCGCCCACCCGAACCCACTCGCGCGCACATACGCATGCAACTTCGGGTGGAGTTCGCTGACCGCGCCCTGATGCCTCCACGTCGGCGCCTGCGTCACGAACAACTCGCCGTCGAGCACCTCGTAGCGATTGCCATCGTCCGGCAGCGCGTGGGCGCGTTCGACGGTCCAGTCCAGATCAGCCCCGAGGGGACGCTACGGTCGAGGAAACCGTGCGGCCACCGGCTCGCCATACACGGCACCTCCGAATAAAATTATGAATGACCACACGTCGCGATTTCCTTCGCAGTGCCGCGCTCGCCTCGGCGGCCTCGCTCGCCGTTCCTTCCGCTGCCGCGGAGTCCTCCGCGGCTGCTGCAGTTGTGACGGCCGCCGATCGGCACGAGCCCGGCGCGCTCCCGCTGCCCCCGACCGGCCCCCTCGCACTCGTCGCACAGGACGAGGCCTACTGGCGCGAAGTCGCGACCCAGTACGCGGTCACCGATCAGGTCACGAACATGGAGGCCGGCTTCTTCGGCATGATGGCGACCCCGGTGCTCACGGCCTACCACCGGAACATCGACCGGGTCAACCGAGAGAGCTCGCTCTTCGCGCGCCGGAGTTATCCGGCACTCGCTGAGGCGGCGCGGGCGCGTGTGGCGCAAGCACTGGGCGTCGCACCGGGGGAACTCGCCTTCGCGCGCAACGCGACCGAGGCGCTCCAGACGTTGATCGGGCAATACAATCGCGTGACCTCGGGCGACACCGTGATGTACGCCGACCTCGACTACCCGGCGATGCAGCTCGCGATGAATGCGCTCGCGGCGCGCCGCGGCGCGACCGTCGCAACGCTCGACATCCCCGAGCCCGCCACACTCGACGGGATCCTCGCCGCGTACACGGCCGCCTTCGACGCGCACCCGCGCACTCGCCTCCTGCTGCTCACGCACGCCAACAACAAGACGGGGCTGCTGCATCCGGTGCGCGCGATCGCCGATCTCGCGCGCGCACGAGGGATCGACACCGTCGTCGATGCGGCGCATTCGTTCGGGCAGGTGCCACTCGCGCTTCCCGACCTCGGCTCGTCGTTCATCGGGATCAACCTGCACAAGTGGGCCGGGGCACCGGTCGGCGTTGGTGCGCTCTACATCCGTGCCGACAGCCTCGACAAGATCGACCGCGCGCATGGCGACGACGGTTCGCTCCAGCGGATCGAGAGCCGCATTCACACCGGGACCACCGACTTCGCCGCGGTGATGACGGTGCCCGATGCGCTCGACTTCCAGGACCGGATCGGCATTCCGCGCAAGGCCGCCCGCGTGCGCTACCTGCGCGATGCATGGGCCAAGCCGGCGCGCGCGATCCCCGGCGTGGATGTGCTCACGCCAGACGACGCGGGACTCGTGGGCGCGATCACGAGCTTCAGACTCCACGGCAACGGCGACCGCGCCAGGAACGCCGCGATCGCTCGCACGCTGGCGGACGAGTTCGGTGTGTTCACCGTTGCGCGGTCTGGGCTCGCGAAGGGTGACTGTGTGCGCGTTACGCCTTCGCTCTACAACACGCCGGCCGACGCGGCGAAGTTGGTGGCGGCGCTCAAGGTGATGGCGGCGCGTGGCGAGGCTGGACGATGAGGGTTGCCGTCGCGCTCTTGGCACTCTCGAGCGCCGTTCACGCGCAGGCGACGGTCGTGCGCGACGGCCCACCGGCGCCGGTCGCGCCCGCCGTCATCACCCGCGACAGCACTGGTCAGGCCACCGTGCGCGCGATCAAACTCGCCGCGCCACTCAAGCTCGACGGCCTGCTCGACGACGCCGTGTACACGAGCGCGGCACCGTTCGACGGGATGATCCAGGTGGTTCCCGACTACGGCAAGCCGGCGTCCGAGAAGAGCGAGATCTGGATCATGTACGACCGCGAGAACATGTATCTCTCGTGCCGTTGCTGGGACGCCTCTCCCCCGGAGGAATGGGTCGTCAACGAACTGCGACGCGACACCGGTGGCCTGCGCAACAACGAACACATCGGCGTGATGTTCGACACCTTCTACGATCGTCGCAGTGGGTTCGCCTTCTACACCAATCCCCCCGGCGCGCGCGCCGACTACTCGGTCGTCGACGAAGGCGGCTCCAACACCGACTGGAATCCTGTCTGGACGTCCAAGACCGGACGATTCGACGGCGGATGGACCGTCGAGATGGCGATCCCGTTCAAGTCGCTGCGATACCGCGCCGGTGCGGACCAGGTGTGGGGCATTCAGATCCGTCGGTCGATCCGGCACAAGAACGAGTGGACCTACCTCACGCCGGTGCCGCAGGTCCTCGCCGGTCCGCAGGCGCTCAATCGCGTGTCGGCGGGCGGAACACTGTGGGACTCGACCTCCCGGAGGCGGGCAAGAACATCGAGCTCAAGCCGTACGTCGTCGGACGTTCCACGACCGACAATGTTCGCGTGCCGCGCGTGCAGGATGAGTTCGGCAGCGAGTTCGGCGGCGACATCAAGTATGCCGTGACGCCGAACCTCACCGCCGACCTGACCTTCAACACCGACTTCGCGCAGGTGGAGATCGACGAGCAGCAGGTCTACCTCACGCGGTTCAGTCTTTTCTTCCCCGAGAAGCGCGAGTTCTTCCTCGAGGGCCGCGGGATCTTCGATTTCGGCCGTGGCGGCAGCGGCGTGCTTGGCTTTGGCGGAGTCGACACTCCCACACTCTTCTACACGCGGCGCATCGGACTCAACAACGGTGGCGTCATCCCCATCAACGTGGGCGGGCGGCTCACCGGGAAACTCGGTCCCTACGCGATCGGGCTGATGAACATCGGGACGTCGAACGACGATCTGTCGAACACGCCGCCGACGACCTTCACCGTGGTGCGCCTCAAGCGGGACGTCCTGCGGCGCAGTTCCGTCGGCCTGATGATGACCAACCGGTCGGTGGCGACGGCGGGCACGGGGTCGAACGTCGCCTACGGCGTGGACGGCGCCTTCCTGCTCTCGCAGACCCTGTCGGCCGGCGCCTACTGGGCGCGCACCTCCACCACGGGCGGTCCCGCCACCAGCGGCGACGATCAGAGCTATCAGGCGCGCCTGGACTACGCCGCGGACCGGTACGGCGCGCAGGCCGAATACCTCGCGGTGGGCGCGAACTTCGACCCGCAGGTCGGGTTCAGGCGGCGGTCGGACTTGCGCCGATCATACGGCCAGTTGCGATTCAGTCCTCGCCCGACGGTGCGGTTCAAGTCCGTGCGCAAGTTCACCTTCACGACATCGGGTGAATACATCGAGAACGGCGCGGGATCGATCGACACGAGACTGTTCGTCGGTCATTTCGACACCGAGTTCCAGAGCAGCGACAAGTTCTCGATCGACGTCACGCACGACTATGAGTTCCTGCGGCGACCCTTCACGCCGGTCGGATCGCCGGTGCCGATCGCGCCGGGGGGCTACAGCTTCGCCGACGCGGCCATCGCGTACGAGTTCGGCGCGCAGCGCCGAGCCGCGGGCACCGTGAAGCTGCAGGCCGGCAACTACTACGACGGCACCATCCGCAGCCTGACGCTCGGGCCGAGCAGCGCGTT
The DNA here is from genome assembly GCA_031416115.1 of Gemmatimonadota bacterium. Lineage (GTDB taxonomy): Bacteria > Gemmatimonadota > Gemmatimonadetes > Gemmatimonadales > Gemmatimonadaceae > Pseudogemmatithrix. Next base: position 8,053 of record JANOTB010000185.1, read on the forward strand.
CGGGACCTCGCGCATCTCGATCCTGCAGCGACTCGCGGTAGAGCCAACGTTCGCGATCGTCCGCATCGAGCGGCCGGCCGCGTCGTTCACCACGCGGCTCGCGCGGGCCCGCATCGACTTCGGATTCACGCCGCTGATGTTCGCGAGCGCACTCCTCCAATACAGTTCGGCCGACCGTGCGTTCAACACCAACCTCCGCTTCCGTTGGGAGTACGCGCCGGGGAGCGAGATCTTTCTGGTCTACACGGACGAGCGCGACATGACCGATGACCGGTTCGTGACGCCGACGACGGTGCGCGGGCTCAAGAACCGGTCGATCGTGTTCAAGGTGAATCGGCTGTTCCGGTACTAACGCCGGCGCGGATCAGCGCGTCGCGCCGCGTTCCATCTGCCGCACCATCGCCGGCAGGTTCTGGATCACCATGATCCGCGTCGACGGGTTCTGTCGCACCATCGCGAAGGTGCGGCCGTCGGGGGAGACGTCGTAGTTCGAGTGCGGCGCGGTGCTCGACATCTGCGTCACGTCGAAGAGCCGCCGCCGCGCGGTCACCGCCGGAGCGGGCGCGAACGTGAGCGACGCCGCCGTGAGCATCAACGCATTCGTGACGGGCTCGCGATAGAACAATTCGCGTCCGTCCGGTCCCCACATCGGCTCGCTCCCACCGGCGAGCGACACGCGGATCTCCTCGCCGGCACGGTCGAGCGGCCGCACGTACACGTCCGACGTCCCCGACTGGTCCGAGGCGTAGGCCAGCCATCGGCCGTCGGGCGACACGTCAGGAAAACGCTCCTCGAAGCGCGTGGCGACCAGCGGCTCGACTGGTCCGCGCCCGCCGTTCCGCACGATCGCGATGTCACCGCGCGAGTCGCCCGCGAGACTATTGCCGACGGTCACGAGCGCGCTGCGGTCAGGGAGCCACTCGCCGGTGTACGCCAAGGCCGGGCTGGAGATGATCGAATCCACCTCCCCCGAGCGCCCCACGGCGGTCCGGTAGATCGTCAGCGCGCCCCCCGCACGGCTCGCTGAGACGTACGCGAGGTGCTGGCCGTCCGGCTCCCACGTGGCGTCGTGACCATCGCGATCGAACGTCACCCGCGACATCGTGCCACCCGCGAGGTCGAGTTGCCAGACGTCGCGGCCGTCGGCGGAGGTGAAGTCGGTCAGCAGCCGACGACCGTCCGGCGAGAAGCGCGGGATGTGGAAGTTCCGGCCCTCGCTGTACGCCACGCGCGCATTGCCCGCGCGGTCGACGAGCACGAGCGAACGCGGCGCGTCGGGCACGTACACCACGGTGCCGTTGTCCGACACAGCGAACTGCGCCTGGCCACCCCCGGTGAGCGCGACGTCGGACGCGATCACGAACGGCGATCCGCTCGTGCGCCGCGTGCGCGGGTCGAAGCGCACGGCCTCGAGCGACCCGCTGTTGAGGACGTACACGAGCAGGCCCTGCGTGTACCGGATCTCGACCACGTCGATGCCGAGCAACGGCGTCGTCTCGCCGGTCTTGAGATCGAGGACGAAGGAGGGACCGAAGGCGGTGCCGATGGGATTGCGCACCGCGAGGCCGTAGCGTCCGCCGGGGAGCACCTCCTGCAGGCTGTAGCCCAGCAACGCCGTGCCGAACGGGTAAGTCACCTCGCCGGTCGGCGCGATCCGCGCGATCCCGCGGGCGCGATCGTTCTGCGGGCTCGACCAGAGCGCCCCGTCCTGACCCCACGTCATGATGTTCGACCAGGCCAGATCGCGCGGGAGCGGCTTGCCGCTGCCGCCATCGAGCGGGAAGAGGAACATCTGCGTGCCCAACGTGTTCGTCGCGGCGATCTCGCGCCCGTCCGGCGAGATCACCGGGCCGGCGAACAGGGTCGGGATCGCGCTGAGCACCGTCGCCTCCGCGCTCTCCATAGGCCGGCGCACGAGACGCGAGCCGCCTTCGGCCGCATTCACGTAGATCAGCGTACGACCGTCGGGGGAGATGTCGAGGATCCGCTGCAGGAACGCGTTGCCGCCGCCGAGCCCCGGCGTCGGGATCGCGAGGCGCGACGGCGGCAGCTCCGTCTCGCCGCTCGGACGCAGCCAGCCCCATGCGGCCGCGACCGCGGCAACGGCGAATGCAGAGGGCCAGAGCGCGCGCGATGCCCGCGACCCACGCGCTGCGGCGCGGGCGCGCGTCGTCGGGGAGCGACGCGTCGCCGACGAAGCATCGCCCGTCAACGCCGCCGCGAACCCGGCCGCGCTCGCGAACCGGTCCGCCGGCAACTTCTCGAGCGCCGTGAGGATCGCATCGGCGACCTCGTCGGGCACCGACTTCCGCAGCGCCGTCACCGGCTCCGGCGCGCTGTTCATCACCCGCGCGATCACCGCCTGCGCGTTCGGTCCCGTGAACGGCGGCTCACCGGCGAGCATCTCGTGCAGCACGCACCCCAGCGCATACACGTCCGACCGCGCATCGAGGTTGCGTTCGCCGAGCGCCTGCTCGGGGCTCATGTAGTGCGGCGTGCCGAGCGACATGCCGGTCTCGGTCATCCGCGAGCCGCCCTCGCCGCGGCTCGCCGCAAGCGCGATCCCGAAGTCGGCCACCAGCGCGCGCCCGTCGTGCAGGAGGATGTTCTCCGGCTTGATGTCGCGATGGATCACGCCGTGGCGGTGCGCATAGTCGAGCGCGCCGGCGATCTCGGTGGCGATGCGCACCGCATCGGCCACCGGCAGCTGCTTCTCGCGCGCGAGCCGGTCGCGCAGCGACTCGCCCGCGACGAACGGCATCACGTAGAAGACGGTGCCGTCCACCTGCCCCGAGTCGTAGAGCGCGAGGATGTGCGGGTGTTGCAGGTTCGCGGTGGTCTTGATCTCGACCAGAAAGCGCTCGGCGCCGATCACGGCCGAGAGTTCGGGGCGCAACACCTTGAGGGCGACCTTGCGGTCGTGCTTGAGATCCTCGGCGAGGTAGACCGTCGCCATGCCGCCCGCGCCGAGCTCGCGCTCGATGCGGTAGCGGTCGGCGAGCGCCGCCGTGAGCCGCGAGAAGTTCTCGCTCATCGCTTGTTCACGTCCACCACCCAGAGATCGCTCTGGCGGTCGTCGAGCGTGAAATACAGATGCGTCCTGTCGACGGCGAAGTCCCACCGCGCGGAAAGGCGCAATCGATCGGACAGGCGCGCGATCATCCGCCAGGGACCGCCGCCCGCCGGGATCGACCAGAACGTCGCGATGCCTTCGTCGACCTGCTTCGTGACGAGCGAACCGCCGTCCGGATGCCACTGCACCCGCTGCACGAATCCGTCGGTCGCGCCCGCGCGGTACACGCGCGGCGGCGCCGAGCCATCGACGGGCACCACGGCGACCGCGCCCCCGACGGCATCCGGCCGGACCGAGTCTGCGAGGATGCCCGTGAGGTATCGTCCGTCCGGGGAGTGATCCTGAACCCAGAACGTCGTCGGGATCTTCGGGTCCTCCGGCACCCATGTGCCGTCGGGGCCGCGACGCACGGCGCCGCCGCTATAGGGACCGCCCTGATCCATGAAGTGGAGCGACTTCCCGTCAGGCGCCCAGACCGGATACGACTCCGAGCCCGGCGTCGCCGTGACCTGCTGCACCGGACCACCGTCCAGCGGCATCACGACGAGATCGCGCGAGCCTGTCCGGAACGAGTGGAAGGCGAGCAGCGTGCCGTCGGGACTGAGATTCGGCGCGAACTCCTGCGTCAGCCCACGGGTGAGCTGCTCCTGGGTGCCGCCGCCCACGGGGATCCTGAAGATGTTGCTCGTCCCCGACAGGTCGGAATCGAAGAGGAGCCACTGCCCGTCACGCGAGACGGTCATCGCCTCCACCGTCTGCGCACCCGCGGTGACCGGCGCCGCGTCGCCGACGGTCCCCACCTTCGCCGCATTCAGCGGCAGCGACCAGATGTTGGACTTGGACGAGTACTTCGTATACACCATCTGCCGGCCGTCGCCGGCGAGACCGAAGGCGAGCACACCGAGTCCGCTCGTCACGCGGGACGGCGTGCCGCGAGCGCGACCGTCGGCCGTGACCGCGATCGAGAAGATGTCGCGCTGGTGATTCACGTCCGTCACGAAATACAGGCGACGTCCACTCGCCCACACCGGGGAGAGATTGACGCTGGCGGTGTCGCTGATCAGCGACACCGCCCCGTCCGCGAGCGAGATGGTGACGATCCCCGACGGGCTGAGGTTGCCGAACAACGGGTTCGGGATGGTGTACTGGTACCCAACGGTGCAGGCGAGCAGCTCGGCGTCCGGTGACCATGCACATTCGTTCAGCGGGGCGAAGAGGCGCCTCACGACCCGCGGCGCGGCATCATCCACGCCTCGGACATAGAGCGAGTCGCGACGCACGAACGCGATCCGATCACCGGTCGGTGACCACGCGGCCTCGCTGACGAACGGTCCGGCGACGAGCGGCTCGGCGCGCCCACCCTGCGCCGGCGCGACGTACGCCCCGCCGCGCGACAGGAACAGGACCTGCTTCCCGTCCGGCGAGAAACGCGGCGATTGCTCCACGTTCACGGTGTCGTCGGTCAGCGCGATCGGGCGGCCACCGCCCACGCGACTCACGTAGATCTTGCCGCGCAGGGTGCTGCCCGAGACGTAGGCCACCCACTCGCCGTCGCTCGAGATGGACGGCTGCATCTTGAGTCCCGGCGACTCGGCGGAGATCTGCGTCGCGGTTCCCAGCACCATGACCGGCGCGCCACGTCGCGAGATCACCACGCCGGCCACCGCCGCCACCGCGATCGCGCCCACGGCGACCGCCGCGACGACCGGGGGCACGCGCCGCACCGGTGGCGTGGCCGCCGTGGTCGCCATCATCCCCGTCGGCACGGTCCCCGTGGGCGTCAACCCGCCACTCGGCGTGGCCAGCGGCTCGAGCTGCGTGAGCATCTCCTCGGCGCTCTGCCACCGGTCGGCAGGGCGCTTGGCGAGCGCCTTCATGATGATCGCCGCGAGCGCCGGCGAGATCGTCGGCCGATGCGTGCTCACCGGCTCCGGTGCCTGAGTCACGTGCGCGGCGAGCACCTGCTGCGGCGATGCGCCGGTGAACGGCGGACGCCCCGCGAGCAGCTCGTACCCCAGCACGCCGAGCGCGTAGATGTCGACGCGATGATCGATGTGCGGATCGGCGCTCGCTTGCTCCGGCGCCATGTAGGCCGGCGTGCCGAGCGCCACGCCCATCGTCGTCAGCCTGTTGCGGCCGCTCGCCTCGCTCAGCGCCTTCGCCACGCCGAAGTCCATCACGAGCGCGTGTCGCCCCGAGACCATCACGTTCTCGGGTTTGATGTCGCGATGCACGACGCCCTGCTGATGAGCGTAGCCTATGGCGTCGGCGACTTCGGAGAGGAGCCGCACTGCTTCGTGCACCGGGAGTTCACCCTGCCGCGCGAGGCGCTCCCGGAGCGACTCGCCGGCCACGTACGGCATCACGTAGTAGAGGAACCCGTCGGCGCTCCCTGAGTCGTGCACGCCGAGGATGTGCGGATGCTGCAGGCGCGCAGCGATCTCGATCTCCTGCATGAATCGGTCGGGGCCGAGCGCCGCGGCGAGATCGGGGCGCAGCACCTTGATCGCCACCTGGCGCCGGTGCTTGAGGTCCTGTGCGAGGTAGACCGTGGCCATGCCGCCCGCGCCGAGCTCGCGTTCGAGGCTGTAGCGGTCGGCGAGAGCGGCGCGGAGGCGGTCTTCTGTGGAACTCATGCGGGAGGAAACTACGCGCCGCGCGCATGTTCAGCGAGTGAATCCCGCGAAGTGAATCCCGCGAAGTGAATCCCGCGAAGTGAATCCCGCGAAGTGAATCCCGCGAAGTGAATCCCGCGAAGATCCCGTCCGAGAGGTGCCCCCGGATGGAGCTACGCGCCGCCGCTCAGATCCCGCAGCGCCCGGAGCGCTGCCGCGGCCCGATCCGCCGGTACGAACAGGTGATCATGATGGAGCGCCGCGACGATGTTGCAGGGGATGCCGGCATCGGTCAGCACGCGCGCGACCTCCGCCGTGAGCCCGACCGCCTCGAGCGCGGAGTGCACGTCGAGCGTGATCCAGGCGGCTTCGAACGCTGGAACGAGACCCGCGCTCCGTGCGTCGTCCAGCGGGACGATCACGGTCAGGCCTTCGGACTCGCGGAAGGAACCGATCGCGTTCGCCGGGACGGCCTCGCCCGACGGCAACGCACAGAAGGCGAACATTCCCTCGTGCAGTCGTGGCTGGAGTTCACGGATCAGTCGCGCAAGTTCGCGGATGGGCTCGCGGATGGGCTCGCGGATGGGCTCGCGGATGGGTGCGCCCGCGCTCACGAGGCCTTCACGCGGGACCGATCGCCTCGAACACCCCGAGCTCCCGGTTCTTCCGCACGGTGTCCCAGGTGAAGCAGCGGCCGTTCATCGCCACGTAGACGCCCGGCGGCAGCACCTGCACGAAGCTGAGCGCGCTGCCCAAGTTGAAGAGTCCGTCGGAGCTGCCGAACGCGAATGGGATCATGGCACCGGTGAGGACGACCGTCTTGCCCAGCGCGGCGGCAGCGATCTCGCGCGCAGTCTCGACCATGGTGTCGGTGCCGTGGGTGATCACCACCTGCGTCTCCACGCAGTGCTCGAACGCCGCGACGATTCGTGCACGGTCCGTTGCTTCCATGTCGAGCGAGTCCATCATCATCAGCACCTCGACCCTGACGTCGAGTTTGCAGCGTCCGCGGTCGAGCACGTGTTCCACGTGGGTCTCGCTGAACGAGAGGGTGCCGTCGATCTCGTTGTACTGCTTGTCGAAGGTGCCGCCGGTGACGAAGACTCGTATTGACATCAGACGGGAGAAGGGAGATGGGAGATGTGAGGCACTACGGCGATCGCGTGGTGCCGAATACGGCGCCATGTGCGTTGGCCGGACCCGTCGCGCCATGGGGCCACTCGGGGCGGTCGGTGCGCACGCCGGGCGTCGCGGCGCCGGCGTCGCGGAAGCGCTCGTCGAGCGTGAGCTTGCCGGTCACGGGGTCGATGTCCACGATCACCACCACAGCGTCGTCGCCGAACGTCACCGCGAGACGCGGCTGCGCGGGGTCGAGGCCGAGCCAATGGGGTGAACTCATCGTCGAGTCGAACACCAGACGCGAGGCTTCGCGCGGCTTGGTGGAATCACTGAGATCGTATGCAACGACCATCCGCTCGTCGGTCGATGGCTGGATCCAGAAGTTGCCGAGCACCACGGGCACGGCGCAGGAGCCCGTTGCCGACACCGGCGAGAAGAGTGTCGGCGTCACGCTCGGCCGCTCGGTCTCCACGCCGACCACGCGGTAGAGCCCGCACGAGAAGGTGTTCACGTAGATGTCGCCGTTGGCGAGCCGACGGGGCTCGGCGGTCCACGCATTGTGCCCACCATCCTGCGGCGGGAGCTTGAGCGTGTGCAGCAGCGCGAGGTCGGAGAGCCGGAAGATCTGGATGTGCGTCGTGCGGACGTCCTGGCTCACGTGGTGGTGCGAGCTGTCCATCGCGGCCTGCATCATGGACTCCCACTCAGCGACCATGCCCATCCGCGTGTTGGTGACCACCACGCGATCGAGCTCGGCGATCACCAGCAGGCTGTACGTCCAGTTGTCGCTCGGCGCGACGTCCGGAGAGACGCCGCTCGCACCGCGGACGAACTCGCCGCGAGGGTCGAGCTCCACGAGTCCGCCGCTCGCGGTGTAGCCCTCGCCTCTCGACTGAAAGGTCGCGAGCACGTTGCCGCTCGGCAGGCGCGCGTAACTGTGCGGATACGCATAGCCGCCGCGCACACCGAACTCGCCGCTCAGGCGCGGCGCGAGCGGGTCGGTGAGGTCGAACATGAACGTCTTGCCAGTGCCCCATCCGTTGGCCCAGAGGCCCGCGCCCGGAGTGAGCGCGTACTCGGTGTGGTGCGGCACGTTGCCGCGACCCTCGACCCGGACCGTCTTGAGGACGGTACCATAGCTAGCCGAGCCGGGGCGTGCGTCGACGACGGCGAGAAAGTCCGAATGCTTTGCGTCAGCGTCGGCGGCCCAGAGGTAGAGCAGGCCGGTGCCATCGACCTTGGTGGGGACAACAGGCCGTGAACAGCCCGCGAAGAGGAGCGCGCAGGCGGCGAGCATGGGACTCAGTGTGCGTGATCTCATAAGGAGGAACCTCCATTCCGGGCACCTGTTCTGCAAGGACGCCGGCGCGAGCGTCCCCGCGCCGGCGGTGCGCCGATTCGAGCGATCTCATCGCCTCACCGGGGCGCAATGAGCACGCCGACCCGTTAGCTTGCGGGAGCAGCGCGTGGCGCCCGGATCACCGGCCACCACGAGTCTCCCCCGCAGCACCGAGGTTCCCCAGGTGGCACGCAAGCCCAACTACGATTTCGAGAAGCGCCGCAAGGAACTCGACCGCAAGGCCAAGAAGGACGCCCGGCGTGAGGAGAAGCAGGCCCGCAAGGAGAACGGTGAGGAGTCGGGCGGTGGACCGCCGATCGCGTCGCTCGAGTCGCTGGGGTTCGAACCGCGCGTGATTCCCAAGGGCGAGTAGCCGCAGTCAGAGTGCGAGGACGAGTCGCAACCCGGCATCGATCCGCTTGAGTGTGGCCGCGTCGAGCCGCCCCGATGCCTCGCCCAGGTCCCGTCGATCGATCGTCATCACCTGAGACACGTTCGCGACCGAATCCCGCGTAAGGCCCGCGAGTTTCGCGGGGATCAGCACGTTCCCGGGCGCGTCGAGCAGTCGCAGGTTGGAGGTCAGAACAACGACGATCACGGTCCCGATGCGGCTCCTGTTGAAGGCGTCCGATTGCATCACGACGACGGGTCGCCTGAATCCCGGCTCGGTGCCGCGCGGCTCGGACAGCTCCGCCCACCGGACCTCCCCGCGCTCAGTCACCACGCGTCACTTTGGATCACCGCTTGGATCACCGCTTGGATCACCGCGCGTCGCGCCCGATCGCGCGCGCTTGTGCCCGGCGGAGCGCGGGATCGAGCGCGCTCTCTTCCTCCGCGTAGACCGCGTCGAGCTGAGCCGTCACGCGACGCCCCTGATGCTTGGCCACGAACTCCGCGAGCGCCGTCGCGAAGAGCTTGCTACGCGAGATGCCCATCCGTTCGGCGAGGGCGTCGGCCGACGCGAAGAGATCGTCCGGGAGTGAGACGGCGGTTTTCATACCTGAGTATAACCGTAGTACTCTCGCGTGTCCATCGCAGGCGATTCGCATTCCGACAGTATCTGCTCTGTTCTCCGGGACCGCGACATCGATCGGGCGCGTCCGGTACGGTTACATTTCATGAGTGAACAGCACACCCGGTACCACCCCATGAGGATCGTCGGCGGCAAGTACGGCGGCCGCGACCTGCTCTCCCCCTCCGACTTCCGCGTCCGGCCCACGGCCGAGCCCGTGCGAGCGGCACTGCTCGACATGCTCGCCGCCGACATCAAGGACGCGAGCGTGATCGAGTTCTTCGCCGGCACCGGGGCGATCGGCCTCGAGGCGATCTCACGCGGTGCACGGCGTTGCGACTTCATCGAGACACGCCCATCGAGCCTGCACGCACTCAAGGCCAACGTCGCACTGCTGCGCATGAAGACGAGGACGCGCATCTTCAAGAAGGACGCCGTGCCGTTCGCCGCCCAGCTCAACGAGGACGCGTACGACATCGCCTTTGCCGATCCGCCCTACGGCTCCAAGATGCTCGATCATGTGATCAAGGCGTGGAAGGAAAAGCGCTTCTCGCGCATCCTCGCGGTGGAGCACGAGCGGACGCACAGTCTCCCCAAGGGCGACGAGACGCGCACGTTCGACGACACCACGATCACGATCTACCGGCGGGCCGTGTCGCGTGCAGCGCCAGCACCGGCTTCACCAGCACCGGAATGATCGCCTCGACATGACACGCGCCGACTCGCTCGTCGTCGCCGCCGCGCAGATCGCCCCCGTCTGGCTCGATCGCGCACGCACCACCGACCGGATCGTCGTGGCGATGCACGAGGCCGCGCGCGCCGGTGCGCAGCTGATCACCTTCGGCGAGGCGCTGCTCCCCGGCTACCCGTTCTGGCTCGAGCGCACCGATGGCGCGCGCTTCGAGTCGCCGGTGCAGAAGGAGTTCCACGCGCACTATCTCGATCAGGCGGTGCAGATCGAGGCCGGCCACCTCGCGCCGATCACCGAGGCCGCGCGCGCTCTCTCGCTCGCGACCATCCTCGGCATCATCGAACGCCCGGCGGACCGAGGCGGGCACAGCGTCTACGCGAGCCTCGTGTATATCGGTAGCGATGGCGTGATCGGCGCGGTGCATCGCAAGCTCATGCCCACGTACGAGGAGCGACTCTCCTGGTCCCCCGGTGACGGTCATGGCCTCCGCACGCACTCGCTTGGCGCGTTCACGGTGGGCGGACTCAACTGTTGGGAGAACTGGATGCCGCTCCCGCGCGCCGCGCTCTATGCGCAGGGCGAGGACCTACATGTGGCGATCTGGCCCGGCGGCCTGCACAACACGCACGACCTCACCCGCTTCCTCGCCAAGGAAGGCCGATCGTACGTGATCTCGGTGAGCGGTCTCATGCGACGCGCCGACATTCCCGACGACGTGCCACAGCGCGAGTTGCTGCTCGCGAACCTGCCCGAGGTCATGGCGAACGGCGGCTCCTGCATCGCCGCGCCCGATGGTTCATGGGTCGTGGAACCGGTGGTCGGTCAGGAGCGCATGATCATCGCGACACTCGACCACCGGCGCGTGCGCGAAGAGCGGCAGAACTTCGACCCCGCGGGTCACTACGGGCGGCCGGACGTCACGCGACTGGTGGTGAATCGCGAACGGCAGCGCACGGTGGAGTTCGAGGACTAACGCCCGCGCGGCAACGCGGGCGTGGTCGTCGGAGGCCGCCGATGCTTGGTCGCCTGCTCGTATGCGAACCCATAGCCGAGCAGCAGCGACTCGCTCCACGGCCGCCCGAGGAACTCGAGTCCTACCGGCAACGAGTCACTCGAGAACCCCGCCGGCACCGTGAGCGCCGGCCAGGCGAGCGTGGGACTCAATCCACGATTGTCGCCGAGTCCGTAGCCGTCGGTCGGCCGCGGATTGGTGAGCACGTCGGCGGCGATCAACTGCGGTGGCGCATCGTAGGTCATGTACACGATCGCGTCGAGCCGCTGATCGGCCATGAGCTTGAGCACCGCCACGCGCTGCGCCTCGCGCTGTTGCATGACGAGCAGGTAGTCGGCGTCGCTCGTGCGCTTGCCCACGTACTCGATCAACCCGCGCGCGCGCCAGGGATTCACCGGCCCGGTGAGCAGGATCTCCTTGAGCGTCTTGACCGGCGCGTTCTTGTGTTGCGCGAAATAGGCGTCGGTCGCCTCTTCGGTCTCGAAGTCGTTGCCGACGCGTCGGCCAGGCACGGTCGGCACCACGAGCGAGTCGATGATCACCGCACCCTGCGCGCGCAGATCGGCGAGCGCGCGCTCCATCATCACGCGCACCTTCGCATACTCGACGTTGGTCACTCGGACGATCGAGTCGCGACGGGCGAGCGAGTCGCGGCGGACCGCTGAGTCGGTGGCGGTAGCCGGCACGCCAGCGGAGTCGGCGGACGTGCGTGCACCGTTCGCCACGGCGACGCTGCCGCGACTGCCCGTAGAGTCACGCCGCGTACGCAGCACGCCGATCCGTGCACCGCGCAGCGCATCGGTCTTGAGCGCCGCCGTGTACGTCGCCGGAATGTGCCCGACCGAGTACGCGGTGACTGGATCATTCGCGTCGTAGCCCGCCAGCACGTCGAGCACGCGGGCCGCGTCGGCAACCGTGCGCGTCATGGGACCCATGGTGTCCTGCGTCGGGTTCGCGGGGAGCATGCCGAAGCGGCTCACGAGTGGCAGCGTCGGGCGGAGACCCACGAGACTGCTCACGGCCGCGGGGCCGCGGATCGAACCGCCGGTGTCCTCGCCGATCCCCACGAGTCCGAAGTTGGCCGCCACCGCCGACGCCGAGCCACCGGATGAACCGCTGGGATTCCGACGCGGATCATACGCATTGCGAATGATTCCCGCGGCCGACCCCACATAGCGCGATGCGAACTCGCCCATAGTGGTCTTGGCGATGATGATCGCGCCGGCGGCCTCAAGGCGCTTGACTGCCGTCGCATCGCGCTGCGGAATGAAATCCTTGAACACCGCCGATCCATACGTGGTCGGCATGTCGATCGTCTCGATCTGGTCCTTGAGCACCACCGGAACGCAATGCAGCGGGCCGCGCGGCCCGCGCGCGCGCTGCACCGCGTCGAGCGAGTCGGCCTCAACGAGCGCGCGCGCATTGACGTGCTGGATCGAGTTGAGCGTGGGCCCGGTCTGATCGTAGGCCGCGATGCGGTCAAGGTACGACTGCACCAGTTGGCGGCAGGTGAGACGCTTGGAGTCGAGCGCGGCGTGCACGCTCGGGATGGTGGCTTCCATCACGTCGAACTGCTGCGCGGCGAGCGACGGGGCTGCGAGCGACGGAGCGGCCAGCGCGAGCACGAGGGCGATGCGGGTGTTGGTCATCGCGGGAACCTACGGCCGGTGCGCCGCGCGGGATAGGCGGTTCCTTGTCCGCTCAAGGCACGCGGCGCAGCACTGCAGTGAATCGCGGCCGGCCGTCGCGTTCGAGATGATACGTGAGCTCGCGCCCGTCACCCGAGAGCGTCACCGTCCAGACGTTCGTCCGTGCCGCGGGGATCAACTGCGCTGTCAACGCGTCCGCTGCGAACTGCTGCGAGCGCGGCGTACCGCTCGCCGTGGCCATGCCGCCATACATCGTCACCGCGTCTGGCGTACCGTCGGCATGGCGATGGTCGTGCTTGAGCTGCACACCGCCGTTCGCACGTGTGAAGACCCAGGTGCGCGAGCGGTCCGCACCCACCACGAATGGCACGCGGACCTCGCTCTCGGTGCAGGTGGCGACCGTGGCCACGAGCAGCTTGCCGGCGAACGCCGAGTCGGCCGGATCGTCGGGAAAGGTGCGCGCGCCTTCGAATCGCGCGCCGCAGAGGCCGCGCATGGTCGCGAAGAACGCCTCGCTCGACTGCGAGAATGGCACCGCAGAGAGTCCGGCGCCGGCCGACGGCGCCGCGTAGGACCAGGGCTGCGGCGCGAGCCGACGCACGCGCGGATGGATCTCGTCGAGCGTGTTGCCGTCGTAGAGGCGTCCGCCGACCATGACCATCGCGATCGTGTTGCTGTTCCGGATGTTCACGAGCGGATCGCGGTCGAGCACCAGCAGGTCAGCCATCTTCCCGACCTCGAGCGACCCGATGTCGGTCGCGAGGCCGATCGCCTCGGCGCCCACGATCGTCGCCGCGCGCAACGCGTCGTACTCCGGGAGACCGCCGCTCTGGATCAGCCAGAGCTCCCAATGCATGCCGAGCCCCTGCAACTGCCCGTGTGATCCCACGCCGATGCGACCGCCGTTGGCCACCGTCTTCGCGATGTCCTCCGCGTGCTGCCACATCGCGTACTCCTCACGAAGCGCGAAGCCGGCCGGACCGGGGGCATTGCCATTGCCGCGACGACGGATCTTGCCCGCGAGGTCGATCGGGTGCGTGAAGTAGCGGAGCTTCGTGTCGTTGGCGAGATCCTCGCTCTGGTAGAACCACCCCTCGCCGAACGGACCGCCGTATTCGACGATGAGCGTCGGTGAGTTGTACGTGCCGGTCGCCTTGTACCACTCGAAGACGTCGCTGAACTTCGGCGTGATCGGCAGCGTGTGCTCGATGCCCGGGTAGCCGTCGATCCCGTGCGTCATGTTGAGCTTCTGGTCGAGTCCACCCTCGGTGGTGGGCATGATCTGCAACTCGCGCGCGGCCTGGATGATCCACTGCCGCTGCTGGCGGTTGCCACTCATGTACATCTTGAGCGTCTTGGTGTCGTAGTACTTGGCGTAGCGCGCCATGACCTGCCGCGCGTGGTCCAGATCGCGCACCGCTTCGTTTGCGAACACACCCGGGCCGGTGGTATAGATGCGAGGTCCGATCATCTCGCCGGTGGCGACGCGGTCGCCGTAGGTGAGGAAGTCGGTCGTCGCGGTCTGCGGGTCGCGCGTGGTGGTCGTGCCGTAGGCGAGCGTCGCGAGGTATTGCCAGGTCTGCGTGTTGTGCACCCCCGGCGTGAGCCACTGCGGGTGGTAATGCGTGTCGACCATGCCGGGCATGATCACCTTGCCGGTCACGTCGATCACGCGTGCACCTTGCGGTACCTCGACCGAACCACGAGGTCCGATCGCGATGATGCGGTCGTCACGCACCACGATGTCGGCGTTCTCGATGATCTCGGTGCCGCGCATCGTGAGCGCCTTGGCGCCACGGAACACGACGGTGCCCTGCGCCCGCTCACGCGTGGCGGACACCGCGATCCGCGACTCGGCGGGCTTGTAACCCGGCTTCTCCTTCTTGGTGGTGTCGGCTTTGGCGATCGAGTCGGCGCGGGCGAGGCTGTCCTTCTTGGTCGTGTCGGCACGCACCAGCGCGACGCGACGCGCGACGGTCTTCAGTGAATCATCCACGACCTTCGCGCTATCGAGATCATAGGTCCAGACGGCGTTGCCCAATCCCCAGATCACACGGCGCCCATCGGCGCTCCAGGCGGGGAACTCTCCGCCGATCTCATTGAGCTTGCGCACCGGCACCGCCGCGCTCTCGGGTGCCGCGACGGAGACGGTCGGAGCGGTCGCACCCGTCTGCATGATCGTGACCACGTAGAAGTCCATGCCGACCATCGCGAGCGCCTGGTCACCCTTGGGCGACATGAGGATCAGGCCGGCGGAGGGCGGCGTGGGGTTGTTCTCGAGGTCGTGGCCGTCGTCGAGATGCGACCGGAACGGCGTGCCCGCAGCGGCGTCGTAAGGGCGCGGCGTGCCAGCGGTCACGGGGCGTGAAGCGCGCCCACCGGTCATGCGCGCGGCCTCGGCGTCGAGGCCCGCGTCGAGCGTCATTGAACCGCCCGCGCCCGGCGGCAGCGGTCCGGTCACGCGCAGATGCGTCTTGAGATCGGTCCCGTCCCAGCGGAACGAGACGAGTCCATCACCGCGGCTGTACGCGTAGATACGCTCGCGATCCGCCGTGAAGTGCTGGTTCGCCAATCCGCCCGTGGGCAGGATGACGGTCTGCGCGCCGCCGGTCGCCGGCATCCAGACGAACTGGGAGGCAACGGGTCCGAAGAACGCGCCACCGGCTTCCTGCATCTCACGCGCAGCGGCGCGCGTCGCGACGATACGATCGCCCGCAGGCGACCAGGCAGGGTCCGAGTAGTGCGCACCGCTCGCGAGCGTTTGCGACGTCCAGCCGCGGCGTGCGTCGAACGTCGCGCGCACCAGACTCCCGCCGAGCGCGTCGTTCCAGGTGGTCCACGCGAGCGACTTGGAATCGGGCGCCCAGGCTGGCATGAACTCGCCGACCGTCGCCGTGCTCACGCGGCGCGGCGCGCCGTTGGGCAGATCCATCACATAGATCTTGGCGAGCGCGGAGAAGGCGAGCTTGGTGCCGTCGGGCGAGGGGGCAAGGTCGCGCACCTGACGCGCGGTGAAGGTCGCGGCGGTGTCGACGCGGTACGCGAACTTCACTTCCGGTCCCATCTCGAGCGCGACGTCGGCCGTGAATGGGATCTTCGCTGGCGCGGTGCCATCGACCGGCACACGCCATATGCCGCCGCCATACGAGACGACGACGCTACGCGAGTCAGGGGTGAACGAGAAGCCCGGATAGGCGTCCAGCGGCGCGCGTGACTCGGTCTCGTCGCGCTGCACCGGGAAGGCGAGCCAACGCTCCTCTTGTGTGCCGAGATCACGCAGGCGCAGCCCGGTCTTGGTCTCGAAGCGCGTCGCGTAAACGAGGTACTTGCCGTCGGGCGAGAGCGTGGGGCGGAACGCCGAGCC
Organism: Gemmatimonadota bacterium; assembly: GCA_031416115.1. Classification (GTDB taxonomy): domain Bacteria; phylum Gemmatimonadota; class Gemmatimonadetes; order Gemmatimonadales; family Gemmatimonadaceae; genus Pseudogemmatithrix. Next base: position 23,927 of record JANOTB010000185.1, read on the forward strand.
GAATCGCGTCGTCATCACTGCGGTGCGCCCATTCTCGCGATCCCACGTATGGATCTGGTACTGCGGACCGAGCGCGTTGTACTGCCAGTCTCCCGCACGCGCCTCGAACCAGAGGTAGCGCGGATCGTTGCCGTAGGCCGCGCCCATCATCTTGAGCTGCGGCGGCGGCGCGGGCGTCGCGGTGAGTGCGAATCCACCACCGCCCTCCACATGGTACTGCCAGAGCTTGGCCGCGCCGCCGAGTCCGCCGGACTTGGACGCGATCACGTACTGCCCGTCGAGCGTCCACTCGGGCGAGACGTAGAGGTTGGTGTTGCCCTTGGTCAGTTGCGTGGTGTCCTTCATGTCGAGCGAGAGGATCCACACATTGTCGCCGCCGCTGCGGTCGGAGACGAACACCACCTTCTTGCCGTCGGGCGAGAAGCGTGGCTGCACGTCGTACGCCATGCCGCTCGTGATCCGCGCGGCCTTGCCGCCGGCGATCGGCAGCGTGTAGAGGTCGCCGAGCAGGTCGAAGACGATCGTCTGTCCGTCGGGCGAGACGTCGAGCGAGAGCCAGGTGCCTTCGGTGGCGGTGAAGGTGTGCGTGCGCGCGGTCTTGAGTGGGAGCGTGACGGCGGCGGACGTGGCGGTGACGCCGGGTGCGCCCTGAGCACTCAGCGACACCGCGACAAGTGCGAGCGGAGCGAACGTGACAGCGATGGCAGCGGCGAGTCGGCGCATGGTCATGGTGGCGGTTGGGGTATGTGACGAGCGATCAGCGTTTGCCGCTCTTCAGCGCGGCCCGAAGCTCCGCCGCGAAGTTCAGGACTACCACGAGATCACCCGAGACGTCGCCGTTCCCTTGGCGCACGACGAGGAACCGTCGACCATCCGGGGAGACGTCGAACATCCGGTCGACCCCGTTGGTCTCGAGGACGCGATCGGCCCTCGTGCTGAGCACCGCGCGGGGAATGACCGCGGACGGTCCCTTCGTCATGTCGACCGCGAATGCCGCGTTGCCGTCGACGCTCCGGTAGAAGAGCTCGCGTCCGTCGCGGCTCCACACCGGCTCGGTCCCGCCCGTATTCGAGATCAGCCACTTGCCGTCCTGCACGCGCGGGAACGGACGCACATAGATCTCGGGCGCTCCCGACTCGGTCGACACATACGCGAGCCAGCGGCCGTCGGGCGAGATCGCGGGAGTGGCCTCGAGGAACGCGTCCGAGAGCAGTGGCTGCAGAGCGCTGTCGCTGCCGACATGCATCGCAACGATGTCCAAAGAGGAAGGTCCCTCCACGGTCGCCAAGAGCCAAGTGCCGTCGCGCGTCCACACGGCATCGAGGATACGGCTCGAGCTCCTCACCACGCGTTCCTCGGAGCCGGTTCCGTCGGCGCGACGACGCCATACCTCAGGTCTACCATCCCGCTGTGACAGATACGACACGAAGCTCCCGTCACCGATCCAGCTCGGCGACTTGTTGTCGCTCCCGCCGAAGGTCAAGCGCGAGAGCGCCCCCGTGCGATCGATCGGCTTGAGCCAGACGTCGAGCCTCCTATCGTCTGCGCGGATGGTGATGGCGAGTCGACGGCCATCCGGAGAGAGAGAGAAGCTCTCGAACTCGGAATCCTTCCACGTCGAGTCAACGAGTTCCTGCGAATCGGACCCGCGTCGCGCCCAGACCACCTGCTCCGCAGCATTGCTGCCTGGCGTCGTATACACGAGGTTCCCGCCTCCGACCGCGAGATCGGGCCTCGGGGTCCGGTTGTCGACCTTGCCGAACAGCACCAGCGTCCGGCCCCGAGTCTCGAGCGTGCCTTCGTCGAACCGAGTCGCCATCAACTGCTCATCGGCCGTGATGTGAATGAGCGCGCCAGCCTCGGCGACATACTCCCCGGCCGTACCCGGCAGGCTCGCACCAGCCCTTCCACTGCGTAGGTCGATCGCACGGATCACGTTGCCCACAACGACGCCGGAGCTCCGGTCCATGCTCGCTCGCGGAGCCTCGCCGACGAGTGCGCCGCGCCCTCCCGGGAGGATGCGCAACCAGGGTGCGTACTGCGAACCGGCCGACAACGCCGGCAGCCGAACGACATCCTCGATCGGTCCACCGCTCGCCGAAACGCGGCGGATCACGTCACCGGTGCCGATGAAGTAGACGAACCCTCCGGGTCCCCACGCTGGAGAGCTGACAGACCCGGAATCAACGACCGTGAGGGTCGTACCGCCGCGCAACGAAGCCACGCGAATCACAGGCTTCGCCGACGCCAGGCTCTTCAACGCGACGAACGCGACCTGTTCGCCGTCCCACGAGATCACCGGGGACTGCGCCTCCTCGGTCCCTGGAATCGTCACCGACTCGAGATCACCCAGACGACGCAGTCGCAGCGTCCGCCGCGCGTACGCCGAGTCGGCCACGTAGACGAGTTCGCGTCCGTCGGGCGTGAGGGCGAGCCGTGGTGGTTCGAACGAACCGGTGTAGGCGAGCGCCTCGTCCGGCCGCAGCGTCACGATGAAGCGGCTCGTCGGAACGTCGGCCTGAGGGCGCAGGAGCGCCCAGAAGGCGACCAGCACGGCAAGCACCGCGACACCCGCCATGCCTGCGACCGCTCGCCGGCCACCCGAGGTAGCGATCCCGAGCGCACCACCTGCACTCGACGCCCCCGTCCCCGCGCCCGCGTACGTCGCGTCCCTGAGCGCGAGCACGAACGCACTCGCATTCTCGAACCGGTCCGCCGGCAACTTCTCGAGCGCCTTCGCCGTTGCCGCCGCGACGTTCGGCGGCACCGACTTCCGGAACTTCGTCACCGGCTCCACCGGCTCAGCGATGATCTTCATGATGATCTGCTGCGCCGACGCGCCCACATGCGGCGGGTTGCCGGCGAGCATCTCATACAGCACCGACGCCAGCGAGTAGATGTCCGAGCGCCCCGTGATCTCCTTCTCAGCCGTCGCCTGCTCGGGGCTCATGTAGTGCGGTGTGCCGAGGCTCAACCCCGTCTCGGTCATGCGCCCGCCCGCCGCGGCGCTCAACGCGAGCGCGATCCCGAAGTCGGCCACCATCGGCCGACCGTCGTGCATGAGGATGTTCTCGGGCTTGATGTCACGATGGATCACGCCATGCCGGTGCGCGTAGCCGAGCGCGTCAGCCACCTCGCAGGCGATCCGCACCGACTCGTCCACGCCGAGTTGTGTCTCTCGGTTGAGCTTGTCGCGGAGCGTCTCGCCTTCAATGAATGGCATGACGTAGAACAGGAAGCCGTCGGCCGTACCGCTGTCGAAGAGCGGCAGGATGTGTGGATGACTCAGGCTCGCCGTGGTCTTGATCTCCACCACGAAGCGCTCGGCGCCGAGCACGGCGGCGAGTTCGGGCTTGAGGACCTTCACGGCGACCTTGCGGTCGTGCTTGATGTCGTGCGCGAGGTAGACGGTGGCCATGCCACCAGCGCCGAGCTCACGCTCGATCAGGTAGCGATCGGCGAGGGCGGCGGTGAGTCGCTCGGGGATCGCGCTCACACAGCCGACCCAGCTACTGCTTTCGTCTCGCTCATGGCACTCAAGGTAGCCTCGCGCCCGACTGCGCCGCGCGGCGCAGCGCCTCGAGCCAGTTCACGACGACGATCATGCGGCGGTCGACGGTGCCGACCGACTGCCCGACCACGATCTGCCCCGTGCGCGGGTTCACGTCCCAAGCGGCGCCGAGCCGCGGGAGCGCGGAGACCCGCTCGCGCGCCACGACCGCGAAACCGGAGGTGGTACTCACACGCGCGGCTTCGATCGTCGCGAAATCCGAGCTGCGGTAGAGGATCGTCCGCCCGTCGTGCGACCAACGCGGCGATCGTCCGCCACCATCCGATACCTGCCATGGCGCACCGGGGACGGGATAGGCGCGCACGAACACCTCCTGCGAACCCTCCTCGTTCGACGTGTACGCCGCGAAGCGTCTGTCGGGCGAGACCGCGACCTCGTACTCGGGCCACTGCCCATCGAGATAGACGCGCGCCACGGGTGCCGCCGCAGTGGGATCCGTCACCTTCAGGTCCCCGCCAGCGATCCGGATGACGACCGTGCCGCCATCGCTGAACAGCAGGGCGTCCTCCGTGGGCCACGAGTTCGCGTGCTGATCCTGCGGCATGCCCAGGAGACGCCTCGGCGTCCCGGTGCCGTCGGCGTTGCGCACGAACAGATCCTCGGCGTCGCTCTCCGCGCTCTCCGCTGTGTATGCGATCTGCCGGCCGTCCGGCGACCAGACGGGTCCATGTCCGCCGCCCTCGAACGTCAACTGTCGGATCGAACCGAGTTCGAGATCGTGGATCGCGGTGTGCCGATTCATGCCGCGCGCGCTGCCGACGGTGATCGCGAGTGAGCGGCCGTCAGGCGAGAATCGGGCATAGCTGAAGGTCTGCGGCTTGATCGGCAGCGTGTCGACCCGGCCGCTCCGGCCGAGCGTGATGAGCCGGTCCTCTGCGTCGACGCCCGCCCGGTACACGAGCGTCCCGTTGCGCGAGACGACGAACGGCGAGACCGCTCCGTTGATCTCGATGTCGTCGACCACGGGGATCGGCGACCCGGTCACGCGGTGACGCGAGAGGTCGAACGCCACCGCGAAGAGGCCGCCGGCCGGGTGACCGTAGACGATGTGTCCGCCCTCGACGTACTGACCCGCCGCCGACTCTTCGACGACCATCGTCGCCGAATCGGACGCGAGATCGAACAGCATGAGTCGCGACCCGCTGCTGTTGTCGACGTAGAGGACGCCCGATCCGTCGGGAAGCATGCGCGGCGACGCGGCCTGCCGGGCTCCCGAGAGGATCCGCAGCGCGCCGCCGCCAGCGGGGAGGAGTCCCAGCCCGTCCGCGGTCTCGAACACGATGCTTCCGTCGTCGCCCCAGTGCGGGGCGCTGCCGAGGATCGTGTCGCCGGGGATCAGACCGAGCGCCGCACCGCCGCGCGTCGCGATCCTGCGCAGTCGGCCCGAGCGACTGAAGAGGATCCAGTCGCCCTTGGGCGAGAAGGTCGGCGTCTCCGCGTTGTCGGTGCCGGCGAGCAGTCGGAACTCGCGCTGGCCGGCGGGTCGGACCCTGATGCCTTCTTCCGACGTGAACGCGAACGTGGCGCCGTCGGGCGAGACGGCGAAGCGCGTCAGGTCGGGATCGGTGCCGTCGACGTCGAGGGCAAGTAGCACCGGTTCACCGGCCGTACCGACGGACGTCCGCTGCCATCCCCACACACCGACGGTGATTCCGAGCACCGCGAGTGCGGCACCGGCGTAGAGTGCGCGACGTGACGCGGCCACGCCGACGCCGCGCGCACTCGTGGTCATGCAACCGGCCACGGAACCGTGCGTGAAGCGCTCGTCCCGCAACGCGTCGGCGAACGCGCGTGCGCTCGCGAATCGGTCGGCGGGGAGCTTCTCGAGCGCCTTCGCCACCGCAGCGGCGATGTGCGCCGGCACCGACTTGCGAATGGTCGTCACCGAGGGCGCCTGCTCGGTGATGATCTTCATGATGATCTGCTGCGCGCTCGCGCCGGTGTGCGGCGGATTGCCCGTCAGCATCTCGTAGAGCACGCTTGCGAGCGAATACACATCGGCGCGCCCGCTGATCTCCTTCTCGGCCGTCGCCTGCTCGGGGCTCATGTAGTGCGGCGTGCCGAGGCTCAGGCCCGTCTCGGTCATTCGTCCGCCGGCCGCCGCGCTCACCGCAAGCGCGATCCCGAAGTCGGCCACCATGGGCCGACCGTCGTGCAGCAGGATGTTCTCGGGCTTGATGTCGCGGTGGATCACGCCGTGGCGGTGCGCGTAGTCGAGCGCGTCGGCGATGTTGCTCGTGATCAACACCGATTCATCGATGCCAAGCTGCGTCTCGCGGTCGAGCTTGCTCCGCAGCGTCTCGCCGTCGATGAACGGCATCACGTAGTAGAGGAACCCGTCCGCGGTGCCCGAATCGAACAGCGGCAGGATGTGCGGATGCTGCAGCGCGGCCGTGGTCGTGATCTCGACCACGAAGCGCTCGGCGCCGAGCACGGCGGCGAGTTCGGGCTTGAGCACCTTGAGCGCGACGCGGCGCTTGTGCTTGAGGTCCTCGCACAGGTAGACGGTGGCCATCCCGCCCTGCCCGAGCTCGCGCTCGATGCGGTAGCGGTCGGCCAAGGCGGCGGTGAGTCGGTCGGGGATCATATGGCGCAGTGTGTGATCATGCTCGCCGTGGGATCATGCGCGTCATCTGGGCTGCCGCTCGAGTGCCGCGCGCTCGGTGATGACAGAGTCCCGCTGCGAACGGAAAGGCGCGTCGGGCGCCGTGCGGAGAAGAAGGTACTCGTCGTATGCGCGCTTGGCACCCGCGGTGTCGCCCACGAGCGCCGCGAGCCTCCCCTCTTGGCGAAGGAACGCGGGGCGACTCCACAGATACGAGGGGAACGCGTCGACCTCGCGACGCCGGATCGCGGCGAGCGCCGCTGGCAGTTCGCCCTGCGCCTCGCGCAGTCGTGCGACGGTGAGGTTGGCGAACGCGACCGGCGAGGTGCCCACCATACCACTGAACCCGCGCGGCCCGCGCTGCATCAGCGAGTCGAGGCGATCCAGACTGGCCCAGCGCGCCCCGCGCGCGGGTGCGCGCTCGGAGAGCACCTCGATCAACAGCGGGCAGACGCGACTCTCTATCTGCTGCCAATCCTCATTCGAGAATGTCGGCGGTCGCGCCGCGGCGAACCGCCGCAGGCCCGCGACAGCTGCCGCGCTCCCCGTAGTGTCGCCACCCGTCAGGCGCACGAGTTGCCCGAGGCAGAGTTGCACCGGCGCCCAGCGCAGTGCTCCTCCACTCGGAAAGGTGACGCGATAGCCTCCGGCCGCCTCCTCGGCGAGAGCCGCCTCACCGATCCCGCGATACGCCGGCTCAATGAGCGCCTGCTGCACGAGCCCCGCGGCCCAGCCCGGTCCGTACGGAGCGCTCAGATCGCCGACCACGACGCGACCGGTCGTGAATCGCAACGCGAGGTCGCCGAGCAACGCGCCGCCGAGTTCACTCGAATCGGCGGCCTCGCGCTGGATCGTCCGCACCGCCCACTCGGCGTCGCTCGCGGGCAATGCGTACATCGGGCCGAAGAGCGAGATCTTGACCAGCTTCTGCATCCGGTCCTGCCGACTGAGGCCGTCGGTGCGATCGCGCCAGCGGATCGCCGTCGCACTGTCGCCCCGCACGCGCGCCGCCGCCCACAAGAGGAAGTCGTCGGAGAAGCCTTGGACGACGCGCGCTTCGAGCAGCGCGGCGTACTGCGCGACGGCCGCGGTGTCGCGAGCGATGATCGCGGCACCGAGCCGCGCGGAGATCGCGCCCGTGAAGCTCGAGTCGAGCGCGATCGCGCGGTCGAGCGCCTCCGCCTCGCGCCGTCGCACGTCCGCGAGCCCGACCGAGGCCCCGTACGCGCCGAGCAGTTGTCCCAGCAGCTGCCAGTGCTCCGGACTGTCGGCGGCCTGTGCCGCCGCGCGTTCGGCTTGCGCGATGATCGACGCATAGTCCGACGAGAGCGGATACTCGGGTCCGACGGCGGGCATCGCCAGGAAGAGTCCGCGATCGCGCGCGCCGAGTCGGTCGCGCATGCGGTACACCTGCGGGATGATCGAGTAGCCGCCGGTCTCGAACACCGTGCCGATCCAGGCATTCGTCACGACCATGCCGAAGGCCGCCTCGACGAAGGTCGAGTCGCGCGCGAAGGCCTGCCGGTAGAGCCGCATCGCGCCGAAGTAGTCACCGCGCCGGTAGGCCTTGCGGCCGGCGAGGTATTCCTGAAGTGCCTCGAGCGGCGCGGCGGCGAGTCCGGCGCTCCGTTCACCCGCCTCGCCCGCCTCGCGGATGAGCAGCGCCGAGGTGAGCCGGTTCACGAGCACGGCGATGCTGTCGGGGGCACCGGAGACGCTTTCGCGCGCGAGCACCGCGCCGTCGCCCACGCGCAGGAGCGTGCCGCTGAGCGTGAGTTCGGTGGGCGTGGCGATCGCACTGCCGAGCAGCACGCGGCCGGCGCCGAGTTCGGTGGCGAGGTCGCGCGACGCTTGCTCGGAGAGGTCGGTGTTCTCGTCGCCCACCGCACGACGCCAGGCGGCGAGCAGCGTGCGCGGCTCGAGCGTGCGGGGGCCGTTCCCACCGCTGAGTCGCGCCTGCAGCAGATCGAGCATCGACTCGCGCAGATAGTCGATCGACGCGCCGCCGCCGACGCGGAACGGCAGCACTGCGATCACATCCTGATCGAGTCCGGCGCCGGAGGTCCGGTCGCGCAGGCCGAGCCAGGCGAGTGCGACCAGCGCGACCGCGCCGAGTGCGATGCCCGCAGCGCGCACGCGACTGCGCCGCGACGCACCATGCTTCGGCGTAGCGGCCGCCGCAGTGGTCGGCGTGGCAGTCGGTGTGCGCGTCGCGCCACTGGTCCCCGCCTCAGCGCGCAAAGCGCGCGCGAACTCGCCCAAACTCACGAACCGATCCGCCGGATTCTTCGCGAGCGCGCGCTGCACCGCCTCCGCCACGGCCGCCGGCACCGCACCGCGCATCTGCGTCACCAGCGGCGGCAGTGCCACGAGATGCTGATGTATCAGGCTCTCGACCGTCGGCCCCATGAACGGCGGTTGCCCTGCGAGCATCTCGTACGTGACGCAGCCGAGCGCGTACAGATCGCTCCGGCCGTCGAGCTCGTCACCCGACGCCTGCTCGGGACTCATGTAGGCCGGCGTGCCGATCGCCGTGCCCGCCTGCGTGAGCGACGAGGCGCCCGCGGTGCTCACCGCGGCGCTCACCGCGCGCGCGATGCCGAAGTCGGCGACGACCGCGTGCCCGCTCTCGAGCAGGATGTTCTCGGGCTTGATGTCGCGATGCACCACGCCGCGCCCGTGCGCGTACGCGAGCGCGTCGGCGACCTCGCGCGCGATCCGCAGCGCGTCCTCGAGCGGCAACTGCTTCTCGCGGCTCAACCGGTCGCGCAGCGTCTCGCCCTCGACGAAGGGCATGGCGTAGAAGAGGAATCCCCCCGCCTCGCCCGAGTCGAAGAGCGGGAGGATGTGCGGATGCCGCAGGTTCGCGGTGGTCGTGATCTCGCGCAGGAAACGTTCGTGCCCGAGCGCGGCGGCGAGCTCGGGGCGCAGGACCTTGATCGCGACCTTGCGGTCGTGCTTGAGGTCGTGGGCGAGGTAGACCGTGGCCATGCCGCCCTGCCCAAGCTCGCGCTCGATGCGATAACGGCCCTCGAGCGCCGCGTTGAGTCGGTCCGCCTGCGCGCTCACGGCTTCCCTCCCTGTGCCATCCGCTCGCGCAGTTCATCGAACCAGTTGAGCACGATCATCGGTGGCGCGCCGGCGCCGATCGGGCGGATCATGATGAACGACGCCCCGTCCGGCATCGCATCGTATGCGGCATAGTTGGCGCCCACCTGGTAGATGTCCGTCATCACCGTGTCGCGGCGCGTGAGCACGAAGCCGGAGCGGGTCTCGACCTGCGCGGCGATGAGATCATGCCCGTCGCGGTAGAAGAGCTCGCGTCCGTTCGCAGACCATACCGCTTCGTCACCTCCGTGCGTGGAGACCTGCTGCAGGTTGGCGGCGTCGGAGGTGGAGCAGACGTACACCTCCGCGCGTCCGGTCGCGTTGGACGTGAAGGCGAGCCACGCGCCGTTCGGCGACACCTTGGCCGCGGTCTCGGTGGCCGGCGTGTTCAAGAACGGCGTCAGCGTGCCCGGAACGGCCGCGAGCGAAACGCGCGTGATGTTCGCACTCGTCGCCGCCCCGGTCGTGATGGTGAACCCGCCCGTTCCCGACGGCAGCCACGCGATGCCCGCTCCATCCATGAAGGCCGGCTGGGGCGCACCACTGCCGTCCCACGGTCCCCATTGCGCCGCGCCTCGCCCCGGACCGTTCGCGCGTTCCCGCCATGCGAGTCGTCGACCATCGGGCGTCCAGGTGACCAGGTCGCTCATCCCGTTGCTGGTGAACCGCGAGGAAGTGCCGCCGATCGTGTGGATCCAGATGTCGCGCGTGCCGTTGGGTGCCACCACCGTCATCGCGATCCGCTTGCCGTCAGGGGAGACGCGCGGATCGACGTACTGCTGCGTATCGGGCCTCACCATCGTGAGCCTCCCTGTGCGCTCGACCCGGACGAGCTGACCCAGCGGCGTGCCGGGCTGGTACACCATGGTCCCGTTCGCGCCGAACGCGAAACTCATCGCACCACCCTGGCCCACGTTCGACGCTGGCAGCACGGCGACGCTCCCGAGGAGCGGGACCTGCGGCTCGGTCAGACGGAAGTCGCGGGAGTCGAAGCGAATGCCTCGAACGCTGCCGTCCGACCGGCTGAAGAGCAGGTGGCCCGTGGACGCGACGCGGGGATTCGATCCCCTGATGCCGAGACGCGTGATGGTGCGGTCGACGAGGACGACCACCGCGAGCGAATCGTTCTCCGATCCCCATCCGCTCGATCGGATCGCGAACACCGCCGCCCTTCCTCCGGGCAACAGGTGCGGCCAGACGTGCCGCGCTTCCTTTCTCGCGGTGTCGGGGGTGGTCAGTTGCTCCGGCGTCCCACCCGACGCGCTCACGCGCCAGAGGCCGGCGTTCGGGCCGGGGATGCGCGAGTAGACCACGTCGTCCTGGTCGCCCCACGAATAGTTGACGACTTCGTCGGCGATCACCGCGGCGGGTCCGCCCGCGAGCACCACGCGCTTCAACTGGCCGGCGACGATGAACGCGATCGCCTTGCCGTCGGGGGAGAACGCGGGGTTCATCGCATTCGCGGTGCCGGGGACCACTCTCGGGGTGATGTCGTCCAGCGTGCGCACGAAGATCCGCGGCGTGGGGTCCCCACCGAGCCAGGCGAGCTGCTGCCCATCGTCGGAGACGGCGAGGTTCATGCCGATCCGGTCGATCCGGAGGCGCGCGCTGTCGCCGAACGCGAGTTCGAAGCGCCCACGCTGGGCTGGCGCCGCGGCGGGGCGCATCCATCCCCACGCCGCCACGGCGAGCGCGGCCACGGCCACGACGGTCGCCGCGAGGAAGCGACGCTCGAGCTGCCGCGCCCCATCGCGGTCCATCGCCTTCGCATCCGCGCGCCCGGGAGTGCCGTAGACGGCGACCGAAGCCGCCGAGTCGGGCATGCTCTTTGGATCAGTCAACGCGTCGGCGAACTCGGCCGCCGTGGACCAGCGGTCGGCCGGGACCTTGGCCAGACCGCGCGCGATCGCGTGCTCGACGTAGCCGGGCACCGTATCGCGGATGGAGCGCAGACTCCGCGGTGGATCCATCACCACGCGCGCGATGATCACCGCGGCGGTGGGGCCGGTGTGCGGCGGTTCGCCGGCGAGCATCTCGTACGTCAACGCCGCGAGCGAGTAGATGTCGCTGCGGCGGTCGACCGCCTTCTCGCCCATCGCCTGCTCGGGACTCATGTAGTGCGGCGTCCCCAGCGAGAGACCGGTCTGCGTGAGGCGCGCGCCGCCCGCGTTGGTGACCGCCAGCGCGATACCGAAGTCGGCGATGACCGGTTGTCCCTCGTGCATCATCACGTTCTCGGGCTTCAGATCGCGATGGATCACATCGTGGCGGTGCGCATAGTCGAGCGCGCGCGCGATCGTCGACGCGATGCGCACCGCCGCATCCACCGAGAGCACGGTCTCGCGGTCGAGTCGCGTGCGCAGCGTCTCGCCCTCGATGAACGGCATCACATAGAAGAGCAACCCATCCGCCTCACCCGAGTCGAACAGCGGGAGGAGGTTCGGATGCTGCAGGTTCGCCGTGACCTTGATCTCGGCGAGGAACCGCTCCACGCCGAGCACCGCGCCCAGTTCCTCCTTGAGCACCTTGAGCGCGACCTTGCGGTCGTGCTTGAGATCCTGCGCGAGGTACACCGTCGCCATCCCGCCGTGCCCGATCTCGCGCTCGATGCGGTAGCGGTCGGCCAGCGCCGCAGACAACCGACCGATGATCGCGCTCATCGCGGCGACTTCGCCTCGAGCTCCGCCGCCCAGTTGAGCACCAGCACCAGCGACTCGGCCCTGCTCTCCTTCCTCCGGGTCATCAGGAAGCGTTGACCGTCCGCGGTGACGTCGTAG
>JANOTB010000186.1:0-1652 GCA_031416115.1 Gemmatimonadota bacterium
CCGGCGTTGCTCGTGCCGGACAACGCGTCGGCGCTGGTGCGGTCGCCGTGCTACTACGAGCCCGTGGTGAACCCGACGTATCAAGAGTTCGCAACGCATTACCGGACCGCGATTCTGCCAACCCGCGTGGCGGCGCCGCGCGACAAGGCGAAGGTCGAGACGGCGGTGCAGATCGTCGAGCGCGAGATCCTGGCGCCGCTCCGGCACGTGCGCTTCTTCTCCCTCAGCGAACTGAATCGGGCGCTCGCCGTCCGGCGCGAGCAGGTGAACGACCGACCGTTTCAGAAACTCGCCGGCAGTCGGCGCAGTGTGTTTGAGGCGACGGAGCGGGCCGCGCTGGGTCCACTCCCGGCGGCCCGGTACGAACTCGCGGTGTGGCGCCGAGCCAAGGTGAACATCGACTACCACCTGTCGGTCGAGAGTCACTACTACAGCGTGCCGTATCCGCTCGTCGGCGCGACCGTCGACGTCCGGCTCACGGCGACGACGGTGGAGATTCTGCACGACGGCAAGCGGATTGCCGCCCATGCGCGGAGCGCGCGCAAAGGGGAAGCGACGACCGATCCGGGACATCGCCCGAAGGCGCACCAGCGGCATCTCGACTGGAGTCCCTCACGGCTCGTCCGCTGGGGCGAGAGTCTCGGGCCCTCCACGGGCCAGGTCGTCCAGACGATTCTCGCCCGCTTCCCGCACCCGGAACAAGGCTACCGCGCGTGTCTCGGGCTCCTGTCGCTGGAGCGGAAATATGATCGGCGTCGGCTCGAGGCGGCCTGCGCACGCGCGACCGCGACCGGCGCCGTGAGTTATCGCTCCGTCAAGTCGATGCTCGCCACCGGCGTCGATCAACTCTCGCTCACCGACACGGGCGGCGAGCCGATCGCCCCGCCGTCGTCCGTCCGCTTGCCGGTGACGCACGCGCACATCCGCGGGGCCGAATACTATCGCCAGGCCATTCAGGCTCCCCACGCCCTCCCCTTTGAGGATCTGACCCATGCTGATTGAACAGACGCTCACCATCCTGCATTCCCTTCGGCTCACCGGCATGGCTCAAGCGCTGGAGGAGCAGCGCGGCATCCCCGATCTCGCGCAGCTGAGTTTCGAGGACCGCTTCGCGCTGTTGCTCCAACGCGAGACCACCGCGCGCGGGGATCGGCGCCTCACGCGCCTGCTGCAGCTCGCCCACTTCCGCGTGAACGCCTGCGTCGAGGACATCAACTTCCGCGCCACGCGGGGCCTGGATCGCGCCAGCGTGCTGCGGCTCGCGAGCGGGGACTGGATTCGCGCGCATCAGGTCACGCTCGTGGTCGGGCCGACGGGCACCGGCAAAACCTGGCTCGCCTGCGCGCTCGGGCAGAGCGCGTGCCGCCAAGGCTACACCGTCCGCTACGCCCGACTCCCGCGACTCTTGGCCGAAGAACTCGTCCGCGCGCGGGCCGACGGCTCGTACGGCAAGCTGCTGCAGCAACTCGCCAAGACCGACCTCCTCATCCTCGATGACTGGGGCCTGGCCCCGCTGGGAGATCGGGAGCGCCGCGATCTGCTGGAGATCGTCGAGGACCGGGCCGGGCGACGGGCCACCCTCGTCACCAGTCAAATCCCCGTGGAGCACTGGCATGAGCTGGTCGGCGACGCCACGTTTGGCGATGCCATTC
>JANOTB010000187.1:0-6123 GCA_031416115.1 Gemmatimonadota bacterium
TCGACCACCGCCCCTGGTGGATCGGCGGGCGCGAGGGCGCGATGTTCGCCGACAATCGCTCGCCGGAGGGTGGCGTGGCACTCGTCTCGTTCGGTGCCGCGCTCGTGCCAAGCGTCTCGGTCGCGGAGGATGTGCGTCGGCTGAGCGATACGCGTGTGACGATCGGCGTGGGACAGACGATCACGACCGTCTTCGCAGGAGAGGTGATGTACCGCGTGGCCGACCCGGTGCTCGGTGAGCAATGGCGGCCGACTGGTGGCGTGCCGCCGGTCACGCTCGAACTCGACCGCGGGCTTGAGTGGGTGCGCGCCGCGCAACCGATCGACCGGCGCATCCGGCTGACGATGCGGTCGCACACCGTGCGCGAGCGGCGTCTCGCGCTGCGGTATCTTCTTCCACCCGGGATCCGAGTGGAAGGCGCGCCCGACAGCGTGGTGCTCGCGCCGGGCGAGGTGCGCGAGATCTTCGTGCGCCTGCGCGGGACGCTCGCGGCGGGGCGGCACGAGTTCGGGATCGGCGCGGCGTCGGAAGGGATCGTGTACTCCGACGGCTTCCGCACGATCGACTACCCGCACATCAGACCCATTCGGCTCTACCGCTCGTCGGCGATGTACCTGCAGGCGGTGGCGGTCACGGTGCCCAAGGCGCTCGTGGTCGCATACGTGACCGGTGTGTCCGATGCGGTCGCTCCGTCGTTGCACGGTCTCGACATCCCCATCACCGTGCTCGCACCCGAGGAACTGCCGCTCCTCGATCTCTCGCGCTACACGACCGTGGTGATCGGTCCGCGCGCCTACGACGCGCAGCCGGAGCTGGCGACGCAGAACCCACGCCTCATGGAATGGGTGCGGCAGGGTGGCACGCTCGTGGTGCAGTACGGTCAGTTCGAGATGCTGCGCCCGGGGATGATGCCGTTCCCGATCACGCTCACACGCCCGGCCGCGCGGGTGACACTCGAGAACGCACCGGTGACCGTGCTCGACGCCGCCTCAAAGCTGCTCACCTGGCCCAACCGGATCGGCGCAACCGACTGGCAGGGCTGGGTGCAGGAGCGCGGACTCTACATGCCGAGCACGATCGACCCGCGTTACCGCGCGCCGCTGGCGATGAACGACCCCGACGAGCCACAGAACCGCGGCGCGATCCTCGACGCCACGCTCGGGAAAGGTCGGTATGTGTACACGTCGCTCTCGCTCTTCCGGCAGATCCCGGCTGGGGTGCCGGGGAGCATGCGGCTCTTGGTCAACCTGCTCTCGGCGGGACTCACGCAGCAGTAGGCCAACCCGCTCTTGGCGGGACTCACGCAGCAGGAGGCCAAGGGCTCGCACTGCGTGAGCGCGGATCGATGCTTCAGTGTCGCGGACCCCGATTCACGCGCCTCGCATGCAGATCCTCCCGCACGAGGTCGCGGAACGCCGAGAAGATCAGAGGGTCCCACCACCCCCGGTCGACCTCGTGCTCCATGATCCCGAGCGCACCTTCTGGCGAGTCCGCCAGCCGATACGGACGTGCGGTCGTCAGCGCGTCGTACACGTCGACCAGCTGCAGCACTCTCGCGGCCTTGGGAATGTCATTCCCTCGCAGACCGTCGGGGTAACCAGAGCCGTCCATCTTCTCGTGGTGATGCCGGATGATCGGTAGCACGCGACCGAAGCCCGGAGCGCCACTGCATATCCGTTCGCCCTCCACCGGGTGGGACCGCATGGCGGCCCATTCCTGATCGTCGAGTGTGGTGGATTTTCGCAGGATCGTGTCGGGGAGCGCGCCCTTGCCGATGTCGTGCACGAGTCCCGAGAGCCGCAGCGCGTCGACATCGGCCGCGTCCATCCCGATGCGCGCGGCGAGCCGCGCGCTGTAGTCGGAGAGTCGCTCGCAATGGCCGAGCGTGTTGGGATCCTTCCCTTCGACCGATCGGGCCAGCACCACCAGCACTTCGTCGGCACGCTCGAGGTGATCGGTCGTCTGCTTGAGCCGTGCGCAGGACCGGACCCGAGCGAACAGCTCCTCGCGGTCGTACGGCTTCGGGATGATCCCGTCCGCTCCGGCCTCCAGCACGCGTCGTCGATCGTCGGTGGTGTCGAGACCGGTGATGATGATCACGGGAATGAGTCGCGAGGCCGGGTCTGCCTTGAGTCGGCGGCAGGCCTCGAACCCATCCATGCCCGGCATCGACGCGTCGAGCAGGATCGTGTCGGCATTCCACTCTCGCGCAACACTCAGCGCGCCGGTACCGTTCTCGGCCGTCCGCACCTCGGCGCCCGCATTCGTGAGCGATCGTGCGAGCGCGGTGCGCACCCCCGGGTCGTCGTCGGTCACGAGGACGCGGATCCCGCTCAGTCGGAGCTCGGGAGTGCGCGGCTGCGGCGCGGGTGCAGCTGCCGGTGCTGCAGACGCATCGACTGGTCCGCCGGCGAGCGCCTGTACCAGCGCATCATGCAGGCGCGCGGGCCGCACCGGTTTGGTCACGTAGGCCGTGAAGCGTCCATCTCTCGCGTCGAGGGATCGTTCTGCTCCTTCGGATCGCACACCCAAGCTGGTCATCAACACCAGCGGAAGGCCGGAGTGACGGGGGACGCTCCGAAGCGCCAGCGCGACCGCGCGCGCGGTGACTCCGGGCATCTCCCCGTCGATCAACGCCAGACTGAACGTGCCGCTGCCGAGCGCGGCCACGGCACGCGGCAGATCGGCGACCAGCGTGGCGTCGATCTCCCAGCGTTGGAGCTCAGCGACGAGCAGCTCGCCCACGACCGGGTTGTCCTCGACGACCAGCAGCCGTCGACCGGCAAGGCCGGCATCCCTGCCTCTGGCCCGGACACCGGCAAGGGTGTCGAGTTCGGCCGGCAGTGTGAAATGGAAGGTCGATCCCATTCCGATCTCACTCTCGATCCAGAGTCGCCCTCCCATCAACGTGACGAGTCGCTTGGTGATCGGCAGGCCGAGCCCGGTACCGCCGAATCGTCGGCTCGTGGAGACGTCGGCCTGCGCGTACGGCTCGAAGATCGCGCTCTGCTGCTCGACCGGGATCCCCGGTCCCGAGTCTGCGACCGCGAAGCGCAGCTCGCACCGGTCGTCCGCCCAGGGTGTGGCGGTGACACTCACGACGACTTGGCCCACCTCGGTGAACTTGAGCGCATTCCCGAGGAGGTTGATCAGCGTCTGGCGCAGACGCACGTCGTCGCCCTGGATGAGCGAGGGAACACTCTCATCGATGAAGAAGGCGAGATCAACGCGCTTCTGTGCGGCGGAGGCTGCCAGCAGACTGACACATTCCTCAACGCAATCGCCGGGGCTGAAGGTCCGGCGTTCCAACTGGAGCTTGCCGGCCTGCAGCTTCTCGAGGTCGAGCACTCCGTTCACGATCTCCACCAGCGCGCGCGCCGACCGGCCCATGATGTCGATCATGTCGCGCTGGTCGTCGGAGAGCTGCGAGTCTCGCAGCAGGTCGGCGAGGCCGATGATCGCACTGAGCGGAGTGCGGAGTTCGTGCGCCATGAAGGCCAGTGCGCTGTCGTTGCCCTGTGCGGCGAGTGGAGTCTCGGGTCGGCGGTGGCGGCGCACGCCCGCGTTGCCACCGCGCTTGTCATGAGGCGCCCGCTCGGGCTCCTCGGGTGCGCTGGGCTCCGGATCAGGCTTCCGATCAGGTTCGCCGCCCTGCAACGATCTGTTGTGGTGCAAAGGACTGGCTCCGGTCGAGTGCGTGCGGTTCGTCGGTTGGGCAGAAAGCGCGTGTTGGCCAATCTTTTCCTTGCAGATCGTATCAATGCATTTCCAGGGCCGCGCTCTTGAAATGCCTAACATGTTGCTATGAATCACTTTATGCGGTTTTAATGGACTGCGGACCAAGGCCCGAACGACCAGAGCATGGTCATTTCGTCCACGCGTCGACCGGGCATGGGTTACAATTGACTCTCTTCTATATGACCCCATGCTCGATTCCCACTCGATGCCGCGCTGACATGCTCCAAAGCGGACTCACGACCCGTTGGCGGCCGATTGAGCGCAGTGAGCTTAGCGAGCGCATGGGGCGCGTTGGATCGTGACGGTCCTGCCGTCGATCTGCGTGCTCAGGTTCTCCGATGCCTTCGAGGGTTTCTGGTCGGATCTCGCGACCGACCTGCAGGCCACACTCGACTCGCGGCCGGCCCGTGCCGCCGCTGTAGTCGACGCGAAGAGTGCCGTGTTGATCCTCGCGGCCGGAGGCGCGGAACGTGACGCGCTCCAATGGCTGCACGACCACGAAGTGCCGTCGCGGATGCCATGCTTCGTCGTCACGTCCGACGCGTCCCGCCGAGTTGCGATGCAGTTCGTGCATGCGGGGGCCGCCGACTACTTCGCGCTCCCCGACGACGTGGAGATCCTCCGGAACGCCGTTGCGGGAGCACTCCCACTCTCAGTCGCTGCCACTCCCGCCTCCGGCGTTCGGCGCGCACCGTCCGTGCACAAGACCGCATTCTCCGCGATCGTGGGTGAGAGTCCGATCCTCCGCGAACAGGTGGCGAGGGCTGCGCGTCTCTCGCGCCATCGGAACGCCAGCACGCTGATCCTCGGCGAGACGGGGACCGGCAAGGAGCTCTTCGCTCGCGCCATTCATGCGGCGAGTCCTCGCAGTGAGGGTCCGTTCGTGCCCGTGAACTGCTCCGCACTGCCCGACAACCTCGTAGAGTCGGAACTGTTCGGGCATGAGCGCGGTGCCTTCACCGGTGCGCATGCGGCCAAGCCGGGCCTCTTCGAGATCGCCGACGGCGGCACGCTGTTCTTGGACGAGATGAGCAGTCTGCCACTGTCGTTGCAGGCGAAGCTCCTTCGGGTACTCGACGACAAGCAGATCCGACGGGTGGGTGGCAACAAGTCGCGCGGCGTGGATGTGCGGGTGCTCGCCGCGGCGAACGAGGATCTCGAGGAGCGCGTGCGCAACGGCACCTTCCGGGAGGACCTGTTCTATAGGATCAGCGGCGTGACCTTCCGACTCCCACCGCTCCGCGACCGCGGTGACGACCTGCTCCGAATCGCCGACGCACTGCTCACGCGCCTCGCGACCGAGCACGACCTGCCGATCCCGGTGCTGACGCCAGAGGTGAAGGTGTTGCTCAGCGCGCACGGCTGGCCGGGGAACGTGCGCGAGCTGAAGAACGCGGTCGAGCGCGCGCTGCTCATGTCTCCCCCCGGAGAGTTGCTCGGCGCTGAGCTCGTGCCGCGTCCGCGCGCGGCGAGCAGTAACGCGAATCCGATCCCCTTCCCAGCGCCGCTCGCGGAGATCGACACTGCAGCTGCCAGAGCGATGGTGCAGTGGTGTGGCGGCAACCGCGCAGAATCCGCTCGACGACTTGATATCTCGCCGCGCCGACTGCGACGACTCTTGGCGGGCGAGGATCAGGACGAAGAGACCGAGCCACCGACCGCCTGATCGGTGTCGGTCCGGGCTGTTCCGCCCTTCGTATGGTCAAAATGACCACGCACTGCGGAATCGCCTTCGCGCGTAAAGTGCGAGCAAAGCGTTGCGCGGAATGCAGATAGCGACGTTTCCCGACTCGGAACGGTTCCTGCCATTGGTGTGTGTGCGAGCAACGACTGTGCGTCGGTCGCGACCTACACAACCACTTGAGGTGTTCAACATGTCGAGCCGGCCGATCGTTCGTCGTTCATTCCGTGCCCTGATCTCGATCGCTGCGGTCGGGCTCTTCGCCTGTTCAGAGCCGACGGCGCCTCTGGCGTCGACTGACGACCTGCGTCTCGAACGCGGTGCCGTGGGGATGTCGGCGCCGGCGTTCGCCGACGCGCCGGTCGGTGCGGCCGCTGCGCCGCCCGTGCTCAAATTCGCTGCCTGGGCCCCGGCACTCTCGACCTACGACACGAGCTTCGCCGTCGTGGTGGGAACGGCCTCCACCCATCAGGTCATGTTCAAGGGTACGTCGATCCCCTTCCTCAAGCTTGAGATCCCGACGAGCGCGGTCTTCTTTGACGCGACGGGCGCCGCATTGAAGGCGGGCACCAAGGTCGCGGTCACGACGCAGATCGATCGAGTGAACGCTGCGGTGCGGTTCGGCCCGCATGGCACGCTATTCTCGGAGCGCACGCCGGCCAAGGTCTCGCTCAACTACTTCGGGCTCGATCTCGCGGGGCGGC